>CAYUTA010000004.1:3696-82916 GCA_964447605.1 uncultured Oscillospiraceae bacterium | reverse complement strand
TAGGCGATAGTTTACAAGATAGTTTAGACCCTAAAAATAAAAAATAATTTTTATTTTTCTATTGACACTCCCATTTTCCTCCTATACTATCAAAATTATCAAGTCGTTCCAAAATTGAACGAGAACCCGGCAAGAAAAATAAAAGGAGGATTCATTCATGAAGAAACTGTTTGCACTCATGTTGGTCGTCTGCATGGTCTTCTCCACGGCAGCCTGCCAGACCGCTCCGGCGGCTACCGTTGAGCCCGCGCCCTCTGCAGCGGCCGAGCCCGAGGCGCCAGAAGTGCCCGAAGCGCCCGCCGAGGAAGCCCTCAAGGCGGATATCACGCTTTGGACCTATCCGATTGGCAGCTGGAAGGACGCCGACACCGTTGACGGCTTCATCGCGGCCTTCAACGCGCAGTATCCCGACATCAGGGTGACGGTTGAGTATCTCGACTACCAGTCCGGCGACGATCAGGTGACCGCGGCAATCGAAGCCGGCACCACCCCCGACATCATCATGGAAGGGCCGGAGCGTCTCGTCAGCAACTGGGGCGCAAATGGCAAGATGGTCGATCTTTCCGACCTCTGGACGGACGAAGCGCTGGCGGACATTTCCGCGACCAGCCAGGCCGTTGTCAACGCCTGCAAGTGGACGGACGGGGCGTACTATGAGTACCCCCTCTGCATGACCACGCACTGCATGGCCATCAACTACGAGATGTTTGAAAAAGCCGGCGCCCTTCAGTACATCGATCTCGAGAACCGCACCTGGACGACCGAGAACTTCCAGAAGGCTATGGAAGCCCTCGTAGCCGGCGGCGTAGAGACCACCGGCGTCGTGTATTGCGGCGGTCAGGGCGGCGACCAGGGTACCCGCGCGCTGGCCAGCAACCTCTATTCCGCGGCTTACACCAATCCGGAGCACACCGAGTGGACGATGAACAGCGAAGCGGGCGTCAAGGGCCTCCAGCTGCTCGTCGATATGACCAAAGCGGGTACGCTGAGCTATGACGCGGGCATCGTCGCCTCCGACGAGCTGCAGCTCTTTGCCAACGGCACCATCGGCATGAGCTTCTGCTGGAACGCCTCGAATGAAGCCAACTATGCAAGCCAGGTTGCCTTCACGCCTTACGCGCTGGCCTTCCCGTCCGACGATGGCGTGCCGGAGCTGTGCGGCGGCATCTGGGGCTTCGGCGTGTTCAACAATGGCGACGACGCGAAAATCGCGGCTGCCAAGAAGTTCATCGGGTTCGTGTGCGACGATCCGGCGCAGGGTCCCGCAAGCGTTTCGGCCACCGGCTTCTTCCCGGTTCGCAGTTCCTACGGCAACGTTTACGCCGGCACGGAAAATGAAGCGCGCATGGGCGTGTACAACTCTTTCCAGAAATATCTGGGCGATTACTACAATGTCACCAAAGGCTGGGCCGAGCAGCGCACCGCATGGTGGAACATGCTCCAGCAGATCTTCGGCGGCGCGGATGTGACCACTGCGGTCAACGCCTACGTGGAAACCTGCAACGCGGCTACCGCGGCGTCCTGACGTTCATACCCTCGGCAAAACAGCAGACGCCAGGCATGCGCCCGCTCTCCGTTTCTGTGTGGGAGCGGGTGCATCTGTAAAAAGAGTATTCGCGCGAAAGAGGTGTTATCTTTGGCAAAGCAATCCCAGTTTTCCGGTATGAGTCGGGCGCTTGTCCGCCGGGAAACCACGTCGGCTTATCTGTTCCTGCTCCCCTGCCTGGTCTTTTTTGTAGGCTTTGTCATTGTCCCCATGGTGATGTGTCTGGTAACAAGCTTCTTTAACCATACCATGACGGAGTTCACCTTCGTGGGGCTGGACAACTATAAGGAACTGTTCGGCGACCCGGTGTTCATCAAATCGCTCAAAAACACGACGCTGCTCGTGGTTGCGGCGGTTCCGCTCGTTACGGCATTTTCCCTTTGGGTCGGCTCCGCGATCTATCAGATGCGCGCCGGGCTGCGTTCGTTCTTCCGCTGCATCTTCTACCTGCCGGTGGTCACCGGTACGGTGGCGGTGACGGTCGTTTGGAAATGGATGTTCAACCAGTACACGGGCCTGTTCAACTATATTCTGAAATCGTTCGATCTGATTTCAAAGAACGTCAGTTGGCTTGGCGATGAAAAGACCGCCATCTGGTGCATCTTCATCATCCTGTTCACGACCTCCATCGGCCAGCCGATCGTGCTGTACGTCGCGGCGCTCGGCAATGTGGACCGCTCGCTCATCGAGGCGTCCGAGGTGGACGGCGCGACCAGGAACCAAACCTTCTGGCGGATCAAGTGGCCGTCGATTATGCCGACCACGCTCTACATCCTCGTCATCACGACGATCAACACGTTCCAGTGCTTTGCGCTCATTCAGCTTCTGACTTCCGGCGGTCCGAACTATTCAACGAGCACCGTCATGTACTATATTTACTACGAGGCGTTTAAGCTCTACCGTTATGGTTACGGCAATGCCATGGGCGTGATTCTCGCCATCATTATTGCGCTGTTCTCCGCACTCCAGTTCAGGCTGGCCAAGTCGGGGAACGCAGACTGAGGAGGCGCCGATATGAAAACGAACGTAAAAAGCAGCGCTGCGTACCGGGGCGTCTCGCTCATCATC
The DNA here is from genome assembly GCA_964447605.1 of uncultured Oscillospiraceae bacterium. Lineage (GTDB taxonomy): Bacteria > Bacillota > Clostridia > Christensenellales > CAG-138 > CAYUTA01. Next base: position 80,302 of record CAYUTA010000004.1, on the reverse strand, counting down.
CTGCTGGTGCTGGCGGTTCTGTTCATCTTTCCGATCTACTGGATCATGACCGGTTCCCTGAAGGACGCCGCCGCCATCAACGCCGCCAGTCCCGAGTGGTTCCCGCGCTCGCCTTCACTGGATAACTATGTGCGGCTTTTCAAAAATCCCGCGTTCAAGTGGCTCGGCAACAGCGTGTTCATCTCCGTTGCGGCGATGATTCTCACCTGCGTCACCGCCGCCATGGCCGGCTATGTGCTCGCCAAGAAGCGCTTTATTGGCCGTCAGCTGCTGTTTTCCATCATGGTCTGCGCGATGGCGCTGCCCAAGCAGGTCATCCTGATCCCGCTGCTCAAGGAGATGTCGTGGCTCAAGCTTCACGATAACATCTGGGCGGTGATCCTGCCGACAATCGGCTGGCCGTTCGGCGTGTTTCTGATGAAGCAGTTCTCCGAGAACATTCCAACGGAGATGCTGGAGGCCGCGCGCATCGACGGCGCGGGCGAGCTTCGCACATTCTCAAACATCGTGATGCCCATTATCAAGCCCGGCATCGGCGCGCTCGCAATATTCACCTTCATCACCTCGTGGAATGATTACTTTTTGCAGCTGATAATGCTCAACTCCAGCGCCAGGCTCACCATCTCGCTGGGCATTGCAAAACTGCAATCCGATATGTCAAGCGACTTTGGTCTCATCATGGCGGGCGCCGCGCTGGGGGCCATTCCCATCATCGCCATATTTCTGGCGTTCCAAAAATACTTTACGCAGGGCATCACGATGGGTGCAGTGAAAGGCTAACGCAGACAGGAGTGAAACATGACAGACCTACAGAAATTCAACGGCATATTCCCCGCGTTCTACGCCTGCTATGACGATGTGGGCGCGGTAAGCCCCGAACGGGTGCGTGCGCTGACGCGTTACTTGATTGACAAAGGCGTCGACGGCGTGTATGTCGGCGGCTCCTCGGGCGAATGCATCTACCAAAGCGTTGAGGAACGCGCGCTGACGCTGGAACACGTCATGGCGGTTGCAAAAGGCAAGGCGGCCGTCATCGCGCATGTAGCCTGTAACAATACGGCGGACAGCCGCGCGCTTGCAGCGCATGCGGAATCGCTTGGAGTAGACGCCATCGCGGCGATTCCGCCCATCTATTTCCACCTGCCGGAGCATGCCATTGCGGCGTATTGGAACGACATTTCCGCCGCCGCGCCGAACACGGATTTTATTATCTACAACATCCCGCAGCTCGCGGGTGTGGCGCTCACGCTGCCGCTGCTCTCCGTCATGCGGAAAAATCCGCGCGTGATCGGCGTAAAGAACTCCTCCATGCCGGTGCAGGATATTCAGATATTCCGTGATGCGGGCAGCGAGCGCTTTGTCGTGTTCAATGGGCCGGACGAGCAGCTGGCCGGCGGCCTCGCCGCGGGCGCTTGCGGGGGGATCGGCGGCACATACGCCGTCATGCCCGAGCTGTACCTCGCCGTCTATCGCCTGATGCGCGGAGGCAAGGTGGAAAAAGCCCGCCAAATCCAGAACGCATGCTGCCGCATCATCTATAAGATGTGCGAGGCCAGAGGCAATCTTTACGCCACGGCAAAAGGCATCCTGCGGCTCCGGGGGCTGGACGTCGGCGGGGTGCGTGCGCCGCTGGCGCAATCCTTCCCGGAGGACAAAGCGGTCATGGAAGCGGCGGCGCGCATGATCGACGGGGCAATCGCGGCAACAAGCTAAAAGTGGTTGAAGAAAAGGCGTCTGTCTTGTACAATAGGAGAGGTACAGGTGGGCGTCCTTTTCATAGGAGGAACGATGGATCAATCATATTTTACGAACGTGCAGGCCTATGTGCGCGACGAGCTTGCGCGCTGCGTCGATTTCTGGCTTACGCACGGCATGGACCCCGTGCACGGCGGCGTATATACATGCCTCGACCGCGCGGGCAGCCTCTACTCGACGGATAAGAGCGTATGGATGCAGGGGCGCTGTGGCTGGATATTTGCGTACCTGTGCGCGCAGTACGGCAAACGCGACGCGTGGCTTGCTGCCGGCAAAAGCTGCCTTGACTTCATGGAGGCGCACTGCATCAACCGCAGCGCGGGCGGACGGATGTATTTTCAGGTAACGGCGGAGGGCAAGCCCCTGCGCCAGCGGCGGTACTGCTTCTCGGAGGGCTTCTACGCCATCGCAAACGCGGAATACTACGGGGTGACCGGCGACGCCGCCTGCCTCGCGCGCGCAAGGCGGGCTTACGAGCTGATCTATGCGCTCAACCACGGCGCGCCCGATCCCACGGGGCTTGGGCCCAAGGGCATACCGGAGACGCGCAGCGGCCGCGCGCTGGCCGACCCGATGATCTATCTCAACCTTACGAGCGTGCTCTCGCGCGTCGACCCCGCGCATAAGAAGGAGTACGACGAACGGGCTGCGGAATGCGTCGATACGATTTTCCGCTACCACGTCAAGCCCGACATGCGCTGCACGCTCGAAAACGTCGGTATGAACGGCGAGTTTTGGAGCGACGTCACCGTCGGACGCATCGTCAACCCCGGGCACGACATTGAATGCAGCTGGTTCCTCATGGAGCACGCCAACCGCACGGGCGACGCGGCGCTGCATGCAAACGCCGAAGCGATGTTTACCAACGCCATTGAGGCGGGCTGGGACAGGGAGTACGGCGGATTGCTATACTTTATCGACTGTTTGGGCAAGCCGACGGAAGCCTATGAGCACGATATGAAGCTTTGGTGGCCGCACAACGAGATCCTGATCGCGTCGCTCATGGCCTACCGCGACACCGGGAAGCAGGGATACCTCGACTGGTTTGACAGAACGCTTACTTACTGTCAAACCGTATTCGGCGATCCCGCGTACGGCGAATGGTACGGGTATCTTCGCCGCGACGGCAAGCCGACCATGCCGCCCACCAAGGGCAGCACCTTCAAAGGGCCGTTTCATCTTCCCCGCAGCTTGATCATGGCCGACAGGATGATTGACCAAATACTGCGGAAATTTTAACAAAACGGGGGCCTCCCACATGTTTACGAGCATTAACGATCACTATTTTTCCATGACAAAGGCCGAGAAAAAGGTCGCCGATTATGTCATGCAGCACCGCATCGAGGTGCAGTATATGTCCATATCGGAGCTCGCGGCGGAATGCGGCGTTGCTGATGCGACGATTTCCCGCTTCTGCCGGGATCTGGGACTCAAGGGCTACAATGATTTCAAGCTCTCGCTGGCCACTGCGGCGGCCACCCCCCGCAGCGACGCGATTCCCGCCGATTATGCGGAGGGGGACGTTGCTGCGGACGACAATTTTTCCAACATGTGCCAGAAGCTGTTTTCCGCCAACGTGACCGCCCTGACGCAGACGATGCAAAAGCTGGACGAAGCACACATGCAAAGAGCCGCGGATATGCTGTACAATGCCGATAAGGTCTATTGCCTGGGGCAGGGCGGATCGCTGACGATTGCGCAGGAGGCTTGCAGTTTGTTTTCGACCGTCTCCTCGCACTTCTTCATTATTCAGGATTCGCACCTGCAGGCGGCGGCAGTGTCTCTGCTGACAAAACGCGACGTTGTGCTGTATTTCTCCTACTCGGGCGCGACCAAGGATATGATGGATATCATGCGGCTTTGCAAAACGCAGGGCACCAGGGTCATTCTCATATCGCGGTTTGCCAGGTCCCCGGGCGTGGCCTATGCCGACTGTGTGCTGCTGTGCGGCACGAACGAGAGCCCGCTCCAGCACGGCTCCGTTCCGGCGCGCGTGGCGCAGCTGTTTGTGGTGGACGTACTGTTCAACGAGCTGATGCGGCGCGACCCCGGCACCGCGGAGCATAACCGGGAACGCATTGCCACGGCGTTAACCGACAAGCATTTATAATAGGACGAATGATGAAAACAATCCTTTGCTATGGCGATTCCAACACATGGGGCTACAGGGCCAGCCCCGAAGGCGGCCGATATCCGTTCAGCGTGCGCTGGACGGGGCGCCTGCAGCAATTATTGGGTTCCGGCTACCAGGTGTTTGAGGACGGCATGAACAGCCGCACGACGGTATTCGACGACCCCACGGCCGACGATCGCAACGGCAAGGCGCTGCTGCTTCCGGCGCTCGAACGGACGCGCCCGTTGGACATGCTCATACTCATGCTCGGAACAAACGACCTGAAGCTCCGTTTTGGCGTGCCTGTATCGGATATCGGCCTCGGCATGGGGCTGCTGGTCAAAACGGCGCGGACGTACATCTCCGAAACGGATGGACGTGCGCTGAAGATTCTGATTATCGCTCCGCCACATATCCGGGAATCGCTGCAAAACGCACCTTTTTTGGATTCCTACGGAATGGGCGCAGTCGCAAGGTCACATGCGCTTGCCCCTGTCTGCCGGCATGTTGCGGAGACGCTCCACTGCGGTTTTCTGGACGCCGCGTCCATCGTGCAGGCAGGCGACGAGGACGGCGTGCACCTCAATCACGCCGGTCACGCCGCGCTGGCCGCCGCCATCTGCGCCTGCATACACAAGACCCCAGTTTAAGCCGAAGCGCGAAGAAAGGACGGTGCAACCATGAATTATTTGAATATTCCATTTGATATCAAGAACGTTCCCGTTTATGATCCGGCGTTCATGCCGGTACAAGCCTTCAACGAGGCGTTTGAAAAAACGGCGACGGTTCCTTTCGGCATAGCGCTTGTCCGCGGGGATGCGCATACAGCGGTTGTAAATACGCATATTCACGGTGCGTCGGAGATGCGCGGAGCGGACGCCGTCTATCTTGACCGGCTCGTCAAAGCCATGCTTTGGATGAAGGGCGGCTACCGCATCGAGCTGTGCGGAGACGAGGCGCTGTGCAACCGGCTCATCCACGCATACGCGCCCGACGGCGAACGCGCCTTTGATTACCACTTCATGACCCGCGTGTTCGAGCGGCCGCTGACCGTCGTGCGCGTGGACAAGCTGCCCGCCGAGCAGGATGCGTCTCTGCCTGTGGGGCGGCATCTCGACGGTTGCCGCATTGGATTTGACGCGGGCGGTTCCGATCGCAAGGTCAGCGCCGTAATCGACGGCGAACCCGTCTACGCCGAGGAGGTCGTTTGGCACCCGAAAACGAACGCCGACCCGCAGTATCATTACGACGGCATCGTGTCCGCGTTCAAGACCGCCGCAAGCCACATGCCGCGCGTGGACGCCATCGGCGTTTCGAGCGCGGGCGTATTCATCAATAACCGCACGATGGTCGCGTCGCTGTTCCTCCAGGTGCCCGAAAAGGCGTTCAATGAGCAGGTCAAGGATATCTATCTGCGCGCTGCCAGGGAGATTGGCGACGTGCCCGTGACCGTCTGCAACGACGGCGACGTGACCGCCCTTGCCGGCGCGATGAGCCTGGGCGCAAACAATGTGCTCGGCATTGCGATGGGGACGAGCGAGGCCGTGGGCTTCGTGGACGCGCAGGGCAATATCACCGGCTGGCTCAACGAGCTCGCATTCGCGCCCGTGGATTTCAACCCGGCCGCCATGATGGACGAGTGGTCGGGTGATATCGGCGTCGGCTGCAAGTACTTTTCGCAGGACGGCGTGGTGAAGCTTGCAAATGTCGCGGGTATTCCGTTGGCAGGGGCGGCGTCCCCCGCAGAAAAGCTCAAAATCGTGCAGCAGCTTGCCGATACCGGCGACGCCCGCGCCCTACAGGTATTTGCCGATATCGGCGTATACCTGGCGCATACGCTTCCGTTCTACCGCGCGCTGTACGGTTTTGCAAACGTTTTGCTGCTTGGCCGCGTGCTCTCTGGCAAGGGCGGCGAAACGCTCGTCGAGCACGCGCTGCGCGTGCTCCGCGAAGAATACCCCGTAGTTGCCGAACAGATTACGCTGCATCTGCCGGACGAAAAATCGCGTCGGGTCGGCCAGTCGGTTGCGGCGGCCAGCTTGCCAATGCTGTAAGGAGGGCCTTTCCATGCTGATTAAACACGCGAACGTATTTTTGCCGGACGGACATTTTGTAAAATATGACGTGCGTTTCACCGATTTCATCACGCAGATCGGACATTTTCCGGATGAAGACGGCATTGATGCGGCCGGGCAATATCTTCTGCCGGGCCTTATCGACGTGCATACACACGGCGCGATAGGCTGTGATTTCAGCGACGGCGTGGCGGACGATCTGCCGAAGATGGCGCGTCACTATGCCGCGCATGGCGTAACGAGCTTTCTTGCCACAACCATGACGCTGCCGCTCAATACGCTCTGTGCCGCGGCGGAAGCCATCGCCGCGTTTGCGCCCGAACCCGGAATGGCCGATTGCGCTGGCATGTTCATGGAGGGACCGTTCCTCTCCTACGCCAAGCGGGGCGCACAGTTCGCGGACGATCTGCATGCGCCGGACGCCGCCTTTTTCGACCGGGTCAACACGGCTTCCGGCAACCGGGTGCGTATGGTGACCGTCGCGCCCGAAGAGCCGAACGCGATTCCGTTTATCAAGCACGCCGCAGCAGCGCGCTGCACCGTCGCCGTCGGACACACCGCCGCAGGCTATGACGCTGCGGCCGCCGGCTTTGCCGCGGGCGCAACGGAGCTTACGCACCTTTATAACGGCATGAACGGCCTCGCGCACCGCGCGCCCGGCCCCATCGGCGCGGGTATGGATGCAGGCGCCTATGCGGAGCTGATTTGCGATGGGCTGCATGTGCATCCATCTGCGGTCCGCGCGGCTTTCCGGCTGTTCCCGGAGCGCATTGTGCTGATTAGCGATTCGCTGCGCTGCGCGGGCATGCCGGACGGCGCATACGAGCTCGGCGGCCAGCCGATTACGCTCCAAAACGGCCGCTGCACGCTGTGCGGCTCCGATACGCTCGCGGGCTCGGTTATCACCGTGCACGATGCGCTGAAAAACGCCGTACGGTTCGGGGTTCCGCTCGAGACTGCGGTCGCTGCCGCAACGCACAATCCGGCGCGGGCAACGCGGCTGGATGCAGAGCGCGGGTTCATTCAGACGGGCTTTCCGGCTGATCTTGTATTGCTGGATGCTGCTTTGGATATCAAATCCGTGTATGTGCGCGGCCGCCTGCTTTCAGCCGGCATGTGCCGATAGCTCCTGCGGTTCTTATAAGCCGGGAGCGGCGGGGAAAGGGGGCCGGCCGCAAACGCGACGGATCCGTCGGTTCCCGCGCGATTGACCGCCTCAGAATACCCCCGCACGAAGCGCCCACACCCGTACAAAGGCAAGCATACATTCGGCAGTCCGGCGAAGCGGATCCGGGATGGTGCAGCAAACCGGGCAGATCGAAGCCGCCCAAAAGCGCTGAACCGGCCGATTCCGGCTCCGGCGATTTATTCGCCCAAGCGAATCGCCCAATTGGGGCGGTTTTCCCGTGCGGTTTGCCGCCGGAGCCGGTTTTCGGCGCAGGCTCACAGGCGGTATGTTTGCTGCGGCTAATTTTCTGTTCCCGGATTATTCATTCGATAGGTATTCTCAACAAATTCCAGATGCTTTGACATCAATGCCCGCGCCTGATTGCCGTCATGGGCGGCCAATGCTTCAATCAGCGCCGCATGTTGTGAATATGCAACCGTTTTCACACCCGGAATTTTGGACGTCATCTGGCGGCTGATCTCGCCCATGCTCCAGATGCTGGACACAAACCGCACAAGCACGGGGTTTTTCGTACACTCGGCGATTTTCTGATGGAGAAGAATATCATATCCATCCTGTTGGCTCATGACGCGCATTTCGGCAACCTCTTCGTCTGTGATACGCGCCGCCGCAATGGCGGCAATCTGCGGTTCCAGCGCGCGCCTCGCCTCAAACAATTGGGAAATGGTGGTTTTCTCCAGCAGGAATACGAAATCCAGCTGATCGATCAAAAGGTTTACGTCGGTTGATGTTATAAACGCGCCTTTGCCCTGCTTGATATCGATGATGTTCATGACCTTCAGCGTACGCAGCGCCTCGCGGACCGTGATTCTGCTTACCTGAAACAAATCGACAAGCTGCTTTTCCGTCGGCAGCTTTTCACCGGGCCTGAGATTGCCGCATTTAATCTCATCAATGATTTTTTGTACAATCTGCTCCGAAAGAATCGCTTTGTTTTCAGCAAGCAATGCCATGGCACATCTCCTTTATCAATCGTTACTGGGCTGCCGCGGGCCGAAATTGCGGCAAGTATCCACATTCGCCGTTTGCTTCCCAATGTAGCGTAACTTTCTGTCCACAGTATACCATATCCGGCGCAAGCCCCACAATGTTTGCCAAAAAGAAGATGTTTTCCTTCAGCCGTATTCTCGCCACTACATAGGGCGGCGTCGGTCCGGCTCCAGGGTGGAACGCGCGGTGGAATATCACAAACGAATCCACCTCCCCCGCGCCGGTCACCTTTTTCCAGCGATAGGCCATGCCGCCGCACTGCGGGCAGGCGATGCCGTGCGGCAGGCGAAATGCGCCGCAGTCGCCGCACTGCATAATCAGCAGACGCTTTTGTTGAAGCCCTTCTTTGAACGGCTCCGCTTCCGGCGGAAATTTCTGCAAAAGACGGGAATACGCACGCTCTCCCATGGTCACGTCCCTCCAAGTACAATCGTGCAGTGGCTTTGGAAAACGCCGCCATTGTCACTGCAAAGAATCCGTTCTGGCTTTTTTGTGCCCGGCAGCGTGCCAAGCTGGCGTGCGCCGCATGCGCCGCGCAGCTGCAGCACCGCTTCGGTTACCGGCGTCAACCCCATAAAGTAACCTTCCGACAGCATGCCGCCCGAGGTGTTGACCGGCAGCGCGCCGCCGGGGCCAATGCGCGCCGCCGACAAAAACGCTTCCGCTTCATCCGGTTTGAAAAACCCGTAATCACGCAGCGTTGCCTCCACCGTGTAGGTAAAGCAGTCGTAAATCTCGCAGCAATCGATCTCCTCAAGGGAAATGCCGGACATGGAAAGCGCGGCCATGCAGGCGGTTTTTGCCGCATATTGCGAGTCCTCAAACGTCATGCGGCTTGGTGCGGCCGGCATGTTGGCCTGCCCGAACCCAAGCAGCGCAACCGGCCTGGAGCGCAGGTCACGCGCCCGCTCCATTGTGGTGAGGAGGAGCGCCCTTCCGCCGTCTGTTACGGGCGTTGCATCCAGCAGGCGGAACGGCTCGACGATATAAGGCGACGCATCATAGTCTTGATTGGAAAGCGCCTTGCCATACATCGACGCACGCTCGTTTAAATTGGCAAACGCGCGCTGGGCCACGGCAATATTGCGCCAGATATGCGGGCCGGTTCCATAAGCGTGCATGGCTGAACGCGCGATCATGGCATACTTGGCCATGGTCGAAAAATCGCCGTATGCAGCCAGCTCGTCGGTCGGCCTGCCGTGATCCAGTTCATTGACAAACGCGCGCCTGAATGACCGCCCATTGTCTCCATAGGATACCAGCACATAGTTGCATACCCCGGTTTCGAGCAGCCCGACGGCATGCGTTAGCCACGTTCTTGTACAATACGCCTCCTGACTCAGCGCCGTTGGGCGCATGCCGAGCTGCTCCGCAACCGTAAATGCAGTCGTATCGATATCGCCGTCGAGCGGGGCGAAGTGCCGGTAGAGCAGCAAGCCGTCAATCGCGTCCCTGCCAAGGCCGGCATCTTGCATAGCGTTGATGCATGCCTCCACATGAAAGCTCGCGGCGCTTCTGCCGGGAACCTTCCCCTGCGGCGTCATGCCCACGCCGACGATTGCATATCGATTCTTCAACCATGCCTGCTTCATGCGTTTCACTCCCTATACGTAAGGCTCTATGATCGCAAGAAATTCCCGCTCGCTTAAAACGCCCTTCTTCTCCGTCGCCTTCTCCTTGACCTTCTGAAGAATCTCCGCAACGCTTTCATCGTTTTTCAACGTCAGATTCCGCTTTTCAAGCCAGAACCGGATGGAGGCGTTCCCGCTGCTCTTGCCGAGCGCAATCTCGATTTCGGGACGGGCCACCGCCTGTGGCAGGATGCCGTAAAGCGCGAGCGGATGCTCCTTTTTAATGTTTTGCCACCAGGACGCCGGCATGCCGGATTCAATCGTATACAACACATCGCCAACAATGGGCTGATTGACCGGATACTGAAATCTGGAAATTTCACCCACGGACCGGCCGAGGCTATACAATTTCTCCAGGTTGACGCCGATATCCGCGCCGTACAGCAGGCGAAGCGCAAGGGCGACCTGCTCCGTCGCGGCCTGTCCCGCACGCGGCCCAATGCCGAGCACCGTGGTATGGATGGCCGAAGCGCCCGCTTCAAAGGCGGCCAGCGAGTTTGCAACCGCAAGACCAAGATCGTTGTGACAATGTGCCTCGATCGGAACGCGCAGCTTCTCAACGGCGTTCTTTACGAGGAAACGCGTCGCCGAGGTGGACAGTACGCCCTGCGTATCGACGAGGCTGCACGAATCAACCCAGCCTTCTTCCTTGATTTTTTGCACGCGCGCTACAAAATCATCGCTCGCAAGGCGGGAGGAATCCATCAAAAACAGATCGACCTGCATCCCAAGCGCATGCGCAAGCCTTGTCGCGGAAACCACGGCATCGACCGCCCTGTCCTTCGGCCAGCAATACCCGAAGCGGATCAACTCTTCATTGACGGGGATCTCGACAACAACGCCGTCCGCGCCGAGGTCGGCGGCAAGCCGGATATCGGATTCCACAGCGCGGGAAAATGCAAATATTTTCGGCCCGAAATTGCTTTTCACAATGGCCTGTATGGCCTCCTGATCCGATTTGGAAACCGCGGGCATGCCGGCCTCAATGCGATGGATGCCGGCCTCTGCAAGCAGTTCGGCAATCTTGATCTTATCCGCTTTGGAAAACGCGACGCCTGCCTGCTGTTCGCCATCGCGCAGGGTGGAATCGTGCAGTTCCACCTTGCGGGGCAGCTTGTACTGGTCAAACACCTCGTTTGCATAGTTTGCAGGGCTGACATAATAGGTTTCCGTTCTAAAATATTTTCTCAGTTTCATTTGGTTTGCTTCCTTCCCGTATCAAGATTGCCGCTAAAACAGCTCTTTCGACGACGTCCTCTTCTTGAGCTGCACCAGCGAGCTCACTGCCACCGCGATGCAGGCCAGCGCATACGGGAACATTTTGATCACGCCGGCCGGCACGCCCATATTGGCCAATTCCAGACGGATACCAACCGCGTCGGCAAGGCCGAACAGCAAACACGCAAGCGAACTGAACACAGGATGCGCCCCGCCGAATACAATCGCGGAGAAGGCTGTGAAGCCGCGCCCCTGTGTGATGCTCTCGGTAAACTCCGACGCATACCCCGTTGACAGATGGGCGCCGGCAACGCCGCAGAGCACGCCGGCCCAGATAATTACCAGCAGCTTTATGGTTTCCGGCCTGACGCCCGCGGTACGGACTGCGTTTTCATTGCCGCCAACGCTGCGGACGCGCAGGCCAAACGGCGTTTGAAACAGCAGCACGTACACCACCGCAATCAGCGCCAGCGCAACATACACCGTCACCGTGTGATTGTTGAACGCGATGTCAAGAAAGCTCCCTTCCTCAAGAAACGGTATGTTCACCGTCGGAAGCGCTTGCATATTGGTTGGGCGAAAACTTCCCTTCACACCGAATAACGGCATCAGCAAAAAGCTTGTCAGCCCTGTTGCAACATAGTTGACCGAAATGGACGTAAGGATATGGTTGGCTTTGAATTTTATAACAAACAACGCATACACGAGGCTCAGCAGAACGCTGCCGAGAATTCCGCCGATTAACCCCGCAAGGCTGCTGCCCGAAATGTTGATAAATAAAATCGAGCAGAACGCGCCCATCAGCATATAGCCTTCCAGGCCGATATTGAATATCGCCGCGCGCTGGCACATGAGGCCGCCCAGCGCCACCAATATCAGCGGCGTGGTCATGCGCAATGTCGCGGCAATCGTTTCAGCATTAAACAAGTCGTTCATTGGAACCTCCCGCCGGCTCGCCAAAGTGGAGTCCGCGCCTGATCTTTTTGATGATATCCTTCCGTTTTAACTCCGGCATTGCAAACCTTGCGCCAACCATCAATATGACCATGGCCTGCACGACAAGCACCAGGGACTTTGGTACGTCTGAAAGCCGCTCGATGTTATAGGAGCCGTTGCGCAGCACCGCAAAGAAGAACGCGCTCAGCGGAACGCCAATCGCGCTGTCGTTTGCCAGAATCGATACGACGATTCCGTCAAAGCCAAGGTTGTTCGAAAAGCGAATCGGGAAGCGGTGATGCACGCCGAGAATCTCAATTACGCCCGCAAGCCCCGCAATTGCTCCGCTGATCAGAATCGTAGCCATAAACGTACGCCTGACGTTGATTCCGCCGTAGTTTGCAAACGCGCGATTGGTGCCGAGCATCCTGTTTTCATAGCCAAACGGTGTGTTGGTTGTCAAAACATAAACTACGACCACCGAGACAAACGCAATGATCAGGCCCGTTGTAACCGTTGAGCCTTGAATCAGTTTCGTAAGCCAGATCTGCTCGCCGATCATGTCGCTCGACTCCGCAACCGCATATCCGCCGGAACCCTTGAGCGGGCCAAGCACCATATAATCGGTAAAATGGAATGCGATGTAGTTGAGCAGAATGGTGGTCACAACCTCTTTGGCCCCGCAATACACGCGCAGCAAGCCGGCGATCCCCGCCCACAGCGCCCCCGCCGCCATGCCGGCAAGGAAAACCAGCGCAAGCAGCGGCCCGGGGGAAAGCGCGGCACACCGGATGGCGACCGCGGTTGCGGCAATGGCGCCCATGTAAAGCTGTCCGTCCACCCCCATGTTCCATATGCCGCCGCGGAATGCAAGCGCGCAGGATAACCCCGTCAGCAGCAGCGGCGTAAACCATCTGAGCGTACCGTTGACGTCGTTGACAACAGCGCCCCGGATTCCCTGCAAAACGGAATCCCACTCAAACCCGAACACGATCACCAGTATCGTTGCAGCCAGCAGCGCGGTCAGCACTATCAATGCCTGTCTTCCGACCAGCCGGCCATTGCGCCTGGCTTTTTCGAACCAGGCTGTTTTCATCCTGTCCTTCATATCGATCGCTCCATCCTCTTTGCGCCGGTCATGTAAAGTCCGATCTCAAGCTCGTTCAGGTTTTCATTTTCAAACTCGGCCACAATTTCGCCCTCATAGAGCACCAGAACCCGGTCGGAAAGCGATAATATCTCATCGAGCTCCATCGAAACCAGCAAGACGCCCTTGTTTTTATCTCTCAGGCCAATGATTTCGTTGTGAATGAATTCAATCGCGCCGACGTCAACGCCGCGCGTCGGCTGCGCCGCAATCAAAATATCCGGCTCGGCCGACATTTCCCGGGCAACGACCACCTTTTGCATATTGCCGCCGGACATATTGCCGACATGCGTCTCAATCGAAGCCGCAACGATGTGAAAACGGCGTGCCAACCGTTCTGAAAACGCGCGCAGCTTCCGCCAAAGCATGAAGCCCAGCCGGCAATAGGGCTTGATGTTGTAAACCGATAGAATCAGGTTTTCCTCCACACTGCAGGTTTTGTTGACGCCAAATACCATGCGGTCGGCCGGAATATGCGCGATACCACGCCTGCGTCGTTCGAGCCCGCCGCAATGGGTGATGTCCTTCCCGTTGAGATAAACGCGGCCGCCCGTTTGCCTGCGCATGCCGCAGAGCGCCTCGACAAGCTCCGTCTGCCCGTTGCCGTCGACGCCGGCAATGCCGACAATTTCGCCCCGTCGAACCGAGAAGGACACGTCCCTGACCGCGGGCAGCCTTCTGTCATTGTTTGCAAAAAACCGGTCAAGCCGGAGCGCTTCCCCGCCGGGGGCAGCCTTCCCCTTATGCACACGCAATACCACGTCACGCCCTACCATCATCGTGGCAAGCATGATTTCATCGACCTCGCGGGTTTTTACGTTTCCCGTCACCCTGCCCTGGCGCATAACGGTAATCTCGTCGGAAATTTCGAGCACTTCCCTGAGCTTATGCGAAATGAACAATATCGTTTTGCCCCGCGCGACAAAGCTGCGCATTGCGTCAAACAGCTGCCGGATTTCATTCGGCGTCAGCACCGCGGTGGGCTCGTCCAAAATCAGAATCTCCGCACCGCGATAAAGGGATTTGATGATCTCTACCCGCTGCATTTCACCGACCGAAAGCTCATAGATCTTGCGGTCGAGATCAACATGAAAGGCATATTGATCCATGATTTGTCCAACCGCCCTGCGTCCCTGCCGATAGTCCGTTAAACCCGCTTTTTTAGGCGTATCCGCGCCAAGCAGAATATTGTCAAGGACCGTGATATCCGGTACGAGCATGAAATGCTGATGCACCATGCCGACACCCTGCTTGATCGCATCAAAGGTTGAACGGATCGCCGTCTCTTTCCCATTGAGCAGGATGCTGCCTTCGTCAGCCCCGACAAGACCGCAGAGGATATTCATCAGAGTACTTTTCCCCGCGCCGTTTTCGCCGACCAGCGCATGTATGCTCCGCCGTTCGACATGCAGCGAGACGTCGTTATTGGCAACAACACCGGGGAACGTTTTCACAATATGCCGCATTGAAAGCGCGTTTTCCATGCTACCCTTCGACCCCTTCCTTACACGCCCGCCTGCCGCCTGATTGACGGCAAGCAGGCGCATTGATCCTTTATTTGAGCCAGCAGAACAATTCCCACATGTATCCGTTGTCGTCAACGAAATATGCGGCGCGTGCATTCCATTCCCAGTTGCCCGGCGCGGCCACAAAGTTTACGCCCTGCTCTTTCAGCGCAAGATAGGCGCGGTCGACATCGTCCGGCCGTTCAAAGCGCAATGCAGACTGCGTGCGATGCCGCACCTTTTGCATGGCCTCCCGGCCGAGATGCTCGCAAAGATGCGACCATTTCCAAAGAAAGAACGCCAACGTGCCGCCCGCATCCATCTGCGCGAAGGTATCCGACTGACGCAGCACATGGAAGCCCATCGTATCGCGATAGAACGCAACCGCTTCTGCAATGTCATCAACGAGCAGACCGTACGCGGTATGGTTATACCGGATCATGTTCCTCTCCATCAATTCCATGTCCATAACTCCCACAAAAAGCCCTTGCAATCCACGAGGTAGGCGGCATATGCATTCCAGGCCCATTCCTGTGGGGCCGCAACCAGCTCCACACCGTCAAGGAGCAGCTCTTCTACGCGCGCGTCTACCTGCTCCCTCGTCTCATACAGCATGGCGATCATCTGCCTGTGCCGCACCTTCCCGGCGGCTTCTTGGCCAAGATGCTCAAAAATGTGCGCATATTGCCAGAAGAACAGGCCGGACGGCGCATTTGTCTCCATCGCGGCAAAGGTCTGCGTGCGTCGCTTGACACGAAAGCCAAGCTTGCTTTCATAAAATCGGATTGCAGCATCCAGGTCATCGACAAGGAACCCGTGCGTATAGACGTTCCCGTTCATTTTTATGAACCCTTTCGGATTGCCCGGGGCGTATCCGGTTTGAATTCGACAACGAGGTCGCCGGAGATAACCTTTGCTTCCTGCTCCTTTGCGTATGCAATCGCTCCCCGCACAAGCTCTGCGGTCTCTGGATTCTGCTCGTTAAAGCGTTCGGAAGCGTCCCATTTTACAACTGCTCCGCCATTAAATACGGACATAATGGTGTGTTCGCCGCCCTTGAATTCTCCGTTTATATAATCCGAAACGCCCTGCTTCACCACCTGGCCGAAATCGGTAAGAAAGTAGGTGACCATCGCATTCGGACCAAGATCAAAAAAGTCGCCGTTGTCCGCAACGATAAACACGCCCTTTTCCTGACACGCCTCGATCGCGCCCGTGCTGGTTTTGCCCGCGGCGGTTATGATACAGTCAACGCCGCGGCTGATCATTGCCAGCGCAATTTCTTTTCCAACGGTCGGGTCGTCATACGTGCCGGCATACATATATTCAACCTCGCAGTCCGGGTTTGTGGCTATGACGCCATCCATAAAGCCGTTGATGCCGGAGTTGGAGCTTGCAGTTTCCTGTCCGCTGATAAAGCCGACCTTATTGGTTCTGGTCAGCTTTGCTTCAAGGCAGCCAAGCGCATAGAGCATCTCCTGTGTTTTATATTCGGTCGACCAGATATTGTCGTACCTGGTTTCGCCGGCGTTGCTGAATTGATAGATGCTGATAAAGGCGGTATCCGGGAAATCCTTTGCAACGGAAACCACGGCCTCCGATACCGGCGGGAAGGACGTTGCGATGATGTCATATCCGGCGTTTGCCATTGCACGAATATCCTCTTCAAATACGTCCGCGGAGAGCGACTCCAGCGTTTTGGTCTCAACCCCGAGCGCCTCGAGCTCAGGCAGAACCGCTGCCTGACTATCGATAGGGCCCTTGTCGCCAAAGCTGCGGTTGCTGATCACAACCAGCTTTTTCCGTTCGGCCGGCGCTGCCGCCCCGGAAGGAACCGGCTGCGGTACGTCCGTCGCGGCGCCCTGCCGGGCCGGCTGCTGTGCGCAGCCAATCAACAGCGATGTAACAAGAATCCAGACCATCAGCGATACCGACCATCTCTTTTTCATGTGTGCTCCTCCTGATTTGGTATTGTTTGTTTGAGCGCAACGGCTCAAATCGAATGAATGGGGCCGGAAACTTATTATCATATTATAATATGATGATATTATAATCAGTTTGAAATTATATTGCAAGAACCAATTTTAGTTTTTTCGAAGTTTACAGATGAACCTGTTGGCAAAAGCCGCAACAGCAGCCTCCGCATGGCGTCAAAAGCATATACCGGGCATTTCAAATGGCGGGAAAAATTCCGTTGAATAGGGTCCAGCCGCTTCGTGCCGTCAGCGGTGACGCCCTCCGTTGCACACAGGATGCGAATTTTGCCCGCCGCTCAGACATGGTTTTTAAATGAACGCGTTCATTTAATTGTTGACAAAACAAAAAAAGCAGCTATACTATAAATGAACGCGTTCATTTATGAAGGTTTCGAGGGGAGGGGCCGGATGAAAAGAAAGGATGAAACGCTCCGCGGCACTTTGCTGGACATGGCCCGGGAGATTGCCGGAGCGGAAGGGCCGGAAGCAATCAGTATACGGGCAATTGCGAAAAAGGCCGGTATTGCACAGGGGACGGTTTACAATTACTTTTCCGGCAAAGATGAAATCCTGCTCGCCCTTACGGAAGAATATTGGAAAAAAACACTTGTAGAGATGCGGGAAGCAATCGGCGGCGGTTCATTCTGCGACCAGCTTGGGGAAATTTATCATTTTTTGAGCGGCCGCATATTCAGCTCCGCCGGTATGCTCATGGACAGCCTTAGAAATGTGGAAGCCGTCGGCCAGGAGCGTATGTACTCCATGCAGAAGGTTTTGAGAAGCGCGCTCATACAGCGCATGGAGCAGGATGCCGCCATCCGTACGGATATCTGGACGGACGGCTTCACAAAAGAGCGCTATGCGGCGTTCGTACTTTCAAACCTTCTTATATCGCTTCGTATGAGAGCTCCCGATGCAGGCTTTTTCATTGAGATTGTGAAGCGGACACTATATTAAACCGATTGGAGATTGTGACAATGGCACAGGCGCTCGTAGAAACGATTTTCGACATCTGTTATTTGACCGGGGTTATCACCGCCGGCATCCTGATGATGGCAAGGGGGAAGCACGATCCCCTTGTTAAAAAATTCGGCCTTATGGCCGTGCTGCTCGGCGCGGGAGACGCCTTCCACCTCGTGCCGCGTATGTATGCGCTTTGGACGGCCGGGCTCGAGGCAAACGCCGCCGCGCTCGGCGCCGGCAAGCTGATAACCTCTGTTACCATGACTGTTTTTTACCTGATCCTTTACTACATCTGGCGGGAACGGTACGGCATTGCGCAACGCAAAAACCTGACCGTCTTGATGTGGGTTCTGACGGCGGCCAGAGTCGCGCTCTGCCTGCTTCCGCAAAACGACTGGCTTTCGTACCAGCAGCCGCTATTTTACGGAATACTGCGAAATATCCCGTTTTCCATCATGGGAATCATGATCATCGTCCTGTTTGCGCAGGAGGCGAAAAAGGCCGGGGACCCGGTGTTCCGCTTTATGCCGCTTGCCGTCATCCTGTCGTTCGGCTTCTACATCCCGGTTGTGCTGTTCGGTTCGGCCGTGCCGCTTTTGGGTATGCTGATGATTCCCAAAACCCTGGCCTATGTCTGGGTTGTCCTGATGGGCTGGCGGCTCTACAGGGAATCCGGCCCGCGTGCTGCCGCGGAATAGTCGCGCGACGTTTTCCCCATGCTGCGCCGGAAAATCCGACCTTAGCCGCGGGAGCCGTATGAACGGCGGCGGACGCGCTGCGGTATGATGTAAAAACGACCTGCCTGGACGAGAGAATCCAGGCGGGTCCCAACGGCTCCCGCTTAAAAAGCGCCCGTAATTCCACGTGCTTTTCCACCCACCGCAGCGATTGCTGCACGTTCACCAGCTCCTCCGCCGTCATCAGAGGGGAACGGTCGGCGCCGATTGCCGGGCGTTTCAACCCTACGATCAGCCCGGCCAGCCTGCTTTTGAGATGCGTAGCGAGCTGGAACAATTCACGCAGGAGATCTCCTGCGAGCATCAACTCCCGGACCGCCCGCCGCGTTCGATACAGAGGCATTTCCGCCGCGGGCGCAACCCATGCCTGTCCGTACAGCGAACTGAAGCATACCGGAATGAGAGCCCGCGGGTCGGGCCTTTTTGCAAAGGTCTGTTTTATGATTCCATTTTTTTCAAAACTCCCCGGCCAAATCGGTCAGAGCGGTCTCCAACCGTCCCGCCGCCACCCCAATTTTTTCGCCGGCGACCGCGTATAGACCGTACAGCCGAACAACCGTACAGCCCCCGTTCCGCCGCGTCATACGCCATCGTATTCCGCGTCCGCGGCATCATCATATCCATATGGGCTTTTGAATCTAGCCATGGTCCCCCTCCTGCGGGGCCTGTGCTTTTTTCTTCCGAAAATTCAATCCGTCCGCCCCGCGGGGAATGCGTCCAGCCGCAGGGCGTAACAGGGACCGGCCTATACGGGCTTTCCGCTATCCCTGCGTCCGGGGTTCCGCGTCCGCCTCCTCGCGCCGCGCGCCGCAGGCCGCGCAAAACACGTCGCTTTCCACCATGTGCGCGCCGCATTGCCTGCAAACGCTTTTGTCGGCGACAGGATCGGATTCGGGCTCCGGCTCGGGCCGCGGCATGGCCGCACCGCAGGCGGGGCAAAACGTAGCTTGCGCCGGGGCAAGCGCGCCGCAGGCCACGCATTTGCGGAAGCCCTTTTGCAACTGGATTTCCTCCTGTAAACCGGCGATTTCCGCCGCAAGCGCATGCGCTTTTTCACAAAGCTCGGGAAATTCCGTTTCCGCATCCCCGCGGTGCTTGCCACAATAGGCCTTGCCGATCTCGGCATACAGATCGGTCAGCACACGCGACTTTGCCGAGATATCGTTGTTCATGCCAACGATGTTGACCGCGCCCTGCGCCTTTTTCCATATATTTTGCCCGAATGCTTCAATTCGTTTTCCAAATTCCTCCGCCATACAGACAACTCCTTTCCTTGACCGTGTCTCGTTTTTATCTATTATAACACGGGGCGTGCGCCCGGCAACGACGGCAACATGTTTTTTCACGAAAACATTGCAATTTGCGAAGCTTTTTAGTATACTGAATGTCGCTGAAAAACACCGGTTGTTTTTTGCGGCGCGGAGAGATGTCAGAGTGGTCGATCGTGCGGCACTCGAAATGCCGTGTCCCTGACGGGACCCTGGGTTCGAATCCCAGTCTCTCCGCCATTCAAATTCAAATCCGAACTCGAACCCGATATTGATCGGTGAAGGGTTCGGATTTGTTGTATATTTGTGCTATGTCGTCTGCTGTGGCACACGACAGCTTTTAGCACTTCTGATAAAACAACAAACAGGAGGACAAGAACATGAGCAGAACACAAATCAACGAGGGGAACATAGGCAAATACGGACGCAGGTTGCTTGCGCACATGAAGCAGTACAATCAGAATCTTTATACAGAATTGCTGTTTTCTGGAGAGTTGGAAAACTGGCTTGTTGAGCGGAATGAGCTGTGTAAAGAGCAAGTATGGGAATACATGCTACAGCTTGCAAAGTCGCAAGGCATTACGGAAGAAGGAAAAGCATGTGACCAAATGGCATGGGTCGGCGCGATGAATGCGATTCGAGGGCAGGCGGAGGAATGCGTGATGGAGAAAATGATCTGGAAAAATAGTCTACCGAAAGTTGCGCAAAAAAGCCCCAAGAATGGTTTGAAAACAGGCCGTATCAGGAAAGCTATGCTCTGTAATAATAAAAGCAGCTACTGTATTCGGCAGCAAAACTTGCGCCCAGACGGTCGCGAAAGACCCCTGTTTGATGCAGCGGGTTTTTCGAAAGCTTGGAAAAAAACTCCTGCGTATAATCGAGCGACACCTTGCAGGCACGTTCAAACGGAATGCGATCCAGGGTACGGCAGCGCAGCATGGAAATAGTTGCAACACCCTGTTGATCTGTATCATAGCGGATAATGGCACTGTAGCCATCGCTCGCAGAACCGAGAAAGCCCCAAGAGTAGCCGTAGACGTCTTCGGTGCCAAGGTATTCAAGGGAGGGTTCGGTTTCGTAGTCCAGGTAGAATTCCTGATTCCCCTCGCAAACATACTGACCCTCCTTTGCAAAGGGCAAGTCGCTGCAAATGGAAAACCAATGGGCAACGATGCTTCCCTTTGCCTGAATATCGCACAGTGTAACGATTTCCTCTGGCAAGTTCGCGCATCCGCGGCGATAATCCACGCTCAGGTATCCACAGCCTTTCGGCAATGCGTCGAGTGCTTCCCACTGCAGATCTGCATAGCCGATCAGGTCGGTTTTCGTGGGATTCACAATGTCGATGCGGATGGCTTGACGAAACGGAATCGGCAGGCGAAAGTTATGCGAAAGCCGCACTTTGGAAAAATAGCAGGTGGAATAGAAATCGCAAGCGGCATCTACGTCGCCAAGAAAGTCGAACAACGGCATGGCAATGTCGGCAACGGCATGATGATCGTAGGTAATTTCGATCAACAAGCGGCTTGCTGCATCCGGCTCCCGCGCGCTGCTGCTCTCGAGTACATCATCGAGATATTCATAGTTGGAAACATGCAGATTCGTGACGACCCCAGGCCCCACGGTGTCGAGCAACGTAATGCGCGCACCGGCGGTCAGTTGCGGCATGTCGGGATACTTGTCATAAGGCCATGTGATGCGCTGTAACCTTTGGCGATTGCCACCGCAAGCGGTGATGGTTTCCCATGAGGATGTCATAGTATGCTCCTTAAGAATTTGATTGTTCTATCGTTGTTATGGTATGATGCAGCGGCATAGCTTGCATTGCATCGCAGGTTCATGAAGCGGTCTATATGTATTATGCCGCACTCTTTGTGTGGGAAAAAGCTGCTTTTACCAAAATATCAATTTTGTCCACATCGGGTTGTCAAGCCTGTGCCTGTTTGAAACGGAATCATAATGCTAGTGTAATAGACAGAGCAGGGAGTAAATTCCTGCAAGCACATCAAATTATCTTAAAGGAGAAACTGCAATGAAAAAACTGCTCTGTCTTGTGCTGGTTGCCTTGATCGTGTTGCCCATGGCCATGGCTTGCACCACCACGCCGCAAACTGCTGTAGAAACTGTCCCGGCCGCGTCTGCCGAAAAGCCGGCGGTCGTGCAGGAACCCACATCGGAAGCCACCCCGCCGAATTCCATCACCCTGATGGCTTCGCAGAACTGGATCAAGGATATTGACCGTGAACTGTTCAAGAAGTTCGAAGATGAAACCGGCGTCGAAGTCAAAATTCTCCTGACACCCGATAACGGCTATGCAACGCTTCTTGGCACGAGCCTGTCCGGCGGCAGCAATGCTGTGGATATGTTCATGTATGCAGCAGGCGGCGAAATGAAGTCCGCCGGCATCCCCGAAATCGCCTTGGATTTGACCGGTTCCGAATGGGAAGATCGTCTGGTCGATTGGGCAAAGGAAGCCAACACCGTTGATGGTCAGCTGCTTGGTTTCTCCACCTGGGGCGTTGACTTTGAAGGCATTCTGTACAACAAAACCTTCTTTGAAGAAAACGGCCTGACCGTACCCACCACTTGGGCTGAGTTCATCGCTCTGTGCGATGCGATCAAAGCTCTCGGTGTTACGCCTTTGTACGAGGGCATCAACGGTGTGTGGCATACGCAGAGTTGGGTATATGCTCTAACGCCGTCCATCGAAGCAGAAAAACCGGATTACGTTGAGTATCTCAATGCCGGAAAAGACAACAAGTGGGCCGACATCGCAGCGCTTCGCAACGGCCTTGAGCAGGTCAAGGGATTGCTGGAAGCCAAGGATGGCGGATCGCCCAAGTACTTCACCAACGATGGCCAGGCAGAAGACTGGTTTGGCAGCTACCCCGCACTTCAGAATCGCGAATGCGCCATGATGTTCACCTACTCTGCCTATGCTGCTGAGCTGTATGCAAACGGCGCAACCGATACCTTTGGCATGTTCCCCTGCCCGCTTCTAGACAACCAGGCTGCCGTAAGCAACGGCGGCGGCATCTCCAAGTACATCAACAAGAATAGCTCCAACATCGAAGCTTGCAAGCTCTTCCTTGACTTCCTTGCACGCGACGAGAACCTCGAAACCTACTATGCAGCCCGTACCGACCTCGTGTCCTCCGCGTTTGAGGGTGTTGAGAGCGTTTCTGCCACCACTGCAACCACCGATTTGCTCGAGCGCAGTGAAACCCCGGTTGTCATGCTCATCAAATATGTCCTCTACTGGGATGGCGACATCTACAAGTATCTGCAAGGCTTCGCAGCCGGCACGACGAGCGTGGATCAGTTCATCACTGCCATCGACGAGTATCGCGCCACCATGTTTGATACCGTTGCTGAATAACGCTAACACCTAATAAGCTACCGAGTTTCAGGGGAGCGGCAGGCATGGTTGCCGCCGCTCCTCTTAATTTCAAGAGGAAGGGGGCTTCTCCCTTGAACCAGAGGAAAATCTACAAAACAGGGTTTTCTGCACCCGCGTTGCTGCTGTATACCATCCTGTTCATGACACCCGTTGTCATCAATTTCTACTATTCGCTTACCAACTGGAATGCAATCAAAATAACGCAGGAGACAGCCAAATTCATCGGGTTTGCCAATTTTCAAAAGATCTTTTCCAACCCTGAATTGCTTGCAATCATAGTGCGTACCATATGGTATGCTTTTGTGACCACCGTATTCAAAAACGTACTGGGCTTTCTGCTTGCGCTTGCATTTAACGAAGGGCTCAAGAGCCGCAATGCCATGCGCGCTATTTTTTTCTTGCCCAGCATGTTGTCGCCGCTCATCATCGGATTGATGTTTGGATCGCTGCTGATGACAAGCGGGTTTTTCAACCAGTTTTTGAGCGCGATCGGCCTAGAATCGCTTGTTCATCCATGGCTAACAACGCCGGAAACTGCACTTGGCGCAACCATGGCGGTGGACGTATGGAAGCAAACGGGCTTTAACATGGTCATCTATCTTGCCGGTCTTCAGTTGATTGACAAGAGCTTGTATGAAGCGGCCGGCATCGACGGTGCAAACAGCATTCAAAAGCTATTCTTTATCACTATGCCGCGCATGATACCCTCGTTCATCATCAATCTGTTGCTGAACCTTTCGCAAGGACTCAAGACCTTTGATATCGTGTTTGTGCTCACTGGCGGTGGTCCCGCGGGCAGCACAGAGCTCATCAACACGGCAGTCTATAAAGAGTTTGGCAAAAAGCTATACGGCATGAGCGCCGCTTACGGTGTGATTGTATTTTTCATAACGGCCATTTTCGGGCTGTTGGTGTTGCGCATTAAGGACAGCAAGGATTAAGGTGAAAGCGATGAAAAAAACGATCACGACTATCATAAAAGAATCGATTGCATGGCTGCTCGCGCTGGTGGTTCTGATTCCCTTTGCAATCGTTGTTTTGAATAGCTTCAAGACAAAGACCGAAGCGTTGACTATGTCGCTCACGCTGCCGCAAACACTGCGCTTTGAGAACTTCAAGAAAGTATGGGAGGATGGCAACATTCTGCGCTCGCTGATAAATTCGCTTGTGATCAGCGTTAGCAGCGTCGCGCTTAGCGTGCTTTGCTCGTCCATGTGCGCGTTTGTCATCAGCCGCAACAGATCAAAACTCAACCAACGACTCTATCTGTATTTTGCCATTGGCCTTATGGTACCGGTGAGCATGGTGTCGGTTGTAAAAGTGATGCGGTGGCTGTCACTTTACAACAGTATACCCGGAGTGATACTCTTATTTACAGCACTGGTGCTGCCACTTTCCATATTCTTGTTCTATGGATTTATCAGCAGTATTCCAAAGGAGCTGGACGAAGCCGCCATTGTGGACGGTGCAGGGCCGCTTCGGCTGTTCTTCCAAGTTATCATGCCTACAATGAAGCCCGTAACGGTCACGGTGGTTATGATCAACTTCTTGAATGTTTGGAATGACTTTACCGTGCCGCTGTATCTGCTGCCAGATCCCGACAAAGCGGTGATCGTGCAGCAGGTGTACAATTTCTTTGGCACTTATACCGCCAGCTGGAATCTGGTATGCGTTACGATATTATACGCCATCGCCCCGATTTTGATCGTCTATGTATTTGGTCAAAAGCACATCATCTCGGGCATGGTCGCAGGCTCTGTCAAGGGTTGAGCATTTTGGAGGATAAGAAATGATTACCGGAGTTTTAATCGGAGCAGGACAGCGCGGCGCGGAAGTCTATGCAAAATATGCCCTAGAGCATCCCAATGAATTCCGCATTGTTGCCGTTGCCGAGCCAAACCCTGTGCGCAGAGCTGCGTTTTGTGCCAAGCATCAAATAGAGGAGGACTTGGTTTTTTCTGATTGGAAAGAACTGCTTTCAAAAGAAAAATTGGCCGATTGCGCTCTGGTTTGTACGATGGACAAAGAACACACGCTGCCCGTGCAAGCCGCTCTTGAAAAAGGCTATCATGTTCTTTGTGAAAAGCCCATGAGTCCAGATGCAAAAGACTGCGTTGCCATGGGTGAATATGCCAAGGCCTATCAGCGTTCGCTCACGGTTTGTCATGTACTGCGCTATTCGCCTTTCTTTACAAAGGTAAAAGCCTTGCTGGATACCGGCTGTATCGGCGACATCGTATGCGTTCAGCATCTTGAGTGCGTGGGCTACTGGCACCAGGCGCATTCCTTTGTGCGCGGCAACTGGCGCAACACAGCGCAATCCAGCCCGATGATTTTGCAAAAGAGCTGTCACGATATGGACATACTGCTGTGGCTCACGGACGAACACTGTATCAGCGTGTCTTCGTTTGGATCATTGAAACACTTTTGCGCAGAAAATGCCCCGGAGGGCGCAAGCAAACGCTGCCTTGACGGCTGCAAGGCCAGATATGACTGCCCATACGATGCGGGAAAGATTTACCTAGATCATGATGAGTGGTATTCTGAAACGATTCGGAAAGTAGTGGCTCTTTCCGGCGGCAAGGCAGATGTCGCAGCGGCGCTTGAGGATGGGCCTTATGGGCGTTGCGTATACCATTGCGACAATGACGTGGTTGACCATCAGGTTGTGAATCTGCTTTTGACAAATGGAGTAACGGCCAGCTTTACCATGTCGGCATTTACGGGCAAAGGCAGTCGAACCATGAACATCATGGGCACGCGCGGTCAGCTTCTTTGCGACATGGAAGAGAACCGAATTACGCACATCGACTTTTTGAGTGGAGATACCGCTGAACACATCGTCAAGATCAATGCGTCGGGGCATAGCGGCAGCGACGAAAGATTCATGCGAGGATTTTTGCGCACGGTGGAAAGCGACGGCGCGTATGCGCAGTCCTCCGCAGAGGATTCCGTGGAAAGCCATTTGGTTGCACTCGCGGCCGAGGAATCCCGCCTAACGGGTCGCACGATTGCATTGGAGAGCTTCAAAAAATTGCAAAGAGGATAAGATATTTGAAGCGTCAAGGACAGAAGCGAAAAATACAGGATAAACTGTTTGCTGCGTATGCGCGGCTGTTTGCTGCGTTCTTCATTATCAGCATCATTGCTGTCATGGTGTTCGTTGGGCTGGATATTAACAACAGCATCATCGACACACAAAAACAAATGGTGCAGGCAATCAACACCTCTTTGGATATGTATTTTTCAGAGTTGAACAGTTTTTCCATGGAATTGCTCAACTCACAGGTTTTCAAAAAATCTGTTTTGTACGACCTGCCTATTGCGGCTAAAAACGGCGAAAACCAAGCCGATGCGCTTAATACCGTGTATCTGGAAGCGTATAAAATGTTTGAAAAAGGCTACCGCGTCGGAGTTGCAACAAGAGACGGCTATTATATCTGGCTGGGTAGCGAAATCATTGTCAGCGAGTATCAGCAGCCGGTCGACACCTACGCAGATTATGCGGGTGCCGGCTCGGCATTGCTTTTGCGGCAAAGCGAAAACGCCTACCTGAAAAACACACCGGGCCGAACAAAGGCGGATACGGATGAGTCCCTCTTGCTGCTATCGCGTTCGATCAATCTCAACAATCTATTTGCTCGTCCGCAGGCGATGTTGGAAGTCGGCATCCAAACAATGGAATTTGAACGCTTCTGCAAAAACTTGGCCGACAACGCCAACATTGAACATCTTCAACTGCATATTATCAGCAATACCGGCCAATTCCTTTATGGCGGCGAAAACTTTTCCATCGCACCGTTTCAGTTCGATGGAGAGATTCAGCCCGCGTCGTATCGTTACAAAGGCAACATGGTGCGCATCGTGCCGGTTTTTTCCGCAAATGCTTATGCCGCCTATGTCATACCGGTGATGACGTATTACAATAAGCTCTTGTCGTTTCTGTTTTTCTCCATACTGCTAGCCGCGCTACTGTCTTTGGTGGCCTTACCCATGCTATATCGCGTAAGCCGCGATTTGTCCAGACCCCTGTCGAAGATGGATCGGCAGCTTGCTGCTCTCGATTTTTCGCAGGATATTCGATTTGAGAAAGTTGAATCTGACACCGAGGAGTTAGACAATATGGCAAGCGCCATAACGGCGCTTTCGGAGCGGTTACAAGCATCGCTGTCTGAGGTTGTCACTGCAAAAACAGGCGAGATGCACTCGCGGCTTTTGGCGCTCAACGCACAAGTGCAGCCGCACTTTTTGTATAACACCCTAGCCTCCATAAGCGTGCTTGCCGACAAGGGCGAAACAAAAACCGTTTGCCGTATGTGCAGTGATCTGTCAAGCATTCTGCGTTACATCAGCCAGCCCGCAGAACAAGGCGTCGCTTTATATGAAGAACTTACTTTTTTGCGCAGCTATATTGCCATTATGCAGGAGCGTTTTCCGCGCGCGGTAGTAAAAATCGATGTGCCCATCGAAATGATGCAAATTCAGATTCCAAAGCTTGTGTTACAGTTGATCGTGGAAAATGCGTTCAAATACTCCAACCGTGCCGACACGCTGATTATCGTCATTGGCACTTTGACGCAGGACGGTTGGCGGGTTCGGATTACGGACAACGGACAGGGGTTTACGCCCGAACAAGTAGAACAAATCGAGGCGCGATGCCATCATTATGCCGAGCACTCGCATGAGGAATCTTTGCAGCTAGATGGCATGGGCCTGGTCAATCTATATTTACGTTTGCATCACTGCTACAAGAATGCACTTGTTTTCCAAATCACACCATCGCAACAAGGCGGCGATATACTGCTTGGAGGTAGTCTGGAATGGAAATGACAAGGGGAAAAATTCGCGTTGTTGTGGCTGAGGACGAGGAACCCTTGCTTGAGGCGATATGCGAGCGCATTGCGTCAAGCGATTCAGGTTTCAAAGTAGTAGCCGCTTGTTCGGACGGAGAAACTGCATTAAAAATGGTGCAGCTGCATAGCGCACAGGTCGTTTTCACCGACATTCGAATGCCCCGCATGGATGGACTGGAGTTGGCAAGACAGCTCAGTCTACGCTACCCTGAAGTTAAAGTCGTCATCCTGTCGGGGTATTCTGATTTTTCGTATACACGGCAGGCGATAAAATGCGGCGTTTTTAACTATCTGTTGAAGCCATTGGAAGCAGAGGCGTTGTGCGAAACGCTTGACGACTTAAAACGTACCATCACAACCGATAAGCAATGGAAATCCATCAAAACAAGGTATTCGGAGTCTTATCAACGCCTATCGGGTCAATCAAACGAGTATGCTCTATTCATTGTCAACTTTGGAAACTATATCTACGAAGCGGACGATGAGGTGCTCAACGACTTCTTCTATCAAAAGATGGCCGGACTGTTTTGGCATAGCATTATGCAGCAAGTATTTCCGGAGTTTCCCGGATGGTATGTAGCCGACGAAGACCGCGTAAACAAGAAAACCATATGTCTACTGCTCCAAAACGATCGAGCCTTTGCGGCCATAGAGAAAGCAGAGTTGCTTTGCCAAGTATTGCAGCAATCATGCCCGGAATTATCAATCAACATTTGCGCCTCGACCCAGCGTTTTGATGACGGCAATGTTTGGCTGTGCGCACAGCGCATGAGAAATATTCTCAAGCAGCGCATTGTTTTAGCAAGGGGCAGCCAGTTTACACTAGAGCAGGATGAAACGCTGGAAAGCGATGATACACTGCGGATCGTAAAGCTTCGTATTCATGAAAACTTCAGAGAATATATTGAACAGGGTGACATAGCCGGCGCAGAAGCCGAGTTGCATCTGATTTTAGGCTTCATGCTGAAAAACAATATTACGCAACAGGATTTTCAGCGCATCGTGGTCTATGTGTTGCGTATGATTGAGTTTATGCCGACCAAGGCACGTGCATCTGTGCGGGATAATTGGCAGATGGATATTCTGCGCTGTCTGTGCGAACAAAATCAACCTGAGCAGCTGGTAGAGCACCTTTTGTATGCCATTCGACGCTGCTTTTTGCAAGGAACGCACGTGCACGAGGATGACGGAAAGCTGTCTGAACGCTTAATCGCACACGTCGACGAATACTACCTAACACTGAACAATCTTGACGATATTACCAACACGTTCTTTTACAGCTATGAATATCTCGCACGGTTGTTTAAGAAGAGAACGGGACTGACGATGAGCCGTTATGTGCTCAAAAAGCGGATGGAACTTGCTAAGCGATTGATTGACGAGCATGAACAATGGAACGTTGGCCAGATAGCACGCCTTTGCGGCTATGAGGACGCACGGTATTTCTCGCGTCTGTTCAAATCCTATACAAACATGACCCCCACAGAATACAAAGGGTACAGTGCGGAAAAAATAGAAGTATAGATGGATCGAAGCTGTTAGCACGCCCTGCTGAAAAGTATGCTCCCATGCAAGAACACTGGGCAGAATCAAGAAAACCCTCGGTATCATTCAGTAAAACTTCATCGATGCCCCAAATACGGTATGCAATACACGCAACACCGCGGCTTGCGTGCGGTCACAAACTGGGTCAAACTCAAATACACGGCGATGAACCTTAAAAAACTAGCAATGTGGATGTGCCGTGACGGTACTATTTGCTTAAATCAATTCTCTTTTAATGTGTTATCTATTTTGCCGCAACACTTTCTTACAAAAAGAAAGCCTTCTCTCGCTTTCGCTTGATTTGGCTTTCTTTGACAGTCTGAGCGGGAGAACCTCTCGGCTCTCCCGCTCATGTTACCGCTCCATATCAGCTACTTTTCCCTTTACCTTGCCTTTTTCCGCCTTCCATGCGGCAAACTCACGCTGCCCCTCCTCGGATTTGAAGTATTCCTGTATCAGCGGCAGGGCGCAGCGCGCCAGTGACTCGAACACATGATCGGGGATTTGTGTATTTGATTTGCTTTTGCTGCTGTGTTGAGAAGTGGATTTTGATTTGGTCATGCTACCGCCCGTTATCTCCCGTGTTCTTATCAGCGTTCAAGATGATCTCGTTTCTTTATGCTGCGTTGCAATCGTCGTTGTTCCCGTTGTTCACGGTCTTTTGTAAAGATTTCAGCAAACACTTCGTATCATTATGAAAGTAGTCGTTTTTAACGTTCCTCTCCAAGAACGAGCAAAAATGCTACAGTGTATGGGATGCTGTGGATTGGTTCGATCACCTAGCTGCAAGCGGTGTGAGCGCGCTGCGGAAGGCGAAGCGGTGAATCCCAGTCTCTCCGCCAAACAGAAAGGGACGCCTTTGGATGGGGCGGCATGGGGAGGTTTGATCGGATGGTTACGGCTGTTCACGCGCGCTGCTTACGGGGTTTGGGGCATCGCCTCAACCAGCTGTTTGTTTGTCAATACAAACAATATGCCGGCCTACCCTTTCGGGTAGCATTTGAGCAACAAAGTGACTGCAGGCGTTTAGCGAATGGCTGAAAACACCGCAACCATTCGCTTTACGATAGCAAAGAATTACGGTATATTGAATATGGAAAATAATCTCCCGCATTTGTTGCATCAGTGCAGGATGGGTAATTTTTATATTCGCCTGGGAGGAAATTTAGTGTTAGATTTAAAAGATATAAACCATCGACCTACCATTCAAGAAATAGAACAATACATAAATAACACGGTCTTTAATCAGTTTTTTCATTTTTTAAATACTGAATATCAGGCACTTTGTAACGTGGAGTACAGCAAAGATGTTTGGTTTCGTGGGTGGAACGTGAAACTTAGAAAAGCAGGGAAATCACTTTGTGTTATATATCCAAAACAAGGCTATTTTACAGTTTTAGTTGTGATAGGAATAAAGGAACAGGAAAAATTCAATGCTTTATTTCCAATGCTATCAAAAGAAATTAAAGAAATTTATAATCATACCAACGAAGGAAATGGGCAAAGATGGTTAATGATAGATATCAAACAGTTTGACCATATGTATGGCGACATCTTAAAGCTGATTAAAATCCGTAGAGAAAGCAAGTGACTTTTCATTATGAGCAATCTGCCTGTGATTAGCTGATTGGCGGCTATTGCGCGGGTAGCAAGATAATCTTTATATGACGCCCCCCAGGCACATTTGTAGTGCTTGGGGGGCGCGTCATAGGGGTGTTTCTAGATAAACTCTCAACCGATTTGCTTAATAGCCTTGCATTTACTTGTTTTCCTATAACTTCCCTATGAAGTCCGCCCTTGCGGCGTTCTTTTTTGTTTGCTCTTTAAGGGAGGCTCCGTCCAAAGCGTAGCCCGGCCATGCGCCCCTTCCCTCCGCGGCGGTAAAAAGGTCCGGCGCAAAGCGGCTTGCCTCCCGCCACGGACGCTTCCACCTTTTTCCTGAAAAGTTCCGGATTATTCCATTTGGGTATTGCTTTTTTTATAGGGCTTGCTATAATTTATAATGTAGTGTTAATAAGTACGGATGCATTGCCAAGGAATTCGCAGTTCAGAAGATGAGAATCCTGTGTTTTACCCCCTTATATTTAAATTGATGTTAAAAATGGAGACTCGCAGATGATGGGAATCGGCAAGCTGGACCGGGAAGCCATGCGGCAAAACAACGTGCGCATGATCTTTGAGGCCGTATACCGCAGCGAAGGAATTACCCGCAACGAGTTGGCTGTGGAATCCGGCCTGAGCGTAATGGCCGTTTCCCGCATTACGGACCTTTTGCAGGAGCACGGCGTTGTGGTGGAGCGGGAAAGCGAGGAAAACGGCAAGCTGGGCCGCCCGGCGAAAACCATCTATCTAAACCGGGACAGCATCGTGAACGTGGGGGGGTCCCTGGATGTGGGCGGGCTTTTCCTGGGCGCCATCGACCCATACGGCAAAATCCTGGAGTTTGAAAGCCATCCCTTGCCCCTCGACGCCCGGCTCCCGGAGGAGGCGCTTGGGGAAATCGCGGGGCTTCTTCACGGCTTCCTAAAAAAGCATGGGCTGCTGAGCCTTCCCAGCGTGGGGCTGGTGATGCCCGGCATCATTGATCCCGCCAAGGGATATTTGCGCCTCGCTTCCCAGCTTCGCTGGGCGAACCTGGCCGTGGCTCCCCTTCTGGAGGGATATGCGGCCCTGCCCAAAATCATACTGGAAAACGACGTAAAGGCCCGGGCTCAGGCGGAAAACCGATTCGGCAGCAGCAGGGGGTACGCCAGTTCCGTGCTGCTTACCATCGGCAGCGGCATCGGCGCGGGGGTTATCATCGACAACGGCATTTACCGGGGCAAGGAGAACATGGCCGGGGAGATCGGCCACGCCATCCTGTGTATAAACAGCCGCATGTGCGATTGCGGCCGCATGGGCTGCGTCCAGGCCACCATATCGGAGCCCGCGCTCATGCAGGAGGCCCGCAAGGTAGACCCGGCCATCGACATGCCCGGGCTTATCGCCGCCTATGAGGGGGGTGCGCGCTGGGTTAAGCGGCTGATGCACAACATCGCGGAATACATCCTGGTGCTGCTGGGGCAGCTGGCAAATGCCTACGCCCCGGAAATCATCATCCTGTGCGGCAGCCTTATGGACCGCTGCCCGCCCCTCAGGGAGCTTATCGCCACCTCCGTACGGGAGGAGCATGCCCAGTTTCTGAGCACCGCCTTTGACATCGGCTTTTCGGAATTCGGGCCGGACGGTAACATCATCGGCGCGGCCACCGTGGCCTTCAACCACAACATGGATCAGCTCATCGCCCGTTCCGCCCCTGCCCAGGCCGAAGGCCAAAGCTGAAGCGAGATCAAACCTTGCAGGTCAGCCTGCTGATTAAAAAAAGGAGGTTCAAAACATGAAAAAATGTATGCTCGTCATCCTCTCCATGCTGCTGCTGGCGGTTCCTGTCCTGAGCGGGTGCAGCGCCCCCGCGGTCCAGCCCGAGGCCGCCGTCCTCGCCCCGGAGAAAGCGCCCGCCGCGGACGAAACCGTGGAACTGACCATGGGCTCCTGGCGTACCGACGATGTGCAGCAGATGAACAACCTGCTTGCCGCGTATAAGCAGGTGGCGCCCAACGTAAACATCACCTTCCAGCCCACCAATCCCCCGGATTATAACGCCACCCTCCGGCTCCAGCTGGACAGCGGCTCCGGTCCGGACCTGATGTACGCCCGTTCCTACGCCACAGGCCAGGAGCTCTTTGAGGCGGGGTACTTCGCGGATTGCACCGACATCCCGGGGCTGATGGACAACTTCACCGCCTCCAACCTGGCGCCCTGGCAGACCAGGGACGGGAAGATGTTCGCAGTGCCTTTCGCGGCGGTTTCCCACGCGGTGTATTACAACAAGGACGTATTTGCGGCCGAGGGACTCAGCATGCCCGCCACCTGGGATGAGTTCATCGCCGTGTGCAAGGCGCTCAAGGACAAGGGCATCACCCCCCTGGCCAACGGCGTGGCGGACGAGTGGGACATCCTGGAGTGCTTCTTCCTGGGCATGTTGCCCAACTATGTGGGCGGCTCCGCCGAGCGGGTGAAGTACGAATCCGGCGAGAAGAAGCTCAACGACGAGAATTTTGTCAACGCCTATACGGACCTTGCCTCTGTAGCGCCCTACCTGCCCGATGGGTTTGAATCCGTGACCTATAACGACAGCCAGGTGCTCTTCAACACCCAGGCCGCCGCCATGTTCGTGGATGGCTCCTGGACCGCCGGCGTGTATGACGGCGCGCCCTTCGAGTGGGGCGTATTTGCAATCCCCGCCCGCAACGCCGCGGATACGGCCATCTGCTTCCACCCCGACATGGCCATCACCATGAACGCCGCCAGCACCCACCCCGAGGAGGCCAAGGCGTTCCTGACCTGGCTGTGCACCCAGGATGGCGCCACCACCGCGTCCCAGAACCTGCCCCTGGGCTACTTCCCCATGATCAACTTTGAGATCCAGCTTGCGGATCCCCACGCCAACGAGTTCCTGGCGCTCAACGCCGGCAGGCAGACGGACGCCCGTTTCATTTGGCCCGCCCTCATGGATCTTTACGCGCCCATGAACCAGGCGGTGATCAACCTGCTCAAGGGCTCCGTTACCCCCCAGGAGGCCGCGGACAGCGTGGCCGCCCTGGTCCCCTAATCCCAGTCCGCTTTCTTCCCCGCCGGGAGGCCCGTCTCCCGGCGGGGACGCCGGTTTATTCCCTATTAGCCGCAGCTTACGAGGTGATGAGATGAAAGCAAGCTTAAAGAACCGGAGCCCGGCCCCGAACCCCCGCCGGTTGGAGCCGGGTGGGCGCTACTGGGTCTGGTTTTTAATTCCCGCCCTGGCCTTCTATGTGGTATTCATGGCCTATCCCCTCATTGACAGCATCCGGCTGAGCTTTTTCACAGGCAACGTGGGCAACCGGGCGTTTGCCGGCTTTGACAATTATCTGCGCTTATTTACCGATCCCGAGCATTCCCTGCGCTTTGGCAACGCGTTTAAAAACACCTCCGTCTTTTTCGTCATCCACATGCTGGTGCAGAACGTGCTGGGAATCGTGTTCGCGGTGCTGCTCACCAATGCCCATATGCGCGGGCGCAAGCTGTACCAAACCATCATTTTTATCCCCACCACCTTCGCGGTGCTGGTCACGGGCTATCTTTGGAAGCTGCTTTTGAACCCGGTGTGGTCCAAGCCCTTCCTCACCAGCCTGG
This sequence comes from uncultured Oscillospiraceae bacterium, assembly GCA_964447605.1. Lineage (GTDB taxonomy): Bacteria > Bacillota > Clostridia > Christensenellales > CAG-138 > CAYUTA01. Next base: position 45,793 of record CAYUTA010000004.1, on the reverse strand, counting down.
GGTTGGGCATGCTGGCCAAGCCCTGGCTGGGCACCGAAAGCACGGCCCTTGTTTTCGTGGCCCTGGTATCCTGCTGGCAATGGATCGGCATCCCCACCATGATGTTCGTGGCGGCCCTGCGCAACATCAGCGAGGATATTTACGAGGCCGCGGACATTGACGGCGCATCCGGCTGGCAGGTATTCTGGCGGATCAAGCTGCCGCTGCTTCGGCCCATCATCGGCATGATCACCATATTGACCTTCGTCAATAACTTCAACGCCTTCGATATCGTATACGCCATGGAAAACGCCAACGGCGCGCCGGGCTACGCAACGGATCTTATCGGCACGCTGTTCTACCGGCTGGGCATCGCGGGGCAGCACCCCGTAGGCATTCCCGACCCCGGCATGGGCGCGGCGGTGGCCACCCTGATGTTCTTCATGCTGGCGGCGATGTCCTTCTTGATCCTGCGCAAAACCCAAACAAAGGAGTGATCCCCTATGAGTAAAGAAAGAAAGCCGCGCTCCCTAAGGATACAGCGGATGCGCATCGGCTCCCACATGGTGCTCATCCTGTGGTGCGCGGTCGTGCTCTTTCCCCTTTACGTCATGATCATCAATTCCTTTAAGGACAGGCTGAGCATCTACCAGAACACCTTCGGCCTGCCCGAGGTATGGAATGTTTCCAACTACACGGACGTGCTGGCAAGCGGCGATTTCATGCGGTATTTTTTCAACAGCTTCCTGGCGGTTACCGTGTCATTGGCCCTTGTGCTGATTTTGGGCGTCCTGGCTTCCTATGCCCTGGCCCAATGGCGGACGAAGGGCTCCACCCTCCTGCACTTCTTCTTCATCGTGGGCATGATGATGCCCATCAAGATCGCCTCCATCAAGCTTTTGGAAATCGTGCGGGCCATGGGGCTTTTAAACTCCATTTGGGCCCTGGTTCCCATCTATGTGGCCATGGGTCTGCCCATCGCCGTGTTCATCCTCACGGAGTTCATCCGCCAGATTCCCAAGGAGCTCATGGAGGCGGCCCTGATCGACGGCTCCGGCCGCCTGGGCATATTGGGCAGGATCGTCTCGCCCCTGCTGCGCCCGGCCCTGGCCACCGTGGCCATCTATAACCTGGTGCCATTTTGGAACGACCTGTGGTTCCCCCTGATCTTCATCTCAGATGAGAAGGCCAAAACCCTTCTTTTGGGCGTGACCCGGCTCTTCGGCCAATACCAGACCGACTGGTCCAAGGTTCTGGCGGTGCTCACCCTGTCCTCCCTGCCGGTTCTGATTCTGTACCTGCTCTTCAGCAGGCACTTCATCAAGGGCATGACCTCCGGCGCCGTAAAAGGGTAGGAAGGGGGATCTGGACAGGAGTCTGCCATCGGCCGGCCGGCATGGCGCCACGGCCGATGCGGTCCTCGAAACCTTTCGCCTTCCGGAAATCCTCCGGCGTGACCTTGTAGCCGCCCGTTAACAACGTCCGCCGGCAGGCCGGACAAGCGCGCATTATATATGGCTTGGCATGGGTTGCGTTTCCGCCGCCCCCTGGGCGGACAGCCATTGCCATGACGGCTGCGCCGCTTAATCCGCGGGCATTACAAGGACGGCGAACGCTATGCCCTTTTGGCGGCCAGTTTATTCATGCCGCGTTCCAGCCGATTCATGCCCTCCGCCAAAACCTCGCGGCTTGTCGCAAGGCAGATGCGGATATGCCCCTCCGCCCCCGGCCCGAAAAACTGCGCCGTCCCCGGCACGACCGCAAGCTTTTCCTCCTGCTCAAGGAACGCCGCCACGCGCCGGCTATCCAGTCCGGTTCCCGTAATATCCGGAAACAGCATGAATAATGCGTCCGGCCTGTTGGAAACGATGCCGGGCATGCGCGCGATGCGGCCGATTGCATAATCCCGATTCTCCTTCATACAGGCGACAAAGGCTTCGTTCCAATAATAGCACTTGTCCATGCAGATTTGCGCGGCAAGCTGGGACAGGCCGGCAATCCCTCCTGCCGTTGACATCACATCCGAACAATCCACAATCCGGTCAAACATCTCCTTGGTGGAGACATAGACGCAGCCGGCGCGCAGCCCGGCGATGCTGAAACTCTTGGAAAAGCCATACACGGACAATACCCGGCGGTTCAGCGCCGGCTCCGCCGTCAATATGCTGAGGAAGGCGGACTGCGGGTAGACGATGTCGGACCATATCTCGTCGTTCATAATATAGAGATCATACTTTTCGGCAAGGTGCAGAATCAGGCGGAGCTCTTCGCCAGAATAGATCGTACCCAGCGGATTATGTGGATTACACAGTCCGATCATGCGCGTTTTCGGCGTAATATACCCTTCCAGTCCGCTCAAATCAATGCGGTTGTTCGCGCCCACTTTCGCCGGGAACAGCACCGGCTTTGCGCCGGCGGATTCCACAGATCTCGTAAACAGGTAATCCACGGGGTCGAAGATAATCGCCTCGTCCCCCGCTTCCAGGACCGCTTTGGCAATTACATACATGCCTCTTGCCGCGCTGTCGATGGGCAGAAGCAGCTCCGGTTCCACGCCCTCATGTTTTCTTTCATTCAATTGGCGCGCAATGCTTTTGCGCACCTCTGTGTATCCCAGCTTGGGCGTATACGGCATATAGCCGGCGGCAATGGCCCGCGTAAGGCCCTCCACAAGCTCCGGAGCCATCGGAAAGTCCGAGTCGGCGGCCGTCAGTGGGATCACGCCCTCCGGAACCTCCGCCCAACGGTAATTGAACGCCCTTTCCCGCAGTACATCAAAATTGATGCTGTGATGTTCGAACAGTGCCATTGTTTTCTCTCCGTTATGCCTCTATGGCCGCGATTGCCTCAATCTCGCAGAGAACGCCCTTGGGGAGCGCGGCGACCGCAACGCATGAGCGCGCGGGTTTCCCGGCAATATAGTTGCTGTAAACCGCGTTGAATGCGGAAAAATCCTTCATGTCCTGTAGAAAGCAGGCGGTCTTGATGATCGTCCGGCACGAGGCCCCGGCGGCTTCCAGAACAGCGGAAAGGTTCTTCATCACCTGCTCGGCCTGCTCTTCAATCGTGGTCCCGACGATGGCGCCGGTCGCCGGGTCGCATGGAATCTGCCCTGAGGTAAACACCATCCCGCCTGTCGCAATTCCCTGAGAATATGGGCCGATTGCAGCGGGCGCTTTGTCCGTATGAATCGTTTTTATCATATTATGCTGTCTTTCCTTCTTACAATATCGTGGAGGCTGCGGCGGCCTTCGCCGCCGCGGCCCCGTCGCATGTTCTTGCCCCCGGTCCGCCCGTTATTCGGCGCGGCAGGTATCGTAGAACCTGCAGACGTATGTGTAGGCGCCGTTGGTTTTAAAGCCCTGGAAGCTTGAGTTTGTCACCCAAACGTCGTTGATATTGGCAACCCAGATCGCGGGGCAGTCGCCGACCAGCATCTCCTGCAATCCGATGTACATCTGCGTTGCCCGCTCCTTGTCGACGCCCGCCATGGAATACGCCTCCATCAGCCCGGCGTCAAATTCGGCGTTGGAATACCCGCTGTAGTTGCTGCCCTGCCCGGTCTGGAAGTACTTCAGGGCCGCATAGGCGTCCACCAGCGCCGGGAACGTATAGGACATGAACAGCTCCTGACGATCGTTGGGATTCTCGCTGGTGGCAAGCGCAACCTGCTCGGACCAGGACATGGCGCGGATCTCCAGATTTACGCCGATCTTGGCCAGCTCGGCCTGATACAGCTCCGCGGTCAGGCGCAGGACCTCGTCGCCGGTGTTGAAGGTAATGAGCATATCCAGGCCTTCGCCGTGGCCGGCCTCTTCCAGAAGCGACCTGGCCTTTTCGAGATCATGCGTGTATTGTGGGATTGTTTGGCTGTGGCCGAGCATCCCCGGCGGAACCGCGCAATAGGCCTGTGTGCCGCGGCCCGCGCCAATCGCCGTGTCGATCACGCCCTGATACGGCATCGCATAGGCGAGCGCCTGCCGAACGCGGACGTCGGAAAGCTTGTCGGAGTTGACGTTCAGGTTGATATACTGCGTCTTGAGCGAAACCTCAGCCTGCAGATCGACATTTGAATTTCCCTCAAGGGCTTTGATATCCTCCTGCGTCAGGGAGTTGGTGATGTCGGCGCCGCCGGCTTCCATCATCAGCCGGCGGTTGCTGGTTTCGCCGACAAAGGTGGTGATTACATAATCAAACTGATTATCCTTCCAGCCGCCCCAGTATTCGTCAAACCTGGACAGAACCACCTCCGTTCCCCAGGTGATGCTTTTCACGGTGTAGGGGCCGGTTCCGCAGTCGCCGCCGTTCTCAAAAAAGGCGTTGTCCGCTTCAAAAGCGTCCCTGGAAAAGATGAACGCGCCCTTGGAGCAGGAAACGACGGCATCCAGCGCACAGGGCGATGTCAGTTCAAATTCAACCGCATAGGTATCGAGCACCTTGACCTGCGCAACATTGGCCCAGATGTACGCATCGCCCTGGGCAAGCTCCATGATGCGGTCGACGGAGAATTTCACATCCTCCGCGGTCAGCTCGCCGCCGGAATGGAACTTCACACCCTGCCGGAGGCGGAATATCCAGGACAGGCCGTCCTCGGAGACCTCATAATCCTCCGCCAGCACGTTTGTAAAGGCGTTGGTAGTCAGGTCGTAGCTCAGCAGGGTTTCGTAAATGTTGTTCATGACACACACGCCGTTGGAAACGGTCTGGGCGGGGTCCAGATTGTACAGCGGGTCCGCCATGTAGGCATACGTCGCGGTCAGGATTTCGCCGGCGGGGGCCGTCGCGTCCGTACCCGTCCGACCGGCGGAACCGGGAGCGGCAGGCGCGGCATTGCCGCCGCATCCGGCGAGCGTGCCGGCAATCATACAGATAACCAGCAGAATCGTCACGATTTTTTTCATACGTTCCTCCTTATTTTCATTCCCTTACAGGAAAGTCTGCAAGTTCAGCGGCCCGTGCTTGCGGCATATTGTACCCCATTCTCCCTGCTGCAGGGAGTCGTGCGGGCCGCTCGCGCGGCGCCGCGGTTACTGCGCGTTCCGCGCCGTCTTTTGCAGCGTGATATCGGCAAGCTTCTTCAGGTCGCCGTAGATGAACTCGCCGTTTTTCATGATCTGGACGCCGTCGATCCACGCGGAAATCTCTGGCGTGATGCAGTCGAGATGATTTTTGCTGGGCTGCCCGTGCGGGGGCCTACGTTTTTTGGAAACGTCGCCAAACCCCCAGTTCATTGCGCCCCACATGCGCTCGTTGCTGATGCCGTCGTTTTTCAGTCCGGTGTTCAAAAACTCGCGCACGCCGGGCAGCAGGCCAAAGTTCATGTGCGCGTGCTTATAGATGTTCTCCTCCCCCCAGCTTGCAAGCCACCTCATAAAGCGCTTGGCGATCTCGGGATCGGAGGGGGACTCCGCATTGATAATTGCGCTGTCTTTGACGTATACGGCCAGATCGTCGCAGACGCCCCACGGGTCGGCATACATGCAGTTGGTCACAATTCTGCCGTTCATCGTGCCGTCCTTGCACATCATGTTGACCATCGCGGGCGGGGTCGCCTGCCCGGGCTGTCTTATTTTCCCAACGTTGCACATGATGGGATACCGCCTTGTCAACTCATAGGTTACGTCCGTCCCCTTTGGGTTTTTGATACGGACCATGCGCGCGCCGCCGAGCATCCCGGCAAGCGCGTCCGCCAGCTGATAGAGCTCGTCGGGAAGCACGAACATGTGATACAGATGCTCCACCGGAATGCTGGAAAGCAGGAAATATTTCAAATTGGGATTGGCTCTGAACGCGTTGTTGAACGCATCCGAATAAATCCAGCCCATAGAGCCGGTGTCAACCCAGAAATCCGCCTCGGCAATCATGGGGCCGAAGCCCTTTTTCGGCACAACCCTGTCCGCAGCCTTTCCATGACATTCGGCGGCGTTTGTGCGCAGAATTACGCACTCGCCGCCGCCGGCCAGAACCTCCCGGTAGATCTGGTCGCACAGCTCCAGATCCGACTCCTTATTATCCGAAGTGACGACCACAAGGTTTCCCTCCCGCACCGCCAGGCTGGTATGGACAAACGCCTTGGCGAGCCGGTCGATTTTTGCTCTTCTGTCCATTCTGTTACTCCTTTCAAATGCAATTCTTTCAGGTGCTGTCCGCATGCGCGGGAACCGGGGGATTTCAGGCCGATTGTTTGCCGGGCAAGGCGTTTTACCGCCGCCATACCGGAGGTGCGGCAGGGAAAAGGAGCCCGCACGGCGGAAAATGCGCCGGAATACCGCGCTTTACGGCGCGTGCAGACAGCGCCTAACGGTTGAGCAGGTGACACGCGGCCAGCACGCCGTCCTCCCCGGCGATCAGCTCCGGGACTTCGCGTTTGCAACGCGCGCGGGCATATGCGCAGCGGTTGTGGAACCGGCAGCCCGGGGGCACGTTGATCGCGCTGGGCACATTGCCCTGCAGCGTCTGAATCTCGCGGATACGGCCTTCCATCGTCGGAATCGCCGCAAACAGCGCCTTTGTATAAGGATGCTTCGGCGCGTTGAATACCGTGGCCGCATCGCCGTATTCCACCAGCTTGCCAAGGTACATGACCGCTATCTTGTCGGCCAGATAATTCACCACGCCCAGGTCGTGGGAGATCAGGATGTACGTGAGGTCGAATTTGCTTTTAAGCTCCAGCAGCAGGTCCAAAATCTGCGCCTGCGACACAACGTCGATCGACGAGGTGGGTTCGTCGAGCACAATCATCTTCGGCATCAGCGCCAGTGCGCGCGCAATGGCAATGCGCTGCCGCTGGCCGTTGCTGAATTCGTGTGGGTACAGGTACGCGCGCTCCGGCGGCAGGCCGACCATCTCCATGGTTTCTGCTACCCGCTTAAAGCACTCCGCGCTGTTCATCTTCGTCTGCACGCGCAGCGGTTCGGCAATGATGTCCTTAACCAGCATGCGCGGGTTCAGCGACCAGAACGGATCCTGAAAAACGATCTGGATATCCTTGCGGAGGGTTCGAAGCTCCTCCTTCTTCAGGCCGAACATGCTTTTGCCGGCAAACAGCACCTCACCCTTCGTCGGCGGATGCAGGCGCAAAACCGTGTTCACGAGCGTCGATTTCCCACAGCCGGACTCGCCGACGATGCCAAGGATTTCTCCCCGGATGATCGTCATGGACACGTCGTCCACGGCGTTGACAAATTTCTTTTCCCTCTGAAACAGGGACCCTTTGACCGGGAAATACTTGTACAGATGCTGAATATCGAGCAATACTTCGGACACAGGCTACACCTCCCTCCTGCAGCGCGCGTAATGCTCGCCGCCCAAATGCCGCAGATGATCCACGTTTACACAGCGCCCGCAGGCATGGACGCACTGCTTGTAATAGCAACAGGCATCCTCCGGCACGCGCTCGTGGCTGGCAACCAGGCTGTCAAGACGCGCGGCTTCCTTCTTCCTCTTCGGAACGGCGTTGAGAAGCACGTTCGTATAGGGGTGGAACGGATTTTTGAGCACCTCGTCCACAGTGCCGGTCTCCACAATCCTGCCGTCATACAGAATTGCGCAGTGCTCGCAGGTGGCGTATACAAGGCCGGGGTTGTTTGCAATGAACAGCACGGTAACCTGCAGCTCGCGCTGCAATTCCTGCAAAAGTTTGATGATGCCCGCCTGAATCGTTACGTCCAGGTTCCTTGTCGGTTCGTCGGCAATGAGCAGCTCGGCCTTGCAGCACAGCGCCAGCGCAATGATGACCCGCTGCCGTTGGCCGCCGCTGAGCTCGTGCGGATACTTTTTCATGATCAATTCCGGGTCGGGCAGTTTGACCATGCTCAGCGTCCGAATCGCCTCGGCACAGGCTTCCCTGCGGGAGAGCTTCTGATTGCGCCGGATCACGTTCAGGAGCTGCCGTTCCACAGTGAACACCGGATTCAGCGTGGACATGGGATCCTGGAAGATCATGGCGATCCTGCGGCCGCGGATGCGTTTTCTGAATTCCCGCTGCGTAAGCTTTCGCAGGTCCTCTCCCGAAAGCAGGATTTCACCGCTCTCAATCTTGCCGGGCGGCGTCTGCAGCAGCCCCAGCGTCGCATAGGCCAGCACCGTTTTTCCCGTTCCGCTCTCGCCGATGAGCCCAAACGCCTCTCCCTTCCGAATTTTCAGGTCTTCAACGGAAAGGACGTCCTTCTCGCCGTCGTATCCGACAAATTTTATTTTCAAATTTTTATAATGCAGATACGCTTCTTCACGCATAGCCGATCCCCTTCCTCCTCAGTTCTTTCTCGTTTTGGGGTCCAGCACTTCCCGAAGGCCGTCGCCAATCAGGTTGAAGCAAAGGACCGTCAAAAAAATGGCAAGGCCCGGGAACACGCAGGTCCACCATGCGTTCATAAAATAGTTGCGGCTGGTGCTGACCATAAGGCCCCATTCCGGCGTAGGCGCCTGCGCGCCAAGCCCGAGAAAGCTCAGCGACGCAAGCGACATCACGACGTTTCCAAAGTCCATCGACGCTTTAACGATGATCGGAGCGATGCAGTTTGGAATAATATGCCTGGTAATCATAAACGGCGCCGGCGCGCCAAGCGCATACGATGCTTTCACAAACTGGCGCTCCCGGACCGCGACCGCCTGATTGCGCACAATGCGCGCATGGTTGGGCCAGGTAGAAATGGCAATTGCGATAATTGCATTTTGCAGGCTGGCGCCCAGAAAGGCGGAAATGGTCATCGCCAGCAGGAGCGACGGAAAGGACAGGAAAATATCGACGATCCGCATGATGACCTCGTCCGCCACGCCGCCGAAATAGCCCGCTATCGCCCCGAGCGTTACGCCGGCCGCCACCGCGATGGCAATGGCCAAGAGCGCGGAAAACATAGAGATTCTTGTTCCCAGAATGACGCGCTGAAAGATGTCCCGTCCCAGTTCGTCCGTGCCGAACCAGTGCGCGCCGGAAGGCGCAAGCAGCTTGTCCGCCGGGTTCAGGTTGCCGTTGATCTCCGCCGCGCCGGGTAAACACATCGGCCCGAAGATTGCAATCAGAAACAGGGCCGCTATGCCGTACAGACAGACCCGCGTGAGCCTGTTGCGTTTGAGCAGATATAATGTGGTAAGAAGGTCCTTAACCCTAGACCTGATCACCTTGTAAAAATTGCTGTCCCTCATAGCTTCCCCCTCACTTTCCCAGGCGGACGCGGGGGTCCACCGCAATGATCAGATCCGCCGCAAGGTTCACAAGCACATAGACGCACGCGGCAAAGATGGTGGAGCCCATGATGGCCGGCCCGTCCAGAGACGTAATGGCATTTCCGACATAGCTGCCGATTCCCGGCCAGGAGAAAATGTTTTCGATCAGAAACGTGTTTACCAGCGTGAATGCAAAGGACATTGCAAGCACGGTAATCGTTGTGCTGAGAGAATTTTTCAGCGCATAGGACCACAGCACAATCCGCTCCGGCAGGCCATAGGACCGCGCCGCCGGAATATAGTCCTCGCCCAGCGTTTCCAGCATGGCGGCGCGGGTTTGTTTTGCAACCGTTCCAATCGGATAGAACGCAATGGTCAGGCAGGGCAGCGTAAGATGCCACAGGGCGTTTTTAAACAGCGCCATGTCGCCGCCGAGCAACGCGTCCACCGTTGTCCATCCCGTAACGTACGGCACCTGATGCAGCAGCATCACCGTGGTGTCCACCTGCCCGTTCAGAGGAAACAGGCCCATCTTTCCATAGAAGATATACTGGAGCAGCAGCGCCACAACGAACGTTGGCAGCGAAATGGACGAGATTGTGACAAACCGCGTAAAATGATCCGCAAGCTTGTCTTTAAAGCGCGCCGCTATTACGCCGAGCGGGATGCCGAGCAATATCGACAGCATCATGGCGTAGACCACCAGCTCCATCGTGGCCGGAATATAGGTCTTGAGGTCCGTCAGCACATCGTGTTTGGTTCGCAGAGAGATTCCCAGATCGCCGTGCAGCAAATTTACAAGATAGGTCTTGAACTGGATCGGAATCGGCTGGTCCAGCCCCAGCTCCCCTGTAATGGCCTCACGCTGCGCCACCGTGGCATTTTCTCCAACCAGCAGCCCTGCGGGGTCGGACGGAACGACGCGTGTGATGACAAACGTGATGACGATCACGCCAAAAAGGACCAGTACGCCCAGCAGCAAACGCTTGATAATGTACTGAAACAACAAAGATGCCCCCCTTTCCTCAGCGATGGTTCCTACGCGGCTCCAGGATTTGCGCGATCAGAGGCAAGAAGCCTTGTCAAAACCCTTGCGGCGTCTGCAAAGTCGCGGATACACAGCGTTTCCTCCGTCGTATGAACCCGGTCCATCCCGCAGCCGAGCGCGATGGCCGCAATTCCATGCGCGGCAAAATTGTTGGCGTCGCTGCCTCCGCCGTCCCCTGTGGCGGCCGCCCTGATGCCCTCCGCCCTGCACAGCGCCAGGACCTCCCGCACCAGCGGGTGGTCTTCACGGATGCGATAAGGTCGGGCGCCGTCCTCCACAACGCATGCAACGCTCGCCCCGCTTTTCTCAGCGGCCGCTGCAAAGCATTGGATCATGTGCCTGCATTGCGCGTCCAGTTTTTCCGCGGACTGGCTTCTGGCCTCCGCCTCGATCCGCACCAGTTCATTTACGACATTGGTGGCGCCTTCGGCGAGAAAAGAACCGATGTTGGCGGTCGTTTCCCCATCGATGCGCAGCAGTTTCATCTCTGCAATCGCGGCGGATGCGACCGAGATGGCGCTGATCCCCTGTTCCGGGCATGCCCCCGCGTGCGCCGCTCTTCCCCGCACGGTGATGTGCAGTTTCTTTTTGCCCGGGGCGTACACCTTGATATCCCCCACCGTTCCGCGGGAATCCATCACAATGGCCTCTTTGGCGCGGATTGCCGAATAATCAAGAAGCGCCGAGCCCCTGACGCCGATCTCCTCCCCTATGGTGAATACCAGTTCAACGGGCCGATGGGGCGTTCTTCCTCTTGTAACCTGCTCGATGGCTTCCATGATTACGGCCACGCCGGATTTATCATCCCCGCCCAGCACCGTGTCCCCGGCGCTTACGGCATATCCTTCCCGCAGAACCGGGCAAATCCCCCTGCCGGGCCCGACCGTGTCCACATGCGCCGCCAGCAACAGAGGCTCTCCAGAGGAAGCCCCCGGGATCTTACAGTAAAGATTGCCCCCATTGGATTGAAACGCCCGGCCCGCCTCATCCATGCGCGGATGAAAGCCCATCTCCTCCAGCTCCTGCATGAGGCGCATGCACATTGCCCTCTCGTCCCGGGATTCGCTGTCGATTCGTACATAACGGAAAAAACGTTCGACCAAATGTTTCTCAATGATCAAAATACCGCCCCCTGCCTCCAGATGTAAAAGCAACCAACGCCCGCGCGGGCTCCCTGTACCGACTCGTGTTTTTGACTTGGATATTTTTTGTTTACATTGATTTTTTTCATTATATGTATTACTATTTATAATGTCAATAAGAAATATTTTACTTAAATAATAAAATTGTAAAATATTTCATTTTTTGAGTGGAATCTCCGAATGCGTATCGTACGCTCCATCGCTTCAGCAGGATGGAAGAATACGGCATTTTTGCGTATTTTTCGTGACGGTTTGCAAAAATCGGTTATAATGAAAGAATGTAATATCATATTAAACGGGGGGATCGGTTTGGATACAAACGAAGTGCATTTTTCCGACGAAGATTTGCGGATACTGGAATCATTTCAGTTCATGCTGGAAGGCCTTGCAGATTATCTGGGCGCCTGTTATGAGATTGTGCTGCACAGCCTCAAGGATCTGAACAATTCTGTCCTTGCCATTTACAACGGACACTTTACCGGTCGAAAGGTGGGCGCGCCCGTTACCGACCTGGCGCTGAAAATGCTGCATGACATAGAGAACAACAGTGAAAAGGATTCTATTTCCTATTACACGCACACCAAGGACGGCAAGCCCATGAAATCCACGACCATTGCCATCCGCGGCAGTCAAAACCGCATCATCGGCCTGCTCTGTATCAATCTGTATTTGGGTTGTTCCATTGCGGCGTTTATGGGCCACCTGCTTGGCGACGGCGCCGGCCTTACGCATAGCGTCTTGCCGGAGGACTTTTCCAACGATATTGAAAATATCGTGGAAAAATCTCTGAGTTCCGTGCAGTTTGAGGTCATGTCGGACAAGACGATTTCTCTGAACAACAAGAATAAGGAAATCATCACCAGGCTCTACCAGAAAGGAATCTTTGAATTAAAGGATTCTGTAAACTATGTGGCCAATGCGCTTGGGATTTGCCGAAACACGGTTTACCTGCACCTGCGGAATCTGCATAAATAGACGGTGCGCAGGCCCTTTCCCGTCATGCAAAGCATCTTCAGCCGGCGAGGGGTTCCCATGTTTTACACGATCCGTCCGAAACGGCCGGGAAAAACCCCGACGTATGGGGGCCCGGGCGCGAAAGCCCACGATTCACGCCGAACATGGGCTTTGCTGCGCGGAAAAGAAAATTGTACTCTGCCGAACCGTTCTTGTGGATGGTGGCCCGTCCTTGGGGCGAAGGCTTCTTGCCCGGTTCGTCCCGCGCCGCCCCTGCCGCCTCGTCCAGCTCCTTCATGTACGCCTTTGGCGATTCCTTCGCCGTCACGCCGACTTTTTTTACGCTTGTTCGCCTTTGCCTTCACCTGGGCGCTGTCCGCATACGGGAGATTCCCGCCTGCCAGCCCTTTTCTCCCGCCTGCCTGAGAACTTTCATTGCAGATCGGCCCCGCACGATTGGTATCCCGGAACCGTCTTTGCCGGTTTGCGCTGATTGTCGCATGATCAGGCGCCTTTTCCGTTAATCCGGGGCCGCAGGGCCAACGATATGCCACTTGATAGTTTGCTTGACAGAGCGGGGCATATTTGTTATATTGTGTATGTACAATATGTACAATATTGGATCGAAGGGGACGGAAATTTATGGAACTGTTAAACGTGCAGGGGCTGACGAAGCGGTATGCGTCCTTTGCGCTCGACCATGTATCGTTCACGCTCGAACGCGGATATATCATGGGCTTTATCGGCAGAAACGGCGCGGGCAAGACCACGACGCTTAAATCCATGCTTGGTTTTGTTCACCCCGACGAGGGGCAGGTCTCCCTTTGCGGGCACGACTTTGCATCCGAGGAATTCGCAGTCAAGCAAAAGGTCGGTTTCCTATTCGGCGGCGTGGACTATTATCCGCGCGAAAAGGCCGGCAAAATTGCGCGCGTGGCCGGCCGCTTTTATGACGAATGGGACGACGGCGCGTTCCGCCGCTATCTGGAGCGCTTTGAGCTCGACCCCGATAAACGGTTGAAGGAGCTTTCCTCAGGCATGAAGGTCAAATTTTCGCTGGCGCTGGCGCTTTCGCACAACGCGGAGCTGCTGCTGCTCGATGAACCGACGAGCGGGCTCGACCCCGTTTCGCGCGACGACCTGATCGCGCTGTTTCAGGAAATCATCGCCGACGGCCGGCGCAGCATTCTGTTTTCTACGCACATTACCTCCGACCTGGAAAAGTGCGCGGACTTCATTACCTTTATTCGCAAGGGGAAGATCGTTGCAAGCACGGATACCGAGGCGTTTCTTTCCGCCTACCGGCTGGTGCGCGGACGAATGGACCAATTGACGCCGGAGCTGGACGCCGTGCTGCACGGAACCAAGCCCAACGCGTTCGGCTTCACCGCCTTAATCGGCGTGCAAGACCTGTCCGCCGCGCAGGCGCTGGAGGTTGCCCCGGTCAACCTCGAATCGGTTATGATTTATCTGGATAAGGAGTGACGCGCCATGAAAGACCTGTTATACAAGGAATTTACCCTTGCCAGGCACCCCACGATGTTCTTTTTTCCGTTGTTTGCCTGCATGCTGCTCATTCCGTCATACCCATACCTGATCGCCTTTATGTACACATGTCTCGAAGCGTTCCTCATCTTTGTCGCCGGGCGCGAAAATTCGGACGTGTTTTATACCGTCTCGCTGCCCGTTCGCAAGCGGGACGTGGTCAGGGCCCGCTGCGGCATGATTGTGATAATCGAACTGTTTCAGATCGTGGCGGCGATTCCGTTTGCCATAATCCGCGCGCGCATGAACGCGACGGTGGGTCCTAACGGCGCCGGCATGGAAGCCAATGTGGCGTTGTTCGGGTTTGCGTTTGTCATGTATGCGTTATTTAACCTGCTGTTTTTCCCCACGTTCTACAAGGATGCGCACAGCGCGGGGAAGGGCCTGATTCTCGGCGGCCTGGCGGTGCTGCTGTTCATCGGCGCTACGGAGACGCTCGCGTTTCTTGTTCCGTCGCTTGATACGGCCGAGCCCGCCGCGCAGGCGCGGCAGCTTCCGATTCTGCTCGGCGGCATGGCCCTGTACGCGGCGGGTACGCTTGCGGCTTGCCGCGTCGGCGCCGCGCGCTTTGAGAAGGTCGATCTGTAATGGACATCGTTCTTTCGGCCGTCTCGGATCAGCCGCTCTACAGACAGATTTATGAGCAGATCTGTGCGCAGATCGTGCGTGGAGATCTGAAAAGCGGCGATTGCCTGCCGCCGATCCGCATGGTTGCCAAGGAGCTGCGTATCAGCGTCATCACCGTAAAAAAAGCCTGGGAAGCGCTCGAGCACGCGGGCTTTATCGATACGATCACGGGCAAGGGCTGCTTTGTTTCCCCTCTGCCCGGTTCGTGCCTGGGCGATAAGCGCGCGCAACTGGTTGCCGGCCGGCTTAAAAAGGAGCTGGCCTATTACCGGGAACTGGGATTGAGTAAAAAAGAACTGCTTGAGCTGGTGGATCAATGGTATAATGAATAATCATGCCGGCGGAAGGCTTACGCCACCGGCAAATTGACGGGAATCGGAGGACGCGCGCCGTATGGAACCGTATGTCACGCTGCGCATGGCCGCGCTTTCGGACGCGGATGCGCTGAGCCGCATCTATGCGCCGTATGTTCTCAACACAACGGTGACGTTTGAATATGAACCGCCCACGGCGGAGGCGTTTGCCGCGCGTATCGCGGGAATATATACCCAATATCCGTACCTTGTCTGCGAGCTTGACGGCGGAATTGCAGGCTATGCGTATGCGCACAGGCTGTTTGACCGCGCGGCCTACGGCTGGAACGCCGAGCTCTCGGTATATGTCCGGACTGATTGTCGCGGGCATGGCGTCGGAAAGCGGCTGTGCCGTGCGGTAACGGAGCTGCTGCGGCTGCAGGGCGTGCTTTTCGTATATGCGATCATTGCCGCGCCAAACGAGCCGAGCGAACGGCTGCACGCCTCCCTCGGGTTTGCCAGATGCGCCGAGTTTACCGATGCGGGCTTTAAACATGGCGGCTGGCACAGTACGATCTGGTACAAAAAGGCGCTTGGCAAGCGCACGGCTCCGCCCGCCCCCGTGATTCCGGTGACGCGGCTTGCGCCTGCACAGGTCGAAGCCGCGCTGCAGACGGCGGTCGGTCCGAGCCAATAGCGCCGGTCCGGGGACCACGGTTGCCGTTTTTGCGCGTATATGGGAACCCTGTGCGGAACACGCGCGGTAAACGCGGACCCGCCATGCGGCTTCTGCCTCGAATGCCTGCGGTATTTTCCGGCTTTGCTGCAGGCAGGGCGACACAATCACCGCGCATGACGCTGAATTCGACGGATTGCCCGGTTGTGCCCGCATCGTTTCGTTGCGGAATCGGCAGGCCAGGCCGGATGCGCCACGTTTTTCAGCAGACTGCTGCGCGCAAGACGCGCCCCTTAATATTCGATTCCTTTGCGCGCGTGGACGCCGCGTGTGTAGGGGTGCTTGACAAGCGTCATTTGGGTAACATAGTCCGCCGCGTCAAGCATATGCTTTGCCGGGTCGCGCCCCGTGAGCACCAGCTCCGTTTCCGCGGCGCCGTCGATCAGCGCGTCCACCGCCGCGCGGTCGATGAGGTCGAGCGCATAGGCCGACGTAACCTCGTCAAGCACGATCAGCGAGCATGCGCCCGTGCGCGCGGCTTCGGCGGCGCGTCGCAGATTCGCGTTATGCGACGCGGTCACCATCGCCCGTTCCTCCTCCGTCATGGCAAAGGAGAACCCGTGGCGGCAGGCGTTGCGCAACACCGTAATGCCGCTTAGCTGCCCAAGCGCGGCCAGCTCGCCCGTTGGCATACATTTCATAAACTGTACGAACAGCACGGTTTTGCCCGCCCCCGCATGCCGTACGGCAAGCCCGACGGCCGCCGTGGTCTTGCCCTTTCCATCGCCGGTATATACGTGTATCATGGTTTGTATTATACCACATCCCGTTATGGGCGATAATATAATACGCCGTTCAATTTCGGTTGCCGCCGGCAGGCGGCAGGCAATCGGGCGCTTATCGGCCGCCGGAGGCATATCATGGCCGCCGCGCGGAATCCCGTCACATCCGGAAACAGGATGTGGTATCCTGTGCCAACGGCCGCTTCAGCGGCGGGAAAACGGGCGGCCTGTCAACCGCCGCGGCGCGTCGAAACCGCGCATAAACGCATGGACGGCCATTGACAATAAAAACGAGGGGGAGAGCATGGCGTTTGATTACAAAAAGGAATATAGGGCGTTCTATCTTCCGAAGAACCGGCCGGAACTGGTCACGCTTCCGCAGATGCGGTTTGTCGCGGTACGCGGCGATGGCGACCACGCGCCGCTATCGGCCGGCGCGCCATCCTCCGCGGGTGTTTCCGGCATGCCGCTGTCCGCGTCCGGATCGGCCTCCGCCGTGTCCTCCAGCGCCTCGCGCACATATGCGCCGGCACTATCGCCTTCGGATTCGCAGGGCGCCGCGGCTTTCCGGTATGCTCCGGAAGCGCCGTTTGTCTCCACAGGCACGGCGTCCGTCCCCGGCGTGTTGTCGGATAAGCCGGGCGCAAAATCCGCACGCGACGCCAGCCTTGGCGCGCACAGAAAAACAAAAGCGGCAGCGACCAGCATGATCACACACACCCGCCGCCCCTTCAAACGGAACCCGCCCATATGGAGCCTCCTTCAAAGTTTAAAAACCGGATTCACAACCGGCCATCCCTTTGAGAGGGATATAGCCGGACGACTTGGGTCAGGAGACAAAAAATATACAGGGGTTGCATAAGCTAAGCAAGTCACCTGCATAGTCAATGTGCAACTGGCTGGCATATCCTCGCCCGTTTCCGGCCCGGATGAAGCCCCTTTAGCTTTGCGTCAGCCGCCTTTCGACGGTTTTGCCCAACGATATGATTTTATAAGGGCAAGTATAGCAATCCCGCGCATGTTCGTCAAGTAAATTATTACGATTCTGTGAACGACCGCCCGGTTCGGCGCTCCGGGCGATCATACACGTTGCGTAAATCCGCCCCGATGTGGTATCATATCTATAATACGGTTATTATACGCCTCCGGCGGTTTGCAAGCCGCCCGTTTTTCCGCCGTCTGCGGGCGGCAATCGAACACGATGGCATAGGATACCATCTCCCCTGCCGGGGTATGGTATCAAAAGGAAAGGAACACTTCACTCTGTTCCGGAAGGAAGGAATCAGCATGTATTACGGCTCCGGAGACGGCATTTATATTTTGCTGCTGCTTATCGTTATGGGCCTTGGCATGGCGGCGCAGGGCAAGGTACAGCGCACGTTCAACCAGTACGCGCAGCGGAGCGCTTCGTGCGGAAAAACCGCCGATCAGGTGGCGCAGGAGCTGCTTTATAAAAACAACAGCGCGGTGCAGATCACGCCCGTTCAGGGGGCGCTGACCGATCACTTCAACCCCAAAACCAACGTCGTTGGGTTGAGCGCGCAGGTTTATGGCAGCAATTCCATCGCCGCGCTGGCCGTGGCCGCGCACGAAATCGGCCATGTCATGCAGTATGAAAGCGGCTATTCTCCCATCCGCCTGCGCAACGCAATTTTGCCGGTTGCCTCGCTCGGATCACAGGCCGCGCCATGGATCGTCATCCTGGGGCTTTTGATGGGCAGCTATAACCTCGCCATGATCGGCGTGATTCTTTTCGGCGCGATGCTGCTGTTTCAGGTGGTCACGCTGCCGGTGGAATTCAACGCTTCCGCGCGCGGGCTGCGCATGCTCGAGGAAGGAAACTACATTTCCTATGAGGAGTCCGACGGGGCGCGCGCCGTGCTCAAGGCGGCGGCCATGACCTATGTGCTGGCGGCCGTTGCTTCGCTGATCAGCTTTTTGCGCCTGCTTTCCATCGCTCAGCGTTCGCGCAGGAATTAATCCGGCAACCGCCTCCCGTTTTGTACGAGCCCCGTTCCGCGCCGGGCCTGTGCTTTGGCACGGTTTTATCCCCCCTTTTCTCCATGCCACAAGTATGGTATCATACCCGCAACGCGGCTATGATACGCCTCCGGCGGTTTGTAAGCCGCCCGTTTTCCCGCCGTCTGCGGGCGGCAACCGAACACGATGGCATAGGATACCACAATCTCCGCAGGATTATGGTATACTATCAATGAATAGATCGCTATGATGGGGATCGGAGGCGGTGCATGAGACGTTTTTTGACCAATTGGCTTGTGTTTGTTGTCATCGCAGTGTTTGCATCGGCCATGCTCGTGGCCGCTCCGCTTTTGACACGGAGCGCTCAGCAAGCCGTCTATGCCGACCTGAACGCGCTGCTTGACGCGGCGTTTGCGCAGTTTGACGCCGTTGGCGCGGATGCGGAGGCCGTCGCCACGGTTTCTGAAAACAATGTGCTGGCAAAGGCGCGCGCCGTCGCACGGTTTCTGGCGCATGACGACGCGCTTTTGCAGACTGACGCGCTGGTAACCATGTGCGAACTGCTCGCGGTTTCCGCAGTCGACGTAACGGACTATACCGGGCTGGTCGTCGCTTCCTCCGTGGCGGGCCGCATCGGCCGCAATCTGGCCGAGGAGCACGGTACCGCCTGGACGAGCGAGGTGCTCGACGGCGAGTCCGTGGAGCGCACGCGCGTCGACGATGCGGATCAGGCGCTGCTCTGGGGCTGCGTGCCGCGCACCGATACCGAGGGATTCGTGCTTGTGCAATCGCTCGACGCGGCCATCTTGACCGCTTACGCTTCCACGGAGCCGGAACTGGTGCTACGCGAATTTTCCTTTATCAACGACGAGCTTGAACTTGTTACCGCTCCCGCGTTTTCCGGTGGGTACAGTGACGGCGAACGATATTTCGTCCAGCGTACACAGACCGTATCCGGCGGGCAGGGCGAGCTTACGCTGCTTGCGTCGCGTTCGCTCGGCTCGGTATACCTGCTGCGCAACGCCGTGCTGCTCGTGCTGTCCATGGTTGCGCTGGTGAGCCTGATCTGCGCGCTGGTGATTCAGGTGCTTCTCCTGCGCAGACACAGGTCGCGGTCCCCCATTGCGTTCCGGCAACGGCCGCAACCGCCCGCGAGCCCTGCCGGCGACGCCCCGCTTTCCGAAGACGGGGAGGCGTTGCTGTTGGAGCGTGCGGACGCGTCTGCCCCCACACATGGCGGCGCTCCTGTCGCGCCCGTTGCCGGGGAACCCGCTGCGGATGCGCCCGGGCTGGAAACAGACGCGCCGGGCGCGGAAACAGGCGGCACAGACGCGCCGGAGCCAGGCACGCCCGTGCCGCCTGCGCCCATACGCGCCATACGGTCGTTTTTCAACCGCCAGGCGCGCGGCCCGCACCAAAGGATTTTTGAAATCATTACCATCGAACCCGGCGGGGACGATGCGCCGTCACCGGATCAGGCCGGTTCCGCAGCTTCCGGCATGGCAGAGCGTGCCGAGGCGCGGCGTAAGCCCGTCCAGCCGGAGCCGGCGGAAGATATGTGCGCGGGCAAGCGGCCCGCATGCCCGCGTTCTGGAAAGCCTGGGCCGTCCGAGCAAACGGAGTCCCGATTCGATAAGATCTTTGATTGATCCGTTACTTTTGCCGTAAAAGCGGCGCGGTTGCCGCGCAACATGCAACACTTGTTTAGGAGGCCTTTATGCAGTTCAAGGGACACTTTACCATCACCAAACGGGACAATATCGATTTCAACCTGCTTCTGATGAAGCGCAAGCTCGTCAGCGCGTCGGCCACCGTATTCGTCGTCATCGCGCTGCTGGTCGGCTTTTTGAAATATATGCAGGGCATCCCGCTTTCCAGCGCGGCTCTGCAGGCGCTGCTTCTGGCCGCGCTCGGCGTGCTGCTGCTGGCGGTCATCAACATCGCGTCCATGCTGCTGCGCATCAACGGCATGTATAAGTCCAGCAAGATCGCCGAGTTTTCCTTCGACGCGCTGGTGGACAAGGACGGCTTCCATGCTATGAGCGACCGCGGCAACTCCGACGTGCCCTGGGAACGCATCCTTTCCGTTGTCGAGACAAGGGTCGCGTTTTACGTGTTCATCACCGATTCCAACGCAAACGTGCTGCCCAAGACGCAGATTGCCGGAGCGTCCGGCGTGGAAACGCTGCGCAAGCTGTTTGCAAGATATATGCCCGCTCAAAAGCTCAGGCTCAAATGAACCGGCCGCTTTCCAAAGCCCGGCTGCAAACGGCGTTCCTGCTCGCGCTGGCGGCGCTGTTCGCGCTGTTTTTGCTGCTGCTTTGCTGCGGCAATCGCGGCGGTCAGACGGATATCCTGTATCTCGGGGGCCGGGATTTTATGGCCGACATGCTGAACACGGAGGAATACGCCCGCACGCTCGACCCTTACGGCTTTGGGCAGGGCGAGTCCCATGTGCCGTTTAAGGATGCGAACTATCCGCCGTTGGCATATGTGCTGTTTTGGCTTGTCGACGCGGTAAGCGGGCGCGACGCAACCACGCCCCGGGCGCTTTGCGTGGCGATCATGCTGGAGATCGGCTGCCTCGTCCTGCTGTGGCACGGGCTTTCCCGCCTGCTCGGCGCGTCAGGGGGGAGGTCCGCGCTGCTTGCCGCCGCGCTGACGCTTTCAGCGCCCGCAATCTTTGCCTTTGAGCGGGGGAACATCATCCTGCTCGCCGCGGTGCTTTGCATCTGGTTTCTGCTGGGCTGCCAAAGCCCGCGCCCATTTGTCCGCGAACTGGCCTTTGTCGCGCTGGCCGTGGCCGCCGCGCTGAAGATCTATCCCGCGCTGCTCGGGCTTTTGCTGTTGCGCCGGAGGCGCTGGAAAGACGCGCTTCGTCTGGCCGCGTATGGGCTCTGCGCGGTTTTCCTTCCCTTTCTGTGCATGCGGGGCGGCTTTGCAAGCCTGCCGCTTCTGTTTGAGAACTTCGGGGCGCATACGGCCTACTATACGCGTTTTATCTATCCGCGCTTTGGGTTCCGCCTGTTTGCCTCCATTGCCTACGATACCACGTTCCTCAATCCGTTTATCAACGCCAATCTCTGGAAGCTTGGCGACAGGCTGTTTCGCCTTATGCCCGCCGTGGATACGCTGCTCGCGTGCCTGTGTCTCGTTCATGCGTGCGTATGCAAGCGCCGCTGGGAGGCCGTCGCCGCTATCATGCTCGTGCTTGTCAACTATCCGGTCAACAGCGGCTACTATACCGCGCTGTATCTGCTGCCCGCCGCGGCGCTTCTGCTTTCGTGCGACGCATTGACGCGCCGCGACCTCTGGTATGCCGCGCTGTTTCTTCTGGTTTTTAACCCGGTGCAGATTCCCCTGCCCTA
This sequence comes from uncultured Oscillospiraceae bacterium, assembly GCA_964447605.1. Lineage (GTDB taxonomy): Bacteria > Bacillota > Clostridia > Christensenellales > CAG-138 > CAYUTA01. The sequence goes on along the minus strand of CAYUTA010000004.1, from coordinate 24,234 downwards.
TGTGTTGCTCGGCATTGCGGATCCAATTCTCTGCAATACGACCGATATTCTGCGCAACCTTGCCGCCTACGCGATGTTTGTTTTCTTTGCCGTCAAGGGCGCGGTGGGGAGCGTCGGTTTCATTCAAACACATTTTTGCAAAAAGCGTCCGCCGGTTCCGTCTCAGGCGCAGCCGCCGTCTTCCGCCGGGCTTAAATAGCCTGAAATAGCCGCGTCTGCCCCGGCCATGCGGTCAGATAGGTTTCCGCGCGCCGGGTCCCTTCCATCTTTCCATCCCCGCGCCCCCGTGCCGCCGAAACCCGATATGCGCGCGCTTTGCATATTCCCAAAATAAATTTTCAGCCCAATAGCGCGCAGGAATACAAAAGATCAGAGATTTGGACAAGAAAGTTTACGATTTGTTCTTGGTTGGTTTTGTATATATGGATGTATAATGAATGCAATGTACCATATATGTTTTATCATGCATGGTAATTCACCGCTGGAACGCAAGAATGAACTACCCCGGCTTTTAAGCTGATTGGAGGAAACAAATACTATGGTATGCAGAGAATGTGGCGCTTACAATGCCGAACACCTGACACATTGCAGGGTTTGTGCCGCAAAGCTGAGGGATTCGGACGCTTCTGCGGCGGCGGCCGAATCGCAACAAACCATTGAACAAACACAGGAGGATTCCGCCCGTCCGGCACGCGGCTTTGTGTCGGCGCCAAGCTGGCCTACGCGCGCCTTTGCCGGCGCATCCGACCCGGCGGCCTATTCGCCGCCGGCAGCGCAGCCGACGGCCGCGCCCGTACAGGCGCAGTCTTCGGCAAGCTATACGCCGCTCTCGTCCAGCGCCGGTGCAACTACAACGGTTTCGCAGCAGCCGCAGCTTGCCACCTGCCCCAACTGTGGCAAGCCCGCGCTTCCCGACGCGCCGTTTTGTCCCTATTGCGGCCAGCAGCTCGGCACGGTAGCCGCAGCCGGAGCCGCCGCGGCGGCAAAGCCCGCGGCACAAACGGCGGCCAGACAGGCCGCGCCGGCAAAAAAGGCGGCGCCGGCTAAGCGTGCGCCCATTGACGAATTCGACGACGAATTCGACGACGATGAATTCGACGACGAGCCCAGAAAGAAAAAGGGGAAGGGGGCCGTCAAAAACAAGGCAAAGAAGGCCAAGGCGTCGAAGTACGGCGATGACGACGAATTTGACGACGATGAATTCGACGACGAGTTCGATAACGACGAGTTTGACGACGACGACGACGAATTTGACGACGATGACTTTGACGATATGCCCAAAAAGCGGGGCAAGGGAACGACGCTCCTCTTCTGGGGCCTGATCGTACTGCTTGTGGCGCTCATTGTCGTGTTCGGCATCTATATCGTAAACAAGAACTTTGACGGGGATGCGGGCAAGATGTTTGCCTCCATCACGTCGGCCTTTGGCAACAGCAAGGACCCCGGCGAAGGTACGCCGGACGGCAATATCCCCGAACCCCTCGGAGGCGACTCCCCCACGGACCTGATGAATACCGCGACGCTGACCGAGTATACCGATCCGGAAACGGGCGATCTGTATTATGACGTAAACGTCTATGCCCCAACGGGCAGCACCATCCGCATTGTAACCGACGCGGAGCTGCGCGAGGACACGGCGACGGTTCCGTCCAACGACCATGTGGTTTTGCGCATTGCGCGCGATGTGTTCCTGCCCAACAAGCCGTGCGACAGCGAGGCGGTCACCATCACGCCCAATATCCAGGTCGATACGCCTACGGGTGAGACCATCCAGCTTGCGGTTGACGATATTACCGTAACGTTGCCGAAGCTGAACCTCTCTCTGACCGATCCGTCCACGGAAACGGTGCAGCAGACCTATTCCAATTCCCCCGTCATCATCTCCGGTACGGTGGACGATCATACCGTCGAGGTGTATATCAACGATGAGAAGATGCCCGTGTATGACGGCGGCATCTTCACCACCTCCTATGAACCCAGACGGCCGGTCGGCGGCGGTGGAGCCGCTACGCCTACGGCTGCGGACAACGCCGATACGCAAGGCGCAGACACGGGTAACGCCGATACGCAAGGCGCAGATACGGGCGACGCCGATACGCAAGGCGCAGACACGGGTAACGCCGATACGCAAGGCGCAGATACGGGCGACGCCGATACGCAAGGCGCGGACGCGCCGGAACCCGCGCCCCCTGCGGCGGACACGGCCGCGCCGGCGGCAACAGGCTCCGGCAATTACCAGACCGACGAGCAGGGGCGCGAGCTCATTGTCATCGAGGCGCGAAAAAACAACTATGTGACCGCGCGCAAGGTGATCACCATCGAGCCGTTCGTCATACAGAACCTATCGCTGCTGGTCAACAACGACCCCAATGTGGAGGCGGACAAGGAGAGTTCGCTGCGCACCAAAACCGGCACGGTTACGCTCACCGGCACCGTTACGCCGGGCGCGAAGCTTACGGCAAGCGCGGACGACGGTTCGGATCTTAAATTTGGCGAGGCCACCGTCGGCGAGACGGGTACGTTCGCCGTTGCGGTGACGGTGCCTGCCGTCGGCGCATACGACGTGAAGCTGACCGCCGCACAGGAGGGATATAACGAAACGACGGCCACCGCCGTGGTGGAGCGCGAGCCGGATGAAAAATATTCGTCGTTCCTCAAGCGCTGCGCCAATCTGGAGAAAGATTTCGATAAGATCGCGGCGGGCGAGATTGCGAAGGGCAACTATCAGGACACCGGCAAGGTGACCGAAATCATCTCCAGTTCCCCGTATACGATCTATAAGCTCGAGATCGCCGAGGGCAAGACGGTCGTCTGCGTACACCGCAGCCTTAAATCCAAGATCGATTCCGGCGACGTTGGCGAGCGCAAGCAGGTTATGGGCTCTCTCAAGGGCACCTATACCGACGGCAGCCCGTATATGTGGGTCTGGTTCAGCCTGAATAAGTAGGTTGCAGCGTGAAGATCTGGGCTAAAATCATAACCAACCACAAAATCCAAAACGAGGTCGTGCAGGAGTTCGCTTCCGCACGGCCCGTTGATTTGGCCGGCTGGACGCCCGTCGTCGCCAGCCTGGCTAAGCCGCTCGACCTGGCCGTTCCCATTATGCTGCCCAAGCATGTTTCGGAACTGAAGAAGTTTTCGCGCACGGTATTCAAGCCGGCGGATTTCATGGAGAGCGTAGACTTTGATTCCTTTGAGATCGAGATATTCCCCGAGCGAAAGAAGGCTGCGCGCGTTGAATACCGCTATTTTTAACGGTTACCCGCGTGGAAGGCATGCATGCCGTTAAAAATCTTTTGCCTTGCCCCGCGCGACAAAACGCAAAAACACATGGGCGAGCCGCCGTACCCGCCGTCCTTTCTTTGCGATTAAGGGGCGGAACGATGTTTGCCCGCCTATACAGACGGCGCGGGAAAGGCGGCGGATGAACGTGAACGCGGAAAGGGAAAGCCCGGCGTTGCGGCAGCCGTATTTCTCATCGCATTGGCATATTTTTTGCAGGGAACCCGATTGTTGCAATCAATGGCTCAAAAATCAAAGGCGGCCATCGCCTCCGTTTCCTCTGAGCGCGCGAACCCGAATGACGCGGCGCCCTTTGCGTGGGACGCCGTATATGCGTTTCCACCATACGCCGGCAGATCAGAGATTGAGGAAACAATCGGTTTTAAGAGCAATTCCATTCGGGAAACCGCAAGTGAAGGCACGGTTCGGCTCCTGTTTGCAAAAGGGAAGCGGACGGCGTGCCGAGTCAAAAGGTCTCCGGCAGGAAGGTCCCGCACGCTGGAACGCAGGCGCAGCCTTATTTTGCGGACGCGCCCTCCCGCGGCGGCGGCAGACGGACGGCTGTTTTGCTTTTCGCGCTGAAATCAATTATAATATTCCGTAACTTTTTGCAGCCCTCCGGCGCCATCGTGCCTGGTGCGGATGTTGTCGGTAAGGGAAAAATGCATTGCGTCGCTCGTGCTGTTATAGTAATGCCCCCACTGGAAGCCCGCGCGGTAAAACGCCAGCTCGTAGAGCAGGTAGTTTATGACGCTTTCCGGCACGCCGAAGTCCGTACACCGGTAGGACCCCGAATAGGTAAAGTCGTAATACTGCGTGTCTGCGTCGCTATAAATGCCGTTGTAGGCAAGGAGGTTGCGCACCTCGTTATCCACGAGCTCGTTGTTGGCGCCGGTGTTTTTGTTGGGTTCCATTATGGCGTTTACATCGGTGGTCGCGCCGAGCGCATGGTGGCTGATATAGCGCTGTGCTGCGGACGTAAAGCGCGAAACATAGCTGCCGTGATACGCCACGATCAGCTGGTTAAGCGGCAAAACGCCTGTGTCGCCGTTGGTTCCGTGCACGCGCACATGGGTGGTATCGAGATAGGCGCGTAGTTTTTCATAATAGGGGACGGCGTCGATATGGATGAGCCAGGGATCGCCGCCATCCATGGGAAATTCGATGATATAGCGGCTTTCCCAATCGGGATCGGCAACCGTATAGCGCCCGTCCACGTTCTGGTACCGGTACAGGAACCGCTCCGTATCCCCGCCAAAGAACGCAAGCGCGGTCTCATAGCTGTTGTTGCTGAAGTCTCGCGCTGCAAACTGCTTCCAGTCGCTGTCAAGCACATAGAACCGGATGGAAAGCACCTCGGACGACGGCATGCAGGCGTTTGTGCATACGCCCGTAAGCACCAGCGTGTGCAGACCGACCTTGAGCGTATTGAGGTTGAGCAGCGACGCCAGCGAAACGCCCTCCACCGTGTCGTCGTCGGTCAGGCGGTAGCTTGTCACATTGCTTTCCGGCGCAAAGGAGACGCTCGCCATATACGGATAAAAGGGATCCTCGCAGTAATCGCGCGCGATCATGGCCGTGATGCGCGTGATGGGATCGTTGCACGTTACCGTGCCGCCGAGCGTGCGCGCCTGCCCGTACCGGAGCCGTTCATGCGCGCCGGGCAGCGGATGGCTTTCATCGGGCGTGAACGTGAACGCCGGCATCGGCGCCTGCGTATCTGCGGGCTCCGGCCCCGCTTGCGCCGGATCATCCGCCACAGCGGCCGTCCGGAGCTGCGGAGCGGGCGTACCTTTCCGCGCCTCGGCCTCCGCCGTGCGTGTCCGCGCGCCGCGCAGCAACATCAGCGCCAATAGGACGGCAAGCAGCACACACGCGGCCGCAAGCAGCGCCGCGACGCGAAAGGAGCCGTTATAGCGGGTTGTCCGCCGCGATTTCATATTACCCATTATACCATAGTATGCAGGACCAAATTGTAAAAATACTGAGGAAAGCTGGTGGAACGTTACATGAACAAATACGAATGGCTGGACGCATATCTACAGCAAAAGCCGGGCGCGGTCAGGGACTATAAGCCCGAGTGGGATTGGTTTCGCTATCTTGTGCACGGCAAGATGTTTGCCGCGGTCTGCACGCCGGGGGAAGCGTACCCCGCATACGGCGGCCGCACGATGGTCATGCTCAAGTGCGAGCCGGAGCTTGCGGAGTTGTTCCGCCAGCAGTATGCAGACGTGATCCCCGGCTTCTACTGCAACAAGCAGCATTGGAACAGCGTATATCTCGACGGCGGCGTGCCCGGGGAGGTGCTGCGCGGCATGTGCGATACATCCTATTTGCTCGTATGCGGCAGTCTGCCGAAAAAAGTGCGGCGCGCGCTTGTCGAAACAGAAAAATAGCTGTCGTATGGCGGCCGGATGTGCTACAATGTCCGTCAGCGGAGGATGGATATGAAAGCGGTAACGGCCAGACAGCGGTTTCTTTCAATGCTCTTTATGCTGCTGTGCGCACTGTTGTGGAGCATTGGCGGCGTGCTTGTCAAAGCGATTCCCTGGAACTCGTTTGCCATTGCCGGCATGCGCAGCCTGATTGCAGCGGGCGTCATCGGCGGCTATATGGCCGTGCGGCGGTTTCGCTTTTTGATTACGCGCCGCACGCTGGCGATGATGGCGAGCATCGCGCTGACCTATCTGGCGTTTGTAACGGCGACCAAGCTCACAACCGCCGCCAACGCCATCGTCGTGCAGTACACCGCGCCGCTGTTTATGCTGCTGTACTACGGCGTGTTTTGTAAGCAGCGCTTTTGCGCGGCGGACTATCTCGTGGTGCTGTTTACCGTCGTAGGCGTGGCCGTCTGTTTTTTAGACGAACTGGGTCGGGGAGGCTCGGCGCCGGGCAATATCGTTGCGCTTGTGTCCGGGCTTGGATTTGCCTGCATGCTCATCACCACCGGCGACGCGCCGGAGGAGGAACGCGTCAGCGGGCTGGCGCTGGGGCAGGCGCTAACCGCGCTCGTTGGCATGCCGTTCTTTTTTGCCGAAGGCGCGCCGCTTACGCTGCAATCAAGCCTGTGTATCCTTGCGCTCGGCGTGTTTCAAATCGGCCTGGCTTTCATATTCTATTCCCTTGCCGCGCGGCACTGCCCTCCGCTGGCCTGTTCGCTGCTGAGCGCGCTCGAGCCGCTGCTCAATCCCGTATGGGTGGCGCTGTTTGCCGCCGAGGTGCCGGGCAGGCTGTCGCTGATTGGCGGCGCGGTCGTGATTGCGGCCATCACGCTCTGGTGCGTATATAATAACCGGCCGGAACGGGCGGCTTCCTCCTGAAGGGCCGGAGGAGTCGGCTTGCGGCAAACGGTACTTGTCTTCCTCGCTGCGTTTCCTTATTCCGATTATTTACGCATTTAATGCGCGGCATGTGCGTTTGTAGGCAGAATTTTATTGGGTAGGGGAAAACGGATGGCCGCGTCACGTCCCCGGTATCAACAAGACAAAGAAGTTCGCCCGATAGAAGAACTCGCCAAAGAACGATTCGCTTAAAAATTCATACAGCCGCGGCAACACCGTGAGGGCGATAGGCGCGAGCATGAACAGCACAAACGCCAAAAGCACGCCGTTGATCAGCCCGAGGCCCGCGCCGATCGGGCCGTCGAACCGCTGCAGCACGGGGAATCCGCCGCGTCCGTATTCAGCGCCGCGGATCACGCAGCCAAGCAGCACGCGCAGGATGAGGAACACCAGCAGCAGCGAAAAGATATTGATAACCACGCACACGATGGTTTCGTTGAAATAGTCGCCCAGCGTGGTGATGCCGTCTTTGGAAAACGCCTCGGTGGCAATGTTGCGCGTGATGCGGGCGTCCATCGGGTGCGGCAGGTCGGCCGTCTCAATGACCGTATGCAGCTGTTCGGCCGATATGCTCGAGATGGGCGCGCGCGTCAGCTCCACGTCGGTGAGCGCAACATACTCCGAGCCCTCGGTGTAATAGCGCATCATGCCGTATAGCTTATCCTGCGACTTGATGACGCTTGCCAGAAGCGGGATGGAGACGCGCCCGATAATCCACGACACGAGGGTTGCCGCAATGCTCAGCGCCGTGCTGAGAAAACCTCGATAATATCCGCCGAGGATTGTGATGGCCAGCAGCAGCAGGATGCCGACGTCGATAAAATTCACAGCGCGCGCCCCTTTCCATATTCAAAATCAGGCTCCCCCGCAGCGCGGCGGACGGTCCGGTTATTTCGTGGTCGTAAGATAATACGTACCGTTGCTCGAAAGCATCAGGATGCTGTCGGTGAGCTTGACGGCCGCGTCGATGGGCTGCTCAAACGTCGCCTCGGACTGCAGCCTTGCGCGGATGGAGTAGGTGAACAGCTTTTCGCGTGAGGCGACCACGAGCCGGTTGTTCATAATGAACGCGGCAACGCCCTCGCCCGGCAGCTGCAGGTAGGTTTCCACCGGGTTGGCCGCGCCGCCCTCCTCGAGGGTCAGCAGCCTGACGGAGTGAAAGTCTCCGCCGCGCGGGGTCAGCAGAAACGTCGGCGTGCCGGATGCGGAGGAGAAATCCGCGATCTGGTAGCCGTAGATGGTATTGCGGTAGACCTCCTTGTTTCCGTCGTGCGTGTACCGGATAATCTGGTTGGTGCCCGCGGCAAAGAAGCTTTTGGAGGTAATGTAAATTTCATCCACGAGCTGGTCCTGGATATTGATCACGCCCGTGATGTCGCGCCGGTTGAGGTCGTAGGTGGAGATGGTGGTCGTCGGCATGCCCGCGCTGTCGCTGAGCGTTTCGATCCAGAGCATTTCGACGGAGGTTTTGTAAAAGCCGAAGTCCACGATGAACTGGTCGCCGAACGTGCGCTGGTCGACCTGCTCGCCGTCGGCGGTGAGGATGAGTATGGTATCCACGCCCTCGGCGGTGGTGCGCAGCACGGCAAGAAACCTTTCGCCGCACTCCACGCCCTTGACCATGCCGTTGAACGCGATGGGCGATTTTTTACCGACCACCTGCAGCGAGGCGGCGTTATACACCACGGTCATCGACGAACTGCCGGACATCCGGATGTCCGACGCGCCCATGCCGTAGGTATAGTTTTTCTTGCTGTCGGCCAGGTGAAAAAAGTGAATCTGGCCGTCCGTCTGATACAGCAGCCCCTCGCCGGTGTTGAGGTATGTCGACGAGGTGGAGATCGGCGTGGCCGTCATCGAGGCAATGGACTCCTGCCGCGTGAAGATGGCCTGGTAAATCAAAAGCGCAGCGCCAAGACCGACCAGCGCAAGCACAGAAATCAGCAGCGGGCCGGCCTTTCTACGCCGTCTGCGGCGTTTGTTATTCGGTTGATAGGCGCGCCTTGCGCCCTGCTGTGTCGCCATATTGTCCATAGGTCTCCCATTGTCAGGATTGTGTTTCAGTCTACCAGCCGGCCGGCCGCATGTAAAGCAAACAATTTGTGTCACCGGCCGGATGCCAAAGAATCCGGGACGATGACCCAAAGCGCCTGCGGCAGAACGCGGAAGGTCACCGGCGTACCCGGCAGCACCTCGCCGTCGACGTCAATGCGCGAAACGGGTTCGCATACGGCGGTCAGCTCCGTGGCGCGGAAGTAGGTGACGTATTTTGTGCCGAGGTGCTTGCCGGAAAGAAAGCGCGGCAGCATCGTCAGCAGCGCATACAGGTTCACATCGTGCACAACGCAGATATCCAGCAGCCCGTCAAACGGGTCGGCCTGCGGCGTGACCATCATGCCGCCGCCAAAGTGGGTGCCGTTGCCCGCGGCAATGATGAGCACGTTTTTCTCCATGCTGCCGCCCGGCCAGGTGATGGCGGTCCAGCGGTTTTTGCGTCTCGCAATGGCGCGCACAAGCCCATGCAGGTAGGCCAGCGAGCCGTTTTTGTACTTTCTTTTATAGATTTCCGTATAATCGAGCACATCCACGTCGAACCCGAAGCCGGCAACGTTAAAAAACAGCTCGTCGTTGGCCAGCGCCGCGTCCATTTTGCGCGGCGTGCCGTTGAGCGCGACGTCCAGCGCGGCCACCGGGTCGCCGGGGATGCACAGCGGGCGGGACATATCGTTGCCCGTGCCGGAGGGGATGACGCCAAGGGGCACCTCCGTGCCATAGAGCGCCATCGCGGCCTCACGCACAGTGCCGTCCCCGCCGAGCACAAGGAGCCGCTCGCATCCGGCGGCCAGCGCGGCTTTGGCCAGGTCGGTCACATGCCCCGGATATGCGCTTTTTGTATCGATGAACGCAATTCCACGCGAATCGAGCGCAGCCGCGACCTTTGCGTGCGCGTTCACCGCCGCCCCGTTCCCTGCAATTGGATTCCAGATGAGATGCAAACCCGACATGCCCCTTACCCCCGCAATGATATCTATGTATGTGCTGATTCATATTTTACATGCTTTCGAAAAAACATTCAAGCTGCCCCGGCCGATTTGGTTGCGGACGCCGGCCGGCCGAAACCCGGCCGCATCGGGTCGCCCGGCCATTCCGGCCCGGGAAGAATTGCAGGAAGGGCGCGCGCCATAGGTCAACATGGCAAAACAGCCATACCGGCGGCTGCCGTACCATTGCGTAACGATGGCGGGGCAAGGGAAACATGGAAGCGCGTCCTCCGATAAAGAATCAGGCTTTACGCCCCGGGCATACACGCCGCGTAAGCGCGGGCGCGCCCGATTTCCCTCCTTACGGCTCCTTTTTATATCTGTAATATGCAGCGACCAGCGGGCGGAAGCCGTAGCCCTTCAGCGTTTCGTACCGGAGGCGGTAGCCGGAACGGCCGAATCCGCCGTACGCCACATACCGCATGTACTGCACCAGGTATTCGTCCATTTCATGGAGCCCGTCCGCTACCGTTACCAGAGGAAAAAACCACCTGGTCCATGAAAAACGATGCGCGTCGCCGGGCTGCTCATACAGCTTGCGGTTGATGGAACGGAGAAAGGCGCGTATCGCCCGTTCGTCGCTGCCCCCTTTGCGCAGCTTCCATCGGTACAGCGCCCGCGCCTTGCGCCGGATTTTTCCCTTCAGCTTGCGCTTGGTATTCTCCGACAGATCAACGGCGCCGTTGGTGTAAGAAATGCCGAGGAATGTCCACGTTTCGTGCGGAAGGGCGACCGCCTCCTTTTCCGCATTGATCTCCAGCCGGTGTTCTTCCAGCATCTGCCGGATGGCCGCCCGGTCGGCAGACAGTTCTTCCGGCGTATTGGCAAACAGGATGATATCGTCGGAGTAGCGGGCGTAGAGCGTTCCGCGCCGCTCGAAATAGCGATCAAGGGGCAGAAGGTAGACGTTTGCCAGAAAGGCCGAGGTCGGCGTGCCCGCCATCACGCCGCGCTGTTCGTGAACGAGCGTTCCGTCAAACATGGCCGTATCGGCCGTCAGCATATTGTAAAAAAACGCGTAAAGCGGCGCATCGTCCGTGAGCAGCGTGCGCAGCCCGGAAAGAAGCAGGCGCGGGTCTATCGAGTTGAAATAATCGCGAATATCCAGCTTATAAGCATACATGCTGTCAATGCCGCGCGCTGAGACGATGCGGCGGATCGCCGTCTTTGCGGAGATATCCCGGCGGAACGAGTAGAGGTTTACGGGCATGTGGGGGTCGTAGCGGTAGCACAGGTGCGCAATGACCTTGAGCACGGCGTTTTCACCGGGCGAAAAGGAGTAGACGACGCGCTTCTTATCCGTGCCGCTTTTGTTGATCAGCCGCTTTTGAGCCACCGACAGGGAGCGGATGTTCTCCGCCGCGGTCAGACATTCGCCCGAATCGATGAACGATGCAAAAAAAATGGCCTCCTCGCGCGACAGGCGCTGCTTTAGCGTTCTGTCGGCCAAAAAAGCGGACCATGTTTCCTTTTTCCTGATTTCATCCAGAATACTCAGCGCGGTTCCTCCCTGTCCATGGTTGGAGCAATGTAATCCGAACCCGGTTTTCGAAAGCGCGCCGCTGGCGCCCGCGCACCGCGGTTGCCGCATCGCAAAGCGTTGCGCCTTTGAAGGCTTTCAGGCTGAAAACAGCTCCATTTTTGGATGAAGTGCGCGGAAGAAGGGGGTAGCGGGGCTATGCCGACCGATGACGACACAGCAATCCGTCAATGGGAGCCGCTTTCGGCGGGTTCGGATTACATTGTTCAGACAAACGCCGGGCACGCCCGATTCCGGTATAAAAAAGAGAGGGGAAGGCGCTTTGAAGACAGCGATGCTGACACAGGACTGAACGGCGTCCGGCCATCCGCAAGACCATGATTGGCCGCCGCTTCGCCCCGCCGCGGATGCGGGATACCCCCGTATTCCCCTCTCTTTTTTACTGTGGTTAGCCGAGGAAGCTATGGATTCTGGAAATCACATAATTTCGCTCGTTGGGATAATGGGTATAAAAGTTGATGAACGCCACGCCCGCCTTCTGCGCGGCGGCTTTCGCGTTTTTGAACGCCGCGTTGTTATCGCGGTTATGCGGGGTGAGCATAACGACCCCGCGGCAAACGCCGTCCTGCGTAAGCGTAAAGTCATACGGCTTTGCGGGCGTTGCCGCGTCAAAGCCGAGTTCGCTTGCCGCAACGGCGGCTTTGACGCCATAGTCTGCAAACGCTTCGCTCAGAATCGAGGCAAAATATGCGTTGGCGTCGCTCTGCGCGGCGGCTTTGATCGGAGTTCGTCCGGCCGGCCCGGCAGCCCCGCGGGATACGGCCTGCTCCGCAGCGCCCGTCAACCGATTAAGCGCTCCGTCAAGATCAACGCCGGTCGCCTTCTCCAGCTTATCCTTCAGCCCCGCAAGCCCCCGCCCGGTCAGTTTGTCAAAGAGTCCCATAAAGCGCCTCCTCTGCAGCCAATCTAATAAAATCATACCGGATTGCCGGCAAAAACGCAACAAGTACCGAAAAAAAACACCGGGGCAAGCCTGTAGGACTGTAATTCGTAAACCCGCATGCAACATGTTTCCCATATGCATGGTGTGATATATGGTATGATAATCAAAATCAGGACGGAACGAGATCGGACGATACCACAGAGGAGGACTAAAATGAAACCTGTTTTTTCGCTGCTGATTGCGTTTGCGCTGCTGACGCAGGCCGCATGCGGCGCGCCCATACCGGCCTGGCCGCGCGCGACAGAACCGCCGGCGCCCAATCCCCTGACGCCGGTGGACGGCCCCTCCGCGTTTGAGCCGCTTGGGGTTATGATCGACGCGCCGGAAGGTGCGGAAGCGGTTGCGTACGTTATCCTTGCCGATGAAATCGCGCAGGTGGGCTTCATGCTCGGCGGGCGCGCGTACACCTTCCGCGCGGCCTGTACGGACGGACCCATCGACGGCTTCTACGAGACCTTTGACGAGCCGGCGCTGAACCTGGAAGCCGACGGCGCGGACTGGTACGCGTCCGTGACGGTGCGCACCATCGTCGTCGGCGCCAAGGGCGCGCTGGCCACGTTTTCCTATCCGCCCGCACAGTACACCCTATACACCGGCGACAGCGTAACCGCCAACGAAATCGGCGAACTGGCCGTGAAGCTTGCCGAGCGGAGCTGTCCGCGGCCGGAACAGACCGCAGGTACCCAAAGCGGCGATGCGGCGGACGCCGGCTCCATGCAGGCCGCGCCGCTTGAAAGCGGCATTCAGGCCATGCATCCCATTCTCGATTCCATTGCGCGCACCATCGGCGTGGTCGGCGGCCAGGCGTGGAATGGCGCCGACTATGAGAGCTTCTGGACGGCGCTGTATCTCATGGGCGTAAATTGGGGCGACAGCGACCCGCGCACGTGCGTTGAAGCGGACAGCCGGGTCGTGCCCAAGCAGGTGCTACTCGAATGGGCGGGCGCGCTTACGGAACGCTTTAACGACCTGCCCGCCGCGCCGGGCGCGCAAAGCCTGCGTTACGATGCGGAGCGCGGCGTCTATTTCCTGGCGCTTTCCGACGCCGGCGAACTGGAAACGCGCATCACCGGCTATACGGACAATGGAGACGGTACCTACTGCGTTACGCTCGGCGGCTTTCTTGGCGGCGGCGAGCCGTATGGCGGCGTGGATTTTGTTCTGATAGACAACCCGTTCCTCGGCGGCTCGGAGCGTACGCCGCTGCTGGAAGCAGACATTCCACCGGTCGAAAACCCGGTCTTTTGGTTCACGGTCCGTTCGGCTGTGGCGAAGGCGGGCGAGTAACGCGCGCCCTGTTCCCTCCCGGCCCGCGCGACAAGCCTGCCGCCGCTGCGAAAGGAAAAGGGCTGCGATTGCTCCGGCGGTTCCGCAGGACGCTCCCTGCCGCAGCAGTTTCAGCCGTCTGCCCTCCGGTTTCGCGGCGGGCGCAGAGGGAAGCGCCTCACGGCGGGCTTTATCGAGTGCCGGACGGCGTACGCATCTTGTTTGCGTACGCCGTCGGCATGTTTCAGGCATTGGAACATATTTATAATTGCATGTGACGGCAACGTCGGTTCGCAACGCGGACTGCTTTGGGATTCCCGATTTTCCTGAAATCCCCGCCCCCTTAATGTAACAATAATATTTACATTTTTGTCGCGCAGCTGTCACAGGATTGTCGCAGGTTTGGCTGCGGCTACCATTGCACAAAATCCGTTTCCCCGTTATAATATGTAGCAATCATGGATGCGGTCTGTCCGCACCGTGGGGAGGAATGATTTGTCCGCTCCGCTTGGGGGCGTTTGCTCCCGGCAATTGTTAAAGGAGACGATATTTATGGAAACCAACCGCATTACCCTGCCCGTCATCCCGCTGCGCGGCCTGACCGTGCTGCCGGGTGAAATTTTACATTGTGATATCGGCCGCAAAAAGTCGCTCTCTGCGATGGAGGCGGTGCTTGCCGGCGATGGCCTGGCTTTTTTCAGCGCGCAGGAGAATCCCAAGCAGATGGATATCAATTCCAACAATATCCACAACGTGGGCACGGTCTGCCGCATCCGCCAGGTGTTCCGCATACAGGGGGACTCCGTGCACCTGCTGGTGACCGGCGTGGCGCGCGCTGAAATTGAATCGTTTGAGGAAACCGTGCCGCATTTTGTGGCCACGGCGCGCTATCTCGAGGAGACCGAGCCGGATAAGGCCACGGCCGAGGCGCTGCGCCGGCGGCTTACGGAGGCGTTCTCCAGGCATGCCGAAAAGCGCGACCGCCTGACGCAGGATCAGCGCGACGAAATTCTTTCGCGTCCTGAGTTTTCGCGCTTTGTGGACGGACTCTCCGTGCAGGTTGCGTCCAAATTCAGCGACAAGCAGCATCTGCTCGAGCTTGCCGACGCGGAGGAGCGCGCCATGGCGCTGCTGACGCTCATTGAAAACGAGCTGACCATCATGGAGATCGACGCGCGTATCGCAGGCAAGATCAAGGCGGCGATGGAGCAGAATCAAAAGGAATTTGTGCTGCGCGAGCAGCTCAAGGCCGTGCACGAGGAACTGGGCGACGGTGAGGATGAAATCGTCGGCCAATACCGTGCGCGCATGGAGGAAAAGGCGCTGCCAGACAACGTGCGCGCCGTGCTGGAAAAACAGATTGCCCGCTTTGCGGAGCTGCCCAACGGCTCGCATGAAGCGCCCATGACGCAGTCGTATATCGAATGCCTCCTGGATCTGCCGTGGACGGAACAGACCGAGGACAACCTTGATTTGACGCATGCGCGCGAGGCGCTCGACCGGAATCACTACGGCATGGAGCGCGTGAAGGAGCGCATCATCGAAAGTCTGGCCGTGCAACGGCTCACCGATAACCCGCAGGGACAGATTCTGTGCCTTGTCGGCCCTCCGGGCGTGGGCAAAACATCCATTGCGCGTGCGATTGCGGAGGCGATGGGGCGCAACTTCTCGCGCATGAGCCTTGGAGGCGTGCATGACGAGGCCGAGATCCGCGGCCATCGACGCACATACATTGGCGCGCAGCCGGGTCGCATCATTGCGGCCATGCGCAAGGCCGGCGCAATCAACCCCGTGCTGCTGTTTGACGAGATCGATAAGCTGACCAGCGACATGCGCGGCGATCCCGCTTCGGCGATGCTCGAGGTGCTCGACAGCGCGCAAAACAACGCCTTCTCCGACCATTTTCTGGAGCTGCCATACGATCTTTCGCACTGCCTGCTGCTCACCACTGCCAACGACGCGGAGCCGATCCCGAAACCCCTGCGCGACCGCATGGAGATCATTGAGGTGCCGAGCTACCTCTTCAGCGAAAAGATGGAGATTGCCAAGCGCCATCTGCTGCCCAGGCAGATGGCGCGGCATGGCCTGAAAAAGTCGAACCTCAAGGTATCCGACACGATGATGGCGCTGCTCATCGGGGGCTATACCCGCGAGGCCGGCGTGCGCGAGCTTGAACGCGTGCTGGCGTCCGTCTGCCGCAAGGCGGCCTGCGAGGTCGTCGAGGGCAGGGCGCGCATTACGCTGACGGAGGCGCGCACAACCGACTGGCTCGGGCCGCGCAGGTTCCGCCGCGATGCGGACGCGCACGGCGACGCCGTCGGCGTGGTTACGGGGCTTGCGTGGACGCAGGTGGGCGGAGAGACCCTCGAGATCGAGGCGTTCGCCGTGCCCGGTAAGGGCAATTTGCAGTTGACCGGCCAGCTGGGCGATGTGATGCAGGAGAGCGCCCGCGCCGCCATGACGTATGTGCGCGCCAATGCGGAGCGTTTCGATATCGAGCCGGATTTCCTGGAGAAGCTGGATGTGCACATCCATGTGCCCGAGGGCGCCGTGCCCAAGGACGGCCCGAGCGCGGGCGTGGCGATGGCTACGGCGCTGGTTTCCGCACTGTCCGGCATTCCGGTCAGGGGAAACGTCGCCATGACGGGCGAGATCACGCTGCGCGGGCGCGTGCTGCCCATCGGCGGGCTGCGCGAAAAGCTGCTCGCGGCCGTGCGTGCGGGACTTACCACCGTGGTCCTTCCCAGGGAGAACCGCGAGAACCTCTACGATGTGCCCGAAGCGGTGAAGAGCGAGCTGAACATCGTGTTTGCAGACGGCATCGACCGCGTGCTGGAGGCGGCCCTGACTGCCGCGCCGCAAGCGGCTGAACCGTTGCTTACAATCCCGACCGTGGAGGGCGTGCATGCAACCATACGCCATTAAACAGGCGGAATTTCATACCAGCGTGGGTCTCGGCGGCGCATACCCCGAGGCCCGCAGCTGTGAAATCGCCGTTGTGGGCCGCAGCAACGTGGGCAAATCGAGCCTCATCAATGCGCTGACCAACCGCCGCAAGCTCGCGCGCACCTCGCAAACGCCGGGCAAAACGCGGCTGATCAACTATTTTTTGCTCAACCGCGATGTCTATCTGGTTGATCTGCCCGGCTATGGCTTTGCAAAAACCGGTAAGGCGGAGCGGGAAAGCTGGGGGCGGCTGATCGGCGATTATCTCGCGGCCGGACGTGTGAGCCACCTGTTTTTGCTGCTGGACATCCGCCATGCCCCTACCGCCGAAGACCGGCAGATGTTTGAATGGCTGCTGTATTACGGCGTGCCGTTCACGCTGGTTGCCACCAAGGCCGACAAGCTGGCCCGGTCCAAGCGCAGGCAGGCGGCCAACGCCGCCGCAAAAGCGCTCGGCGCACCGCCGTATGCCATTGCGTTTTCCACGGAGACGGGCGACGGCAAAGACGAGCTCCTAGCCCGGATTGCACAGATTGTGGCCGACAGCGAGGCTGTAAGAAACAGGGTTTTGGACAGCCTGTAAAGCCATTTTGCGGCTTTTTTTTGCGCCGGGCAAGTTTTGCTTGACATGTGTTGGAATTTTCCGCATAATATCCCCCGTAAACCTGTTAGGGGGCTAGACTGCATGGCATTGAAAAAATGTCCCATATGCGAACTGAACTACATCAAGGGCGACGCGCGGCACTGCGACGTTTGCATGCGTGAAATCAAGCGCGCCGCATCGCGCAATCGGCAGGTCGAGGAGCCGGAAGAAGATGTGATCTGCGCCGAGTGCGGAGAAGCGCCCGCCGTCCACGGCAGCGAGCTGTGCGCGGCGTGCCTAAAGGAGCATAAACGCCAAGTGGAGCTGGAAAACGCCGCGCAGCTTGACGACGAGCTTGAAGAGATCATTTCTGCCGTCGATGACGACGATGAAATGGAGGCTGAGGCGTAATCGTCCCATGAACGAAAGGAGCGGCGCATGCATATTTATGCCATTGGCGATTTGCACCTTTCGTTTGCGGCAGAGAAGCCGATGGATGTGTTTGGCCAGCGCTGGACCAACCATGCCGCGCGCCTTCTTTCCGCTTGGAACGAGACCGTAACAGGCGATGATCTGGTTTTGATACCGGGCGATATCAGTTGGGCGATGCAGCTTTTGCAGGCAGCGCCCGATCTTGCGTTTATTGGCGCGCTGCCGGGCAGAAAGCTCTTGCTGCGCGGCAATCACGACTATTGGTGGAACTCGCTGACCCGCGTGCGCGCCGCGCTGCCGGAGGGCGTGGACGCGCTGCAAAACGACGCGTTTGACTTTGGCCCATACACCATCGGCGGCACGCGCGGATGGACTTATCCCGGCGCGAACGGGTATACGGCGGCGGATGAAAAAATCTGCCGGCGTGAGGCGCAGCGGCTTGAGCTTTCACTTATGCGGATGGCGGAGGGAAAAACGCGTGTCGTTATGACGCATTTTCCGCCCTTTTGCGAACCCGGGTTCGATACGGCGTTTACGGAACTGTTTTCCAAATACGGCGTGCAATACGCAGTATACGCGCACCTGCACGGCGCGGCGCACAAACTTGCGTTTGAAGGCGAGCATAACGGCGTGCAGTACCTCTTTGCCGCCGCAGATTATCTGCAATTCGTGCCGAGGCGGGTCCTGTAACGGCGGCGTTACAAAAGCCGTGCTTTAGCAACTGCGCATGCGTTCCGTCAGGCATGCGTTTTTTGTACAATTTCGCCCGCGTGTTTCGGCCGCTCGTCCGGCCGGTTCGTGCTCCGGCGGTAGAGCACCAGCTTGCGCCCGATGCACTGGATGATCTCCGCGCCCGTCGCCCCGGCCAGAACCGCGGCGGCCTCCCGCGCGGTAACGCTCGCCGTCTCCAGTACGGAAAGCTTGATGAGCTCCCGCTTTTCAAGCGCCGCGTCCACCGCTTCAATCACATTGTCCGTAATATCCGCTTTGCCGATCTGAAACACCGGCGTCAGCGTGTTGGCGGCTTTACGCAGCGCCGCGCGCCGGCTCCCCGTCATATGGCGGTTTTCCACAGCCCGTGCAGGTTGCAGTAGGCGTATGCCTCCACAGGAAGGTCTTGGCTGAGCGCGAACGTGGCCACCGGGGCTTCCCCGGGCTTAAGCAGCTTGCGCTGTCCGCCATACACGCTCGCAAGGTATATCCATTGAATGGAGTGCTCTTCGGCCATTGGGTGATCCACGGAGCCGACCCGCACCGTAATCCTGGCGCCGTCAATTTCCACGCACGGCAGGTGTTTTTCATGGGCCGCCTCCACGGCGTTGGGGATCAGCCGTTCCATCTTCTCGCCGCAGCAGATCATCGGAACGCCCGCGTCATGGAGCATGCCGGCCAGGTTGCCGCAGTGTTTGCAAAGAAAAAATTGGGGTTCCAGCATGGTTTCTTCCTCCTCGTATCATTTATTTTTGCGGAAACCGTCCGCGCTTCATCAGGGATCAAATAAAAGCGCCTGCGCGGACGCCGCCTGTGTAAAAAGCAGCCATCCATCAGGCGGCGGTCCCGCCAAACGTCCGTTAATCCACAAAATCAAACTCCCACTCGCCAAGCCGGATCGTGTCGCCATCCGCCGCGCCCATCTCGCGCAGCGCGGAGATGACGCCTGATTTGATCAGCAGCTGTTGGAAACGGCGCATGCTTGTTTCGTCGTTGGGGTCTGTGGAATCAAGCAGCTTCTCCACATCTCCGCCCGATACGGCGAACGCGCCGTCGTCGTCACGCGAGACCGCGAAGCCGGGCGCGTATGCCGGTCCGGGCGCGAGCTCCTCCTCGTCGAACTGCAGCACGGGCGGAAGCGTATCGAGCACCTGTATCACGCGGTCGAGCAGCCTGTCGAAGCCCTGCGCCGTCGCCGCCGAAACGGGAAACACCGCCGCGTTCGGATACGCGCTTTGGAACCGTTCCAGATTTTCCCGCGCGTCCGGCAGATCGGTCTTGTTGGCCGCCACAAGCTGCGGAATCTCCGCAAGCCGCGCGGAAAACCGGGCAAGCTCGGCGTTGATTTTCTCAAAATCGTCCAGCGGGTCGCGTCCCTCGCTGCCGGAGATGTCCAGCACATGCACAAGCATGCGCGTGCGCTCAATGTGCCGCAAAAAATCGTGCCCGAGCCCCGCGCCCTCCGCCGCGCCCTCGATCAGCCCGGGAATATCCGCAAGCACAAACGAACGCCCGTGCCGCTCCGCCACGCCAAGATTGGGCGAAAGCGTGGTGAAGTGGTACGCGGCAATCCTGGGCTTCGCCGCGGTCAGCACGGAGAGAATGGTTGATTTTCCAACCGACGGCAGACCGATCAGCCCCACGTCGGCAATCGTTTTCAATTCCAGCTCCACCTCGCGCTCGGCCGTCCTCTGCCCCGGCTGCGCAAACCGCGGGGCCTGCCTTGTGGGCGTGGCAAAGCGCGCGTTGCCCTTGCCCCCGTTTCCGCCGCGCAGCGCCACGCGCCGCTTATCCGGCTCGTTCATATCCGCAATGACCGCCCCCGTCTCGAGATCGCGCACGACGGTGCCTACCGGCACGTGGACGAGCATGGCCTCCCCGTCGCGGCCGGTCATGAGCTCCGCCTTGCCGTTCTCGCCGTTTTGCGCGCGAAAATGTCGGCGGTACTTGAAATCGAGCAGCGTGCTCATGCGCGCGTCCGCGGCAAAGACCAGGTCGCCTCCGCGCCCGCCGTCGCCGCCGGAAGGCCCGCCCCTGGCCACGTATTTTTCGCGGTGGAACGCCGCTAAGCCGTCGCCGCCGTTGCCGGCCTTGATGACAATGCGCGCTTTATCAACAAATTGCATAAGGAATCCTTTCTCTCTTTTTTCATGAATAGAGAAGAAGCGCGGCAGGAGGCATGCGCACGGCCCATACGCCTTTGGCTGTCGGAAAAGCGCCGCACCGGCTTGCCCGCCCATTCCGCAGCGAAGCCATGCCGCTTTTGACACGTTGCAGGCGGCAAAGCCGGCAAACGGTACCGCCGCTTGACACGGCCGGCTGTAGGCAACAGCCGCGCTCATTGCACGCTTCCGTCAAAAAACGCGGTGTTTTGACGGCCTCGATTGCGAAGCCTTCGCGTCTACTTTGGGGCGGCGTCTGCCATTCCTTTCGTTTGCAAACGAAAGGAATGG
>CAYUTA010000004.1:0-3686 GCA_964447605.1 uncultured Oscillospiraceae bacterium | reverse complement strand
CATTCCCTCCCGTTTTCAAAGAAATTTTGGGCCGGACGCCGGCAAGCGGACAGCGTTCGCACCTGGGCCGCCGCGCTGCGCAAACCTGCCGCCCGTGGTAGATCAGCCAGTGATGCGCCTTGCCCCAGTCGGCCTCCGGGATGTTGTCCATCAGCTGCCGCTCGGTCTTCTCCACGGTTGCCGCCTCGGCCAGCCCGATGCGGTTTGCCACGCGAAACACATGCGTATCAACCGCGATGGCGGGGATATCAAAGGCGTTGCTGACGACCACGTTGGCCGTCTTTCTGCCCACGCCCGGCAGCTTGGTCAGCTCGTCACGATCGCGCGGAACCTCGCCGCCGTATTGCGTAACGAGAATTTGCGCCGTTTCGATAATATGCTTCCCCTTCATGCGGAAAAACCCGCAGCTCTTGATATAGGGAAACAGTTCCTCCCCGGTCATGGCCGCAAACGCCGCGGGCGTATTGGCTATGGGAAACAGCACGCCCGTGCATTGATTCACCTGTTTGTCCGTACATTGCGCGGAAAGCATCGTTGCAACCAGCAGTTCAAACGGCGAGCTGAACCGCAAAGCAGGCCTTGCGTCGGGATAGGCCTCTGCAAGCAGCCGCAGCGCTTCCTTTTGTTTCGCCTTGGACAGCATCATACCGGATTCCTCTCTTTTGTGTAATGCGCGCCGGCGCAGCGCGTATGGCGGATTAATTTTTGATTTTTCCGTTATGCTTTCTGACAATGATGTGTGCAAGCGACAGCGCCTGATCGAGAATGTTCTTCTCATCGCGCCCCTCGAGCATGATGCGCATCAGCGGTTCCGTGCCGGAGGCGCGCAGCAGCACGCGGCCGTTGTCGCCCAGGTGCTTTTCAATCTCTTCCTTGCGCTTTTTGAGGTCCTCGTCGTCCATGGCCTGCTGCTTTGCGCCGTTTTCGACCGTTACGTTGACAAGCACCTGCGGATACTGCGGAATCTGCGCGGCAAGCTTGCTCAGCCGCTTGCGCGATTCGGCCACGACGTTGAGCAGCGCGATGGCGCTCATCATGCCGTCGCCGGTCGAATTTTTATCCAGCAGGATGATGTGGCCGGATTGCTCGCCGCCAATGGAATACTTGTTGGCCAGCATCTCCTCGAGCACATAACGGTCGCCCACCCTGGTCTCAGCCACGTGGATGCCGTTTTCCTGCATGGTTTTTTTTAGGCCGAGGTTGCTCATGACCGTGATGACCAACGTGTCCTTCTTCAGCTTGCCGTGCTCCTTCATCCAGAGCGCAAGGATGCCCATCGCCTGGTCGCCGTCAACGATGTTGCCATACTCGTCGCACGAGATCAGCCGGTCCGCGTCGCCGTCAAACGCAAAGCCCAGATCCGCACCGTAGTTGACGACCATTTCCTGCAGGCGTTCGGGGTGCGTTGAGCCACAGTGGCTGTTGATGTTGCTGCCGTCCGGCGCGCTGGATTTGGCGATAACCTCCGCGCCCAGCCGCTCGAACACCTCCTTGGCGATTGCGCTTGCCGCTCCGTTGGCGCAGTCAAGCACGATACGCTGCCCCTCAAACCGCCCGGAGGACTGCTCCACCAGATAATCGCAATAGTCCTGCCGCGCGCGCACCGCATGGATGATTCGCCCCACCTCGCGTCCCTCGGGATGCGGAATCTCCTCGCCGGAGCGGATGATCTCCTCGATGCGGTCCTCGATCTCATCGCTGAGCTTAAAGCCGTTTCCATCAAACCATTTGATGCCGTTATATTCCATCGGGTTGTGGCTGGCCGAGATCATCACCGCGGCGTCGGCCTCGTACAGCCGCACCAGATACGCCATCGCCGGCGTGGGCAGGATGCCAACGTCGAGTACGTCGCCGCCCACCGAACAGACGCCTGCGGAAAGAGCCGCGCCCAGCATGGGGCCGGATTTACGCGTATCCATGCCGATGAGAATGCGCGGCGAATGCACCTCGTTGGTCAGCACATACGCGCCGACCGCGCCGATTTTGTATGCCAACTCACAGTTTAAATCGCGGTTTGCAACGCCGCGCACGCCATCGGTCCCAAACAGTCTTGTCATAAAAGTATGATCCTCCAAGTCTTTGCTTTTTCGCTCTCAAGCCGGTATTTCAGAAAAATTAAATCATATGGCCGGCGCGCCATACCGCACCGGTCCAAAAGGCGCCATGAACCGGGGAGCGGAGCAGCCCGCTTCCCCACGCGCGCGTTTCCCCCTATGCCTCACCCCGCGCGGCGCCGACCGAAGCGGCCTGCTGCAGATAGTCCAGCGCGGCCGTGGCTGCGATTGCGCCGTCGCTGCAGGCAGTGATTACCTGTCTCAGCGGCGTGCGCCGGATATCGCCCGCGGCAAACACGCCCGGCAGGCACGCGGCCATGTTCAGGTCGGTCGGAATGGCCTCCGCCTCTGCGAGCCCCAGCGCCCCGCGCACAAGCTCCGTGCGCGGCAGCACGCCCACCGCCACAAACGCGCCCGCCACGTCCAGCTGCGATAGCTCGCCCGTCTTCACGTTTTTCAGCGTCAGTCCGGTCAGCTTTTCCGCGCCGTTGAGCGCGGTTACAACGCTGTCAAACGCAAAATGAATCTTTTCCTCCGCAAACGCGCGCTTTTGCAGCATATCCGCCGCGCGCAGCTCGTCGCGCCTGTGCACGACGGTTACGCTCGCACAGATGCGTGCAAGGTACAGTGCGTCCGAAATCGCCGTATCGCCGCCGCCGACGACCGCCACGTCCGCACCGCGGAAAAAAGCGCCGTCACAGGTCGCGCAATAGGATATTCCCGCGCCGGCAAGGCGCTCCTCGTCCGGCACCCCCAGCCTGCGCGGGCTCGCGCCCATGCACAGGATCACCGCCCTTGCCGCAACCGTCCGGTCGGCGAGGATGATTTTTTTCTCCGCTTTGTCGAGTTCAAGCGCCTGCACATGCTCATAAGCAACGTTCAGCCCAAAGCGCGCCGCCTGCGTTTCAATCAACGAACCGACGGCATAGCCGTCCAGTCCTTCTGGGAATCCCGGGTAGTTCTCAATGCGTTCGGTTTTGGCAGCCTGACCGCCCGCAAACAATTCTTCAAACAAAACCGCGTCCGCGCCGCCCCGCGCGGCATACAGTCCCGCGGTCAGCCCGGCCGGGCCGCCGCCAATGATGGCAATATCCGGCATATCCTCGTCTCCTCAGCATATAACTTGGAACAATTTCACTATTATAGTATACTAAAATCCCCGCGGGTTTGCAATGCGAACGAACTTGACCGTCAAAAAGGCCGCCGGAAGAATAATTTTGAAGCGTCGGAAGAAATACCCCCGCGCGTTTTTGGTTCGGGCCGGCTCCTCTCTTATCCTGCTATATGGCCGCCGCGCATTTTGCTTGCATGCGCCTGTAGCGCCATACCGAAAATCCACGGACATCCGTCTCCTTGCGCGCCGCGGCGGCGCGCTTGCGGTTGGTAAAATCGATACTATGCCCCCGCCCGCAGGCGCATGCCCGCAAAATGTTGGTAGCGCGGCGAAGGCGTCGCGACCGCGTTTACAAGGGCGCAGCCGCAGCAAGCGTGACTTTTTGCGGAAAGGAGCCGCGACGGAGCGGGCGAGAGGGGATTTCTATTAAGAAATCGCCGCGAACAAGCGCAGTCCGCGGCGACGCGCTTACGGTTGGTAAAATCGATATTATGCCCCCGCCCGCAGGCGCATGCCCG
>CAYUTA010000003.1:0-83396 GCA_964447605.1 uncultured Oscillospiraceae bacterium | reverse complement strand
CATTCCGAAATCCGTTACTCACTCGAATGGAGCGTAAATTCATTATAGTAGGAGAACGCAACCATGAGTAAACTACAGGAACTTGCCGCACTTTTATGCCTCACTCTCTCTGGAATTGCCGCACAGCTTGGCACTACCCCGGAAGAAGCCCAGCGAATTGCCGAAGACATCATCGGGACGCAATACGATTTCTTTGAGGCTAAAGAGAAGATTGAGGCTGCAAAACGGCTCAATGAACGTTCCGTAACCATTAAGGGCTATACGTTCAAGCTGCCGTAAGTTTTCGCTGCGCTCCACGAGCGCAATAAGGACAAGCATGGTATGAGGGGGGATGCGTATGATTGTGGCAAAGAAAATGTCCTTGTAAACTATGAGCGGGTGGCCCACATCACGAAAGTGATGGCGTTTGCAAGGACAAATTATTATATACCTTGTGACTATAATAATGCAACTATTTGAAAGGAGCTACTTATGAAGAAAATTATTTCGGTGCTGCTCGTTCTGATTTTATTGTTCGCGCTTTCCAGCACGGCACTGGCATCTGGAGTCTATCATGGAAACAGACCCTTTTCGTCTGGAACATGCACTACCAGATATATAACTTCCAACTGGATCATTAAGTATTCAGGCGAATCATATGGAACAACGTACTGTCAAACGGCTGCCTCCGTGAGCGGAAAAGGCTATTCGTATGCACAGGCTATTAGTGATAAGACAGATAAGATCACGATGAGCGGTGTTACTCAAATCCCTAGCAGTGGAACGCATGGGTATACTGTACCCTTGTATTCCAGTGCACATGATTGTAATACAATGCACATGCGAATTACCAATCCCTATTATCATGAAGGCGACCACCAAAACACTATTAACATGTCTTCGTCTGGACAATTTTGGGCGTTTTAGTAATTGGAACGTGGGTCTGAGGGTGTTACCCACAGACCCATGAATGAAAAACACATAAAGGAGACTAACTATGAGAAAAGCAAGAAGTCTGATCTGTATGCTGAGTGTGACTATGTGCTTATGTGCTTGTCAACCAACCCCATCAGCAGAAATTGTTACCAATAAAGCTGATGGAAAATTTGAAGATGCAATTGCCGCTACAGCTGTTCCAACTCAAACATATGCGAATAATGAAAAATGGGTGGAAGAGTACAATGAGGGGAATCTCAAGTGTAGTATTAATGCCGATATTATTATGCCCGCAACGTTGAACCATCCTGTTTTCAGCGTTGTTCGCCGTGAAATCGATGATCTTGTACTAGAAAAGTTTATTAATGCTTTTGTAAATCATCCAAAACGTGCTTACGAAACGGCCCGTACTGCTGATGACATAAAAGAAGAATTAGAGGCTGTAGTGAGAGGTGCCGCAGTTTATAATAATGGGGCACTATCATATGAGCCTTTTGAAGAACAGGCGGAAAGAATTGCTGCATTGCAAGAGGAATTACTTAATACTCCGACGGATATCCCTTATTATGAACCAAATAATGTCGATTTAGTTTCCCGTCCTTTCCGATATTCTTTTGAACAAGAAGATTCGACAGTTTGTCAAATCAGCGCGACGGATGCTACTTTATATGCAACGAAGTATCATATGGGTATCATGCAACTAGAGTCGTGGGTTGTCGCCGGGGATGCGTATCCTGGTGAGCCAACAGGAACGACAATAGATGTATCTCTTGAACAAGATCGTGCGAAAGAATATGCATTGCAGATTGCTCAAGAAATTGGGGTGGACAATATGGGAATTGCCGCAATTGAAAAAGCACGTGTAATCCGTCGCTATACATATGAAATCATGAGTGTTGGTTGGATGGTGACGCTGTGCCGGAACGATGGGGAGAGTCTTCCCATTGATATTAGTCATATGAGCTTTGCAGGAGCATTGCAATATGAACCATGTGAATTTACAGCGCCTTGGCATCCCGAGACGTTATCCATGTACATTGATGAAAACGGTGTTGGATGGCTTAGTTGGGAGAATCCAATAAACATTGCATCAGTAGCTAATGAAAACGTGATGCTAATGCCATTCGAACAAATACAGGAAAAGGTTCGAAATATCATTAAATATGGGACGAAGTGGACAGAAAATCTCCAACAGACATCTGTTAACATAACTGTCCAATCGCTAACGCTAACAAATACTCTTATGCGCACAGATGATTCAGTAGATCAAGCCGTCCTTGCACCAACGTGGCTTATTGAATATGTTGACAATGATGCTGCTGGAGCAATAACAATAATCGCACTTAATGCTGTGGATGGATCAAGAGTTGATCCTGTTATGTCTATGATGGCCATTCCCACGACTTGACATAGAAGGTGAACTAATTGGAACTCGTTTGGGAGGGAAAATCTTGCCAGTGCTATTATCCGACCTGAACCGCGCCCTTGGCAAACCGTTCGCATTTTGCCTGCTTGGCACCATGCTATGCGTTCTATTCGGCGCGTTTTCAGATGTGCTTGCCGTCTATATGCTTGATGCGCCCACGGCAACCTTATGGGCGCATCAAGGCATTACGGTCAAGGCGCTTGCAGGGGACGCGATTCTGTTTGCGGCTCCCATTCTGGCAACCATCCCATATGCGGGCGCGTTTGTGGACGACGTGAAAAGCGGCTACCTCAAACAGTTCCTGCCCCGAACCACCGTGTCCCGATACATCATGGGGAAAGAACTGGCCTGTGCAATCTCCGGCTTTCTGGCTTTGGCGCTGGGGATTCTGGCAGGGCATATCATCGTCACGTTGGCGGTAATCCCCGTGGAGACCTTTTCAGGCAAGCCTGTGGAATCCCAACTGGGGAAGCTGATCGGGATGATGTGCCTGTATGGATTGGCCGGGGCGCTGTTTGCCATGCTGGGCATGCTACTTTCTACCGTGACTATGAACAATTACATGGCCTACGCCGCGCCGTTTATCCTCTACTATGTGCTCATCATCCTGCAAGAGCGGTATGCGCGGGATATTTTCATGCTGAACCCGCAGAACTATATGACCTTGAACGGCAAGTGGCCATTCGGCGGGTGGAGCGCAGCCGTGACCATCATCGTGTTGCTGGCGGGGGCGATGTTAGGCTTTTATGTGATCGCCCAAGACCATCTGCGGGATGACAATGCACGGAAATCCATCCGTACCTTGTTCCCGCAGCGGCGCATCGTGCTGGAGCGTCCGTTTCATCCTGCAAGGGCACAGGGCGTGTTTCGGGAAATCCGGCAGATCGGCTCGGTGGTACGGTATAACTTTCGTATGTGGCGCGGAAACGCGCGGGTAGCACTGACCTTTGCGCTGGCATTCATCCTGTGTTTTCTGCTTTCGGACAAGGCGGCTTCCTTTGCCTACGATATGGAAACCACCATGCAAGCCTTTGAGCCGTTCGTGTGGACGTTTGGCGATGCAAACTCCGTACTGCTGATCTCGCTGCTGCTGGTGCTGCTGTTTGTGGACATGCCGTTTCTTGGCGCAGGCGTACCGTACTACCTCATCCGCATGCGGCGGCGCACATGGCTAGCAGGGCAGACGCTCTATATTACGCTGGCCACCTTAATGTACATCGGGTTTATTTTCCTTGCGACCACCATTATCTGCATGGGAAATAGCTTCATCGGCAATATGTGGTCAGAAACGGCGGCGATCCTCGGCTACTCCGGCGCGGGAAAGGCGGTGGCGCTGCCCGCGTTGGTCAAGGTTCTTGAGCTGAGCCGCCCGTATCAGTGCGCCTCCACGATTCTGCTGCTCATGTTACTGTATACGCTGCTGATGGTGTTCCTCATGCTGTTTGTCAACATCCGGCACGGCAAGTCGGCAGGCATTGCGGCGGCATTTGGTTTTAGCCTGTTTGGTTTCCTGCTGAATCCACAACTGTTCAAGCAGATATTCAAGCTGCCGGATGAGCTGATGTACAAAGCGAACGTCGCGGTAGGCTGGCTTTCGCCGTTGAATCAGGCAACCTACCACATGCATAACTTTGGCTATGACCTGTTGCCCCGTCTGTGGCAGACGTATCTGATTTTCGGCGTGGCAATCGTGCTGCTCTATGTGCTGACACTGCTGGCATTGCGCCGCTACAATTTCCATTTTGCGGGGGTGGACGAATGACGGAACACGCAATTGAGATACAAGAGTTGGTCAAGGCATTTGGGCAGGATACCGTGTTAAAAGGCGTATCCCGCAATTTTGAACGTGGCAGGATTCATGGTGTGGTCGGCAACAACGGCTCCGGCAAAACTGTGATGTTCAAATGTGTCTGCGGCTTCCTCATGCCTACCTCCGGCAGGGTATTCGTAGATGGCAAGCAGATCGGCAAGGATGTGGACTTTCCTAGCGATATTGGGATCATCATCGAATCGCCGGGATTCCTTCCGCAGCTTTCGGGACTGAAAAACCTTGAAATTCTTGCCGGGCTGAAACGCAAGATCAGCCTCAAACAGATTGCTGATACCATCCGGCGTGTCGGTCTCGATCCCATGTCATCCAAACCCGTCGGGAAATATTCGCTTGGTATGCGGCAACGGCTCGGCATCGCGCAAGCCATTATGGAAGAACCGAGCTTGATGATTCTCGACGAGCCCATGAACGGCCTCGACAAGCATGGCGTGGCGGAGATGCGAGAGCTGTTCAAGTCGCTGGCAACGGATGGCCGAACAATCCTGCTTGCCAGCCACAACATTCAGGATATAGAGGCGCTATGCGATACCGTCTGCGAGATGGACGCGGGCGTGATGACGATGGTGAAAGAATGAACCCCATAAGCGGGAGGTGATAGCATATGAAACGAATAAGATTTGCATTAATTTTGCTCATGCTTTTAATACCATCATTGGCTCTTGCAGAAAATGATACGGAGACTCCGGCAGAAACACCGGATGTTTTTGTCATCAGCCTTGCTGAAACGCCTGCGACACCCAAACCAATTCCGGTCACGCTGTCGATTGATAACAAAAACCTTTACGATGGTATGACGAAAACATACAGCCAAGGCTATTCCCCTGTTGTGAGCGGCGGAACGGCAACGATTGTATTACCCTTGATTGCCAGCGGCGACATTGCCGGAAGCACGATCATTGCCACGCCGAACTTGGGCGCGATTGCCGGTTCGCCGTTTGTATTCGGAAATTATCAGAAGACCGTTGCATTGGGTCCACAGATTATCAACGGCGGACCCGATACCGCAAATTGCTATTATGTTCGATTCGACCTTGCGCTTGTTCCAGAGCGTGAAAATGGAGTGTACCCGGTCATTATTGTAATTGAGGGACGCGATGCGGCAGGATATGACATTTTGCAGGAGTTTACGACCTATGTAACGATCACGGACGGCGCAGGCGACCCCGTCCCGGTTGAACCGCAACAGCCTGCGTCATCCAGCAATGGAAGCAGCGGCCCGACCGCTTCCAAGCCTGTGCTAGTGACCACGGAATGCATGGTTTCGCCCAACAGCATTTCCCGCGGCGATACGTTTGATGTAAAGATGCTGATAAAAAACGTTGGCAAACGGACGGCGCACAATGTCCGCGTTACGATTGTCAGCGACGATGATAATATTATTCTGATTAGCGATTACAGCGCCCAATATCTGCGGAGCCTGCCATCCGGCAAAGAAAAAGAGTTTGCATTTGAGATGCAGGTGCTGCCGATGGCTTTGGGCGGAATACATAGCATGTCGGTAACGATTCTTTATGAGCGTACCGACAATGTCGCTTATGCCGAGGCGGCGGCGTTCCGCGTCAATGTATCACAACCCGTTAAGTTTTCTTTTGATGAGATCAAACTGCCGGAAAAGGTGACCTCCGGCGAATCGTTCACGCTGCCCGTTTGCGCCTATAATACGGGGCTTACCAATATCTATCGGCTATCAGCGTCCTCAGCTCTTCCGATATGTCCTTTTGCTGCTTTGCCGGCAGCTTTTTTGTTACGGCATAGATATAGCGTTCGATTAAATCGTTGGTCATGCTTGCGGTCCCTCCAGCAATGTATTTACTTGTGCGGAAAACGCCCGCCAATGGGCTCCGGCCTTTTCCAGCACGATTCTCCCGTCCTCGGTGATGCCATAATATTTGCGCGGCTTTGCCCCGCCGGTCTCCCAGCGGCTTGTAAGCAGCCCCTGCGCCTCCAGCCTGCGCATGAGCGGATACAACGTGTTCGCCTCGATGGGAATGCCGGCTTCCTGCAGGTTTTTAATAAGATAATACCCATACATCGGTTCCCGCAACTGGCTTAATACCAGCAAAATCAGTGTTCCCCGCCGTAATTCCAGAATCAGGCCGGATACGATTTCATCGCAGTTCAATATTCCGCCTCCCTCTTGCACTATATTGTGCAATATTATCTTAATGTGTATCACACTATATGTCAAGCAAATAGTTAATGAAATTCGGATACTTTTTAATAGGGCTCCTTCCCTATGCAACATGCAACACGGAGGCATGGTTCGGCGCCGCCGCGTCGCCCGCTGAATGACGACGGGAAAAATTGCAGATACTGTCTGCTATGGAAAGAATGCGTAAACATGGGCTGAGGGGATTGTTCGCTTTCGACCGGCAGCCGGCGGAGTTTGAGCTGCTGGAAACCGAGCGGGGCGAGCCTGCGCGCTGGGGCGGGTGGCAGGAACGCGTAAAGCCCGGCCCGGAGCCGGAAGCGGAGCAAAACGACGCGATCTCGACAAGCGTGCAGGCCAACCGGGATCGCCTGTCGGAAGAGCTGCGCGGCGAGATCAACCCGGACCTGATTCTGCGAACATTCCTGTTTGCGGGCCAGTTTCCGGCAATGGCGGCGTTTTTGAACGGCATGGCCAACGAAAAGCTGATCAACGACTTCATCCTGCGCCCGGGCATGCGCACGCGCAAGCTCGACTGCGCGGAAAATGAACGCGCCCAGTTTGCGCTTAACCGCGTATTCTCCATGCAGGAGGCCGAGCTTACAGATAGCTGGCTGGACGCCAAAACCGCCATCGAGGAAGGCCGTACCGCCGTTTTCCTTGAAGGCGACAGCCACGCCGTGCTCATGGACACGCGCGGGTTTGTCAGCCGCAGTGTTTCAACGCCGCAAAACGAGGTGGTCATCCTCGGCCCGAACGAGGGCTTTACCGAAAATATCCGCACGAATATCACGCTGCTGCGCCGCATCATCAAAACCGATGATTTTGTCTGCGAATTCCGCAAATCCGGCGGCAAAAACAATAACCGCATCGCCATCGTTTACCGGGAGGGCCTGGCAAACCGGACGCTTGTCAACGAGGTGAAGCGCCGCTTCGGCGCCGTCGATACGCTCATGGTGCTCTCAATCGGCATGCTGGAGCAGATGACCGAGGCGCACCCGTTTTCACCGCTGCCACAGTCGCTTTCCACCGAGCGGCCCGACCGCGTTGCGGCATTGCTGATGCAGGGCCACGTCGGCGTATTATGCGAGGGAAGCCCGCAGGCCAATGTGATGCCCGCAACGCTCTTTACGCTCATGAGCTCGGGAGAGGACGTGTATGTGCGCCAGCCCGTGGGCACGCTCATACGCCTGGTCCGCTATCTCGGCACACTGCTTTCCATCATCATGCCGGCCTATTTTCTCGCGCTGGCCATGCATCATCAGGGGATGCTCAGCGGGGAGATTCTCTCGACCGTGATCGCCTCGCGCAACATGGTGTTTTTACCGCTTCCTGTGGAAATGCTGTTTTTGCTGCTGATGTTTCAGCTGCTGCGGGAGGCGACCATCAGCGTGCCGGGTGCAATGGGCCAGAGCATCGGCATCATCGGCGGACTCATATTGGGGCAGGCGGCCGTTTCCGCCAACATTGTCAGTAAGGTTGTGCTCATCATCGTTGCGCTTGCGGGGCTTGGCAATTTCACCATCCCCGACTATTCGCTCCAGCTCGCAACCGCATACTATCGCATTACGCTCGCCTTTTTCTCATGGATCGGCGGCCTGCTCGGACTGTTTTCCGCAGTGTTGGTCACGGTTGCGCTGCTTTCGGCGCTCAAGTCCTACGGCGTGCCGTTTTTGTCGCCCGTATCGCCCAAAACGTACAGCAAGGGACCGGTGCTGTTTCGTGGGCGCTTGACGCCGCACCTACGCCCAAGCGATATAATGAATACGAAGGGACGTCCGGTATGAATCTCAGGCAGGGTCGAATCGGAAGACAGGAATCGGCGGCCATGGCAATGATCGCCTGCATATCGTGCGGCATCTTTCTGATGGACGCGCATGTGGCATATGATTCGGGAGATTCGGCGTATGTCTCCAGCGCGCTGGCGGCTATGGTGTCTCTGCTGCTGTTCTATCTGGTCGCTGAGGCCATGCGGCGCAAGCGATGTGAGAATCTTTCGCAGCTGTACCGGCTTGCGTTTGGGCGTGTGCTCTCCGTGCCAATGGCGTTTATCAGCGTGCTGGTGCTGCTGTATACGGCCGCAATGCCGCTGGCGCAGCTGCTGCTGATTATGAACCATTATGTATATGTGCATGCTCAGGCGTCTGATATTGCGCTGTACCTGCTGCCCTGCCTGTTCATCCTCGCATGGATGGGGCTGGAGATTATCGGGCGCACTGCAAAGATTTTTGCCGGCGTCATCCTGATTTCGTTTTTGATCGCCTATATCATTGCCATTCCGGCATATGAATCGTTTCGGCTGTATCCGCTGCTGGGCACCGGCCTGCCGGAGATCCTGCACGTCAGCGCAATCGGGACCGTGCGCTTTTTCCCGGCGCTGCTGTGTCTGCTGATTTGCGGCAGGGGTGTGCACGGTGTGCAAAACGCCGCCTCCGGCGCGGCGGTGGCCGCGGTGGGCGGCGGGCTCGTCGCCGGCACGACGCAGTTCTTTCTCGGCATGGCGTATCCAAATTACATGCTTGCGCATATGCCCGCGCCGCTGTACCGGCTCACAATGGCGGTGTCCGGCGCAAGGGTATATCTGCGGGCGGACAAGGTGCTGGTATTTTTCTGGATGCTGGCGGGCATGATCGCGGGCGGACTGTTTGCATATGCCGCGGCGCTGCTGTATGCGGGCGTAACCAGAATGCGCGATATCCGGCCGGCGGTGGCCGCGATGGTGAGCGTAATCTGCGCGGCCACGCTCATGGAGCAGCTGAACCTGTCGTGGTTTATCGACACCGCCGCCGTGCTCATGGAATTCGCCTGGCTCGCCGCGCTGCTTCCGCCTCTGCTTGCCGCCATGATCGCCGTGCTCAAAAAGAAAGAGGCGGCCGCATGAAACGCCTGCTTGCACTCCTTCTGCTGGCGGCGGTGCTGCTTTGCAACACGGGCTGCCTCAACGCACAGAGCCTGGAACGCTACGGCTATGTGCTGGCCATCGGCTTTGATAAGGGCGAGCAGCTGCCGTACAGCGTGACGCTGCTGATACAAAAGACGCAGACGTCCTCGGAGTCCCAAAACAACAGCGGTTTTCTGCTGATAAAGGCGGAATGCAACAGCCTGCTCGATGGTATCGAGACGCTTTCGGCCGCACTGCCGCTGCAGATCGACCTTTCGCGTACCGCGATGATCGTGGTGGAAATTGAACTGCTCCTGGAACCGGGGCAAACGCAGACCCTGTTCGATCTGCCGTTTTCCAGGCTGCATATCCGGTATAACACGGCGTTGTTTGCCTCAATTTCCCCCGCCTATGACACGCTCGAGGGCCTGAGCAACGAACTGGACCCGAATGTGAGCCGGATCAGCATGAATGTCGGCTCCGTTTCGCATAAAACCGGATTGATCCCGCTGGCGCACCTGTCGCTGCTTTTTGAGGCGATGGACGGACAGACCTATGATCTGGCATTGCCGCTGTGCGGGGCCAACAGCGAAGAGGGCGGCCGGCTTGCAAAGCGGGACAGCGTCGGCACGCGCGAATATGCTTATATCGGCGGAAGCCTTGCGCTCAAAAGCGAGATGAAAGCCACGCTTGGAGGCGCGGCGCTGCTGCGCGACGGCCGGATGGTCGGGTTCCTCGACGGGCAGAACGTACAGCTGCTGATGATGGCAACCGGGGATTTCCGCGAGGGACGGCGTCTGATGGAGATTCCGGACGGCAGGCAGGTCACCGTGTACCTCACCGCAGACCGGCGGCCAAAGACGAAGGTTTCGTTTGTCAACGGACAGGCGCGCGCGCGCATGACCATTCCGATATCGGCGTATACTGAGACGATAAAAAGCATTGAGGCGCCCAAGCATGAGGTCGAGGCCGCGATCGAACAGTCGTTGACGCAGGACATGGAGGCGCTGTTTGCCTGTTGCCGCAAGCTTGGCAGCGATGTGATGGGCTTTGGCAAGTACGCCGTGCAGCAGTTTCACACCACGCACGCATGGGAGGCATTCAACTGGAGGAACGCGTACATGCAGATGGACGCCCAATTTGAGTTTGAAATCAAGCTGCATCATTTGGAAGAAACGGAACTGGAGTGACGCAAAATGCTGGTCTATATCGCCGTTTTACTGCTGTGTGTCGGGTACCTGATTCGATATGCCGCGCACTGCTTCGGCCGCGGACGCACGCTGCCTGCGGTAGGCGCGCTGATGCTTGCCGTGCTGCCGGGGCTGTGCGCCGCCATATTTGTTTTCATTTTTACAGACCTTTCTGGTAAATAGCACTGGCGCAACCCATGGGTTCGGTGCTACAATACGAATATGTTTGGCTACATCCGTCCATTGGAATGTGAGCTGCGTGTGCGCGAGCAAAAGGAGTATCGCGCGCATTACTGCGGCCTATGCAAGGCCATTGGACGGCGCTATGGGCAGCTTGCCCGGCTGACGCTGAACTATGACTCCACGTTTTTAAGCGCGTTTCTTTGCGCGCAAAGCGGCCGGACGCCCGCCCGGCTTTGCCGTTGCCTGTGCCATCCGTTTGGCAAAAAGCAGCCGGTGATCGCGCCTAACGACGCCACGGATTACGCCGCGGACGTCAATCTGCTGCTGGCGTGGTACGCCGCGTGCGACGGCTGGCAGGACGAACGGAAGCTTTCATCGCTGCTGTTCAGGGCGCTCTTTTCCCCCGCGCGCCGTAAGGCTGAGCGGAACCGGCCGGAGCTTGCCGCACACGTCCGGCGGTGCCTTTTGCGCTTAAATGAGCTGGAACGCAACAAAGCAGCCTGCACCGACGAGCCGAGCGACGCGTTCGGCGAATTGATGCGCGGGGTGATTGCACACGCACCCACGCTGGATGCGCGCGAGCAGCCTGCCTGCGGCTGGATGTTTTATAATCTCGGGCGCTGGATCTATCTTGCCGACGCATGGGACGACCGGGAGCAGGACCGGAAACGCGGCGCATACAATGCGTTTATCGCGGCGCAGGCCGACGCCGAGCAGGCGGAATTTTTGCTCCAGGTTTCGCTGACGGAGGCGCAGCGCGGCTATGATCTGGTCACGATGAACGGGCCGCATGGGCTTGTCGATAACATTCTGGGGCTCGGCTGCCGGCAGCGCACGCAGCAACTGATGCACCCCCCGGACGGGGCCGCGGCAGGCTGCGCCGAGATCATAAAGGAGAACGCTGAATGAATCCGTATAAGGTGTTGGGTGTAAGCGAAAACGCTTCGCAGGAGGAAATCCGCGCGGCGTATCTGGCGCTGGTCAAAAAATATCACCCTGACAAATACACGGATAACCCACTTAAGGAACTGGCGGGCGAGAAGCTGAAGGAGATCAATCAGGCATACGAACTGCTGATCAAAAAGCCGAATGGGTCCGCCGGCGCGGGGCGGGCGGGCGGATATTCCTCCGGCCGGACGGGCGGCTCCGGCTATCACTCGCGTGCCTCCGGCACGGCCTACAGCGGCCCCAATGCGGCGGAATACGTCCGCGCGCGCAGCTTTATCAACCAAAACAACCTCAATGCCGCGCGCACAGTCCTCGACCGCGTTCCAACCCATAACGGCGAATGGTACTACCTCTACGGCATCATCTATTTGCGGCAGGGCTGGTACGAAAAAGCGCGCGAATGCATCCGCAAAGCTTACGAGCTCGACCCGGACAACGCGGAATACCGCAACGCTTATATGTCGCTCAACAATGCCGGCCGCACCTATCAATCCGGCTCGTACGGCAGCCCGGTCGGCTCAAACGGAACGTTTTGTTGCAGCCTGTGCCCGGCGCTGATGTGTCTGGACTGCTGCACGGGCGGCTGCTTCTGCTGATTTTTCTCCTGTCCCGTTACGTTAAAGGAGGGCTGCCGCCCTCCTGTTTTTGATGCTTTAAAAAAATGTAGGACGCGTGCCGGAAGCATGTTGTTTTGGCGAAAAAACAGGGCCTTTCCCACAGCCGCGGCCCATATCGCCGCCCTGCCGCCCGCCATGGCCGGAAACTTGGAATCTGCGGTACTTTTTTATCGAACTTTAAAATAGGATAGGAACCGGTATGATTCAAAGACCGAATCGTTTCCTCCGGCACGAAACCGGGAATTCGTTTCGCTGTTTTGTGCCTCTATCCGCCGCGTAAGCGCGGGGCCTTTGTCTGCCGCCACACCACCGGGGCAGCATACCTGCGCCTGGAAAAGCCGCCCGCCGCATCCGGCAAATGTGAACGGTTCGTAATATATTGAAATCCATATGCGCCCTGTGCTTGACAGAAGTGCGAAAGCATAGTAGTATTCGTGTGTATTATAACAAATAGTACACTCTTGCGCGGCGCCCCCGCGCGCAAAAGGGAGGAGAAGCCGGTGGAGACTGCGCCGATCATCGATGTGCGCAACGTAAAAAAGACCTATCACGTCGGCACGGTAGACGTGCACGCGCTGCGCGGCGTAAACCTGAAAATTTACCCGGGCGAGGTCTGCTGCATCATCGGCCGCTCCGGCTCCGGTAAATCCACGCTGCTCAACGTGCTTGCCGGGCTGGAGGGCGTGAGCGCGGGACAGATCGTTATATTAAACAAGCATCTCGAGCGCATGACGCAAAGCGAATTGATCGTGTTCCGGCAGCGGCATGTGGGATTCGTCTTTCAGTCGTTCAACCTCATGCCCTATTATACCGCGCTCGAAAACGTTGCGTTCCCGCTGACGTTCCGCGGCATCCCGCGCCGGCAGCGCATACAGCGCTCCATACAGACGCTGCGCTCGGTGGGGCTGGCAACCCATATGCGCCACAAGCCGTCCGAGATGAGCGGCGGCCAGCAGCAGCGCGTGGGCATTGCGCGCGCGTTGGTAGCAGACCCGGACATCGTGTTTGCCGACGAGCCCACCGGCAACCTCGACAGCAGCACCTCCGACGAGGTGATGCACGTTATCACGCGCATCATCCGGGCGCAGAAAAAGACGCTCATTATGGTCACGCACGACCCAAACATGGCCGCCTATGCCGACAAGGTCATCCGCCTGCTCGACGGCCGCATTGTGGAAATACAGGACAAAAAGGCTCAACCGAAGCCGGAAACGAGGGAAACTGAACATGAAGCTTAACCGCATTCAAACGCTGCGCTCCATTATAGCGGCACTCATGGTGCTTGCGGTTTGCCTGAGCGCGCCTGTTTTAACTCGCGCAGAAAGCGAAAGCCCCGCCCCGACGACGGCAACCATCGGCCTGGCCACGCAGGATGAGGGCAATGAGGACAGCAAATATTACAATTACAAAACGCCTTTTCTCGGCAAGCCCAAGGATAAACTGCAGCTATGGATTCCGGTGGTCTGTACGGGCGGCAGCGCCGACAACGTGTCCTGCGCGCTGATTACGGATCTGTCCGGCGCGGTCGTCGGCGCCGGAACGATCGAGCCCGGAAGCGCTTCCATGGCCGACGGAGAAAAGGCTTATTTCTGTCTGCCGCTCACGCTCAAAT
Organism: uncultured Oscillospiraceae bacterium; assembly: GCA_964447605.1. GTDB lineage: Bacteria > Bacillota > Clostridia > Christensenellales > CAG-138 > CAYUTA01. The sequence continues at coordinate 69,644 of CAYUTA010000003.1, read as the reverse complement.
CCGAGGGGGCTTTCGCCTCGAACCTGGATTTTAATATCACCTATGACGGCGGCGAGAGCCGATTGACCCTCCCCAATGTCAAGGTCACGGTGGAACCCGCCCTTACCCCCACCCCGGATGCCTCCGGCGGCGATTCCTCCGACGTGGACCATGGCATCACGTATGAATCCGGCGGCTCCTCCGGCGGCGGATCGAGTTTTAAGAGCAAGCCCAAGGTCATCGTCAGCGGCTATACATTCGATTCGGAAAAGCTGTATGCCGGCGAGTCGTTCAAGATGACCCTCAAGCTGCGCAACACCAGCGAACGTGAGGCGGTCAAGAACCTGCAGCTGAACTTTTCCAACGAGGCCGGCGTTGTCCTGCCCATATCCGGCGGCAGCAACAGCATCTTTATCGGCGACCTTGCCAAGAAGTCCGTCGTTTCGATGAACATCGGCCTCCAGATCGCGCCTGATGCAGAGCCGAAAACACAGATGCTCAACCTGGAAATCACCTATGAGGGTACAAAAAACAAGCAGGATTTCACCGAAAAGAGCACCATCGCCATCCCCATTCTGCAAAAAACGCGCGTGCGCACCGATGAACCCGTCTTTTATGACGAGGCGTGGGCGGGGCAATCCTGCTCCATGAGCGTGCAGATGTTCAATATGGGGAAGTCCAGCCTGTATAACTGCATGGTTGCGGTCGAGGGCGAGGGGCTTTCGCTCGAGGAAACATATTACGCCGGCAACATCGCCTCCGGCGGCACCATGCGCGCCGACCTGACCCTGCTGACGCAGACCGTGGGCGAGATCGAAGGCGTTGTGCGCATCACCTATGAGGATGTATACGGCGACCAAAACGAGGAGCTTTTACCCTTTACGCTGACTGTAAATGAGGAGGTTCCCATGGAGCCCGCCTTTGCCGAGAACGGCTCCGGTGTGGCCGGGGTTGCCACCGGCGGCAATGCCGCCCTGTCCGCGCTGGCGGCGATTGGTCAGGGCGGTGCGGCCGGCGGCCTCGCCTGGTACTGGCTGGCGCTCATTGTCGCCGGTCTCCTTGCGCTCGTCATTCTCCTGATCGTCAAGCTCAAGCGGCGGCGTGCGCGTATGCTCGAGGAGGATCTGTCGCAATATGACGACGATTACGGCGACGACCCCGTCCTGCAGCAGGCGGACGACGGCGCGGAGGCGCTCCAGGATTCCAAAACGGAGGATGATTGACGTATGCGGCCGACCGACCTGCTCGCCACGGCGTTTTTAAACCTATGGCGGCGCAAGCTGCGCGCGTTTCTGACCGTATTGGGTATGGTTATCGGCGTGTCGAGCATCGTGGTGATGGTGTCGCTAGGCATCGGCATCCGCGAGGCGACCGTCGAGAGTTTTGCCGGTACGGGCAGCCTGACCAACATCCGCGTCGACCGCTGGTCCTATGTGGAGCGGGAAAACGGCAGGGGTACGAGCAAGGAAAAAGAGCTCAATAAAAAGAGCGTCGCAACGTTCCAGAAGCTCCCCGGCGTTGCGGCGGTCATGCCGATGGTCACCTCCTACGGCATGCTCAAGAGCGGCAAATATGCGGTGGACGCGTCCATCCTCGGCGTAGACCCCGCGCAGGCGGAGTCGTTCGGGCTCACGCTTTCGGAGGGACGGCTGCCGGAAAAAAAGCACGGCAGCCAATACGAAATCGTGCTCGGCAGCTGGACGCTCGACAGCTTTTATAACCCGGATAACTACCAGCCTGCCATCGATAAGGACGGCAATCCGCGCATCACGCTCGATTCGCGCATGCAGCTGACGTTTGATTATGGCAACGTCTATCAGAACGTGGCCATGTCCATGCCCGCTTCCGACGAGCAGGAGGCGCGTAAGCCCGGCGCGCTGTATACCGTTAAGCCCGTGGGCATTATGGACAGCGGCAACAACGACTACAGCTACTATTGCCTCATGGAGCTTTCGCAGCTGGAAAAGCTTGCCAAGGACAACAAGGACTTTATCAACTATGAGCCCGGCAAGTACAACAGCGTGATGGTCAAGTGCGCGGGTATCGACGACGTCAAGTCCGTAAAGGCGGCCATCGAGGAGCTCGGCTATGGCACGTACAGCCTGCAGGACGCGGTGGAAATGGCCCAACAGAGTACCCAGCGCGTGCAGTATCTGCTCGGCGCAATCGGCGGCGTGGCGCTGCTTGTGGCAGCCATCGGCATCACCAACACCATGATGATGAGCATTTTCGAACGCACCAAGGAGATCGGCATCATCAAGGTGCTCGGCTGCCGTATGGGCAACATTGCCGGCCTGTTTTTGACCGAGTCGGCCTATATCGGCCTGTTCGGCGGCACGCTGGGCCTTTTCATCAGCTTCGGGCTTTCGCTTTTGCTCAACGGCATGCTGGCAAGCGCAGGGCTCAAAAGCATCATCCCGCCCGTTCTCGCTTTTGGCGCGGTGGCGTTTTCCATTGTGGTGGCGCTGCTTGCAGGCCTGTACCCCGCGCTGCGCGCCATGAAGCTCAGCCCGCTTGCCGCCATTCGCAGCGAATAGGCGGTGCGCAGCCGGGACGCCGTGCATTTTAAACGCACGGTACCTCTTTGCCGGTTTAAAGCCGCGGCAACGGGTTTTGCATGTTTTACCAATCTTCGTACGGTCTCCGGCAAAACGCGCGGTTTCACGCGTGATAATGCACACGGCGCGAACATACGTTTTGCATAGGGTCTTCTATTGCGAAGGCAAACACCGTCCGCACGGTCCGGCGCACACCGTCAATTTGCAAACCGCTATGGCCGCGCCGCATCGGTCGATCTATCAGCTTGGAGGGGGGAAATCCAGTTTATGAAACGCAATCGTTTGCTGGCCGTTTTGCTTGCGGTCATGGTCCTTTTCGGGGCGGCGCTGACCGCTCCAGGAAGTGCGCTTGCCGAGGAAGCGCTTGCCACGGGCACGGTCAATACAGGCAGGCTCAACGTCCGTTCCGACGCCGGTACGGGCTACAGCCTCGTCACCACAATTGACAAGGGCACTGCCGTAAACATCTATGAGGTCAAGGGCGCCTGGCTGCGCATCGACATTCCGTCGGCCGGCAAATCGGGCTATGTCAGCGGCAAATATATCAGCGTCAACGCGCCGTACAACCCGTTCTACGGTCTTGGCTACACCAAGGGCTCGGTTTATCTGCGCGCCAAGTCGAACACCGGCAGCACCAAGCTCGCGACGCTTTCGGCCAACACGGGGCTGTCGCTGCTTTCCGTCGCCTCGAACGGCTGGTTCTACGTGCGCGTGCACGGCAGCGGCAAGGAGGGGTATGTTTCCAACCGCTACGTCAGCGTGGTCTGCAAAGCCGCGCAAGGCGCCTATGAGCAGAAGGGCACCATCACCGGCGAGGGCGTCAATTTGCGTTCCGGCGCGGGCATTACCTATAAGAGCCTTGGTAAGCTCGCCCGGCGGACCGCCGTTACGGTGCTGTCCGTTTCCGGCAACTGGTGCCAGGTCAAGGTAACCTCCACGGGGAAAACGGGCTATGTCTACCGCACCTATGTCCAACTTTCCTCCACGCCTGCCCCAACGCCCACGCCGTCCGCCGCCAACGCATATATCAGCCGCTCGGGCGTCAATTACCGCACGGGCGCTTCCACCTCCTACAAGAGCCTTGGCCGGCTGTCGCGCGGCACGGCGGTAACCGTGCTCGGCTCCTCCGGCTCCTGGTACCAGATTCAGGTGGTGAGCTCCGGCAAAACGGGGTATGTCTATAAAACCTACGTGAAGTTTACCGCCGCAACGCCGACGCCCACACCGTCCAGCCAGGTCACGGCCAACGCGTTCATCAACGCCTCCGGCGTCAACTACCGCGCGGGCGCTTCCACCGCCCATACGAGCCTTGGCCGGCTTGCCAAAAATACCTCCATCGCCGTGCTCGGCGTTACGGGCGACTGGTACTATATCCAGATCATCAATACGGGCAAAACAGGCTATGTCTACAAGTCCTATGTCACGCTGCTCGTAAGCGTCGCCACGCCGACGCCCAAGCCGGTTGTGACGGCCACGCCGGTTCCCACCGCAACGCCGACCCCGACGCCAACGCCAACGCCGCCCGGGCCGTATATCCGCACGCCGATTCCCGAATAAACGTACCAAGCCGCGCCTTTGACCGATGAACAGCTTACTGAAATCGCTGCGGCGGTGGGTTGCCCCACCGCCGCATTCGGTTTTTGCTGCGCATTTCCCCTTGCCAAAACGGGCCGTCTCGCGCGTCGCTTTTGTGCATTTTGCCAGCCGCGTTTAAAACATGCGGCAAAATGCAGCCGTCCCGTTAACAAGCTCCTGACGGTTTACGCAAACGCTTTGTAGATAGCCCTTACCGCCGCGTTGAGATCGTCGCTTTCCACGCCGACGATAATGTTCATTTCCGAACTGCCCTGGTCGATCATGCGCACGTTGACGCCCGCCTCATAGAGCGAGTTGAACACGCGCGCGGCCACGCCGAGCGAACGGATCATGCCCTTGCCGACGACCGCGACAAGCGCCATATTGCTGTGCATTTCAAGGGATTGCGGGTCGCAGTCGCGCTGAATCTCGCGCAGAACGGACTCAAGGTTATCGCGGAGCTTGCTGTCGGAGACGACGAGGCTCATGGTGTCGATGCCGCTTGGCACATGCTCAAAGGAGATGTTGTGCCGGTCGAGCACGCGCAGCAGCCGGTAGCCAAAGCCGATCTCGTTGTGCATATTATCCTTATATACGGTGATGACCGTAAAGCCCGCGCGGCCCGCCACGCCGGTGAGCAGCCCGTCGCGCTGATAGTACTTGAGATATCCGTCCGGGATGACCATCGTGCCCTCGTCTTCCGGCGCGTTGGTGTTGCGCACGTTGATCGGGATATGCGCGCGGCGCACCGGAAAGATGGAATCCTCGTGCAGCACCGTCGCTCCCATATAGCTCAACTCGCGCAATTCCGAGTAGGTAACGGTCTTGATCGCCTTGGGGTTGTCAACAATGCGCGGATCGGCCATAAGAAAGCCGGAAACGTCCGTCCAGTTCTCATAGATATCCGCCTGCACGGCGCGCGCGACGATTGCGCCGGTAATGTCCGAGCCGCCGCGGGAGAACGTTTTGATGCTGCCGTCGCGCTTGCGGCCGTAAAAGCCCGGCACAACGACGTGTTTGAGGCCGTACAGCTTCTGCGTCCACTTCTGCGTGGTTTCGTCGTCATACGTGCCGTCGGAATGGAAGCAGATCAACTCCGCCGCGTCAAAAAACGTAAAGCCGAGGTAATCGGAAAGCAACAGGCCGTTGAGGTATTCGCCACGGCTGGCGATGTAGTCCTCGCTCGCACCGTTTTCAATGTTGTTGCGGATGGCGGTCAGCTCGTCGGCAATGCCGGTTTTAAGCCCGAGCTCGTGCTCAATGCCGGTATACCGCTCCGCAATCTGGCTGAACGTGTTGTCGATATCCAGCCCCTGACTGGCCTGCGCATAGCACAGGTACAGCAGGTCTGTGATCTTCTCGTCGCCCGGGAAGCGTTTTCCCGGCGCACTGGGTACGACGAACGAACGCGCGCCGTCGGCGAGCACAATGTCCCTTACCTTACGAAAGCTGCTTGCGTCGGCGAGCGAGCTGCCGCCGAACTTGGTTACCTTGATGGCCATGATTCCTTTGCCCCATTATCCTTTCTGTTTTTGCTCCGCCGGGGGCGCCAGGGCCGCTTTATCTCCGGTTCCTCCGCCTGAAAGCGCGTTTTTTGACATCCTCCGGCAAAGCCCCGGCACCACGCCTGCAGGCCGCCCTTACCGGTCGATGCGCCTGCACTCCATATAATACCGCTTTTGGTTGGCCTCTCCCATCGAAAACGTCTTGCGCGGCAGCGCGCCGTCATAGACCACGGTGGGAAACAGCTCGCTTTTTTGCATGGCGGGCAGCAAAAATCCAATCGCGTCGTCATGCTTGCTCAGGTTTTGCACCACGTCCGCGCCGTGGATATAGTCTACCTCCGTGCCCGCGGTCTCTTGAAGCATTGCGTCGACGGCCGCCTGCAGCGTACCCACGGCAAGCTGCTGCGAGGGCCCGTTCACGATGAACGCTCCCTCCGTGCCGCCCGTGAAAAACGGCAGCACGTGCGTCTGGCCGCCCACGGCGGTATGCGCGCCGTACGCAACCGACGCGCCGCCGTTTTGCGCTTTGAGGTGGAAAAGCAGCCGCAAAACGGCCGTCTCGCCGCCGACGCCGAAGAGCACGCGGTGAATGGGCTCGAACGCAATGCCGTCGTCGTGGACATTTTCAACCTCGACGAGCGCATAGCGGGCGGGATGGTTCGCGCGCGCATCCTCCGGCAAATCCGCCTTGATCTTCTCCCAGTTGGCCTTGGCCGTGGCAAAGCTGTGGTTGCCGTCTCCCATTGCAAACAACAGCGGCTCCGCCTCGCCGTACTTTGCGGCGAACGCGGGCCGGTCGGTAAGCTGCGCCAGCGCGGTCAGTACGCCGCTGACGGCGGCCTCGTCGCTGACAAGACGGCCCTCGATGTGTCCGCCGCCGAGCATGAGATCGGTGTCGTACAGCTGTTCAAACCGGATCCTGTCCGCGGCCAGCGGTTCGATGACCGTGCGGTTCGGATCGTCGATGAGCACCAGAATATGCGGCAGCTCCAGCGGCGCGCCCTCGCGGATCTTCAGCCGCGGCGGGATGCGCTCGACAATGGTGCCCTCGGTTGCGCGAATCAGCGTTTCCGCGCCCTTCCTGTAATCGTACGCCTCAAGGTCGAGCGCCATAACCAGGCCGGTGCGCGTTTTCCCCGCCACGGTGCGCGTAACCAGAACAAAGCCCTGCTCGCGCTCAACAAGCACGCCGCCGTCGAGATAGGCGCGCATGTGCGCGCGCACGGAGGCGATTCGCTCCGCCTCGCCGGGCTTGCCCAGAAACGCTTCGGGCAGAATCAACTCGAGCGTCGAGGGCGCGCCGCCGGCAATCTTTTCCGCCTCGGCCCAATAATCCGGCTGCGAGGTGTACTGATCGCACGCAACGACCGCCCATTTGTAAAAATCCGCGTCCGCCTTTGGCAGCAGCACGCGCGGCACGCACACGCCGATGCCGTTACTGAATCGATCCATCCTTGGGTACCTCCAGTTTCTTTAAAATTCTGTGATAGGGGTTTTGCATATTCTTTTCCATATATTGCGTGGGCTTGGCGTAAAAGCACAGCACGCCGAATATGGTCACAATCAGAATGCGGTATTGATAGTAGGCGTTTTTCATCATGGAGTTGGCCGCAATCAGGCACCAGGCGATGGGAAGCAGCGCAACCAGCAGGAAGATGCGCCCCTGCCGGTATCCGGTGGCGCGCTTGGCGCGCGTGTCCATCATAAACGGCCATGCGATGATGAAGCCGATCAGGCAAAGCGTGCACTCGATGGTGACCAGATTGGTCAGCCCGGCCGACAGCGCGGTAAACGCATTGACCCGCGCCGCGCCGAAGCCGACTCCGGACGCGACCGCTTCCACCGCCGTCTTCCAGACGTTGAAGTCGGTGAACAGCGCCACGACGCCGATGTTGACAAGCCACATCAGCACATATGCGCCAAGCCACGCGCCAAAGCACCGGACCACGCAGAGTACGTCCTCCTGAAACGACTGCAGCTGCCCGTTTTGCTGTTTAATCAGCAGCATCCAGAGAATGGGCAGGCCAAAGGTGATCAGCGGCGTGGTATACAGGTCGAGATACTGCGTCAAGCCGCCGACGAGGAAAAACAGCATGGGCTCGGTCATCTTCCAGCGGTCGATGTACGGCATCAGCAGCATGACGGTAAACGCAACCAAAAAGCAGCACGAATATTGCAGCGAGCTCATCACAAGAATCGGATTGACCGAAAGGAACGCCGCGGCAAACAAGAATGCAATCAGCGTTCCGCTGCGCTTTTTGATATTGACCACATTGGCCGTAAACAGCAGCAGCGTAATCCACATCAGGAGCCTGCGGATCTGGCGCAGATTCATAAAGGCCAACAGCGGACGCACCAGCGAGCGGAAGCCCATGATCATATGCGGAAAATAGGTGTCCGGGTCCGGAAAGCCGCCGAGCTCCGCCACGTCGTTGATGGCCGCGATCGGATTCCCTCCGCCCTCATAGGTCGGGCACGCCAGCACCGCCTGCGGGTTGTGGCGCGTGTTGAGATACAGGCTCTCAAGCAAAATGCGCGTCTCCGAAAAATTATCCAGCCGGTACGACTCGTCGCTACGGACAAGCACCACGGGGTTGTAACCCTCCTCAACAAGCTGGCTGGCCGAAAGCTGCACGCTGTCGTCGACCGCCTGCTGCGGAATCAGGCCCGCAAAATAAAGCAGCGCATAGCCGCCCACCACCAGCCAGAGCACGATTTTTACATACATGCCGGCCTGCCTGAGTTTGCTCATGTTGGATGCACTCCTTTCTCCCCGGCGGTTTTAAAAGCCTGCGCGGGCCTACAGCGCGTTCAGCTCGCGCTGCAGCGCTTCGTAAAACGCGCCGATATGCCGCCCGTCAAGCAGCCTGTGGTTGACCTGCACGGAGTAGGGCATGGTATGCACGCCGTTTTCAACCGTAAATTTCCCCCACGCAAAGCGCGGAATGGAATCGTCGCGGTTAAAGGCCATCTCGTTGGTCAGCATTGTAAAATCCAGCCACGGCAGGCAGGAGATGTATACAAGGTCGTCCCGGGCCTCGTCCGCTTCGTTGATAAACGTCTCCTGCGCCCGGCAGGCGTCCTGCGCGCGATTGCAAAAATCCGCCAGCGGTTCTTCGGGCAGCCAGTCAACATGTACGATTTTGAACAGCTCGTCCTCGGTTGGAACGACGAACGACGGGCAGAGCGCGTCATGCCGCACAACGGTCTGACCGCGCAGTTTATACAGGAACGCGTCGAGTCCGTTGACCGCGCGCATGCTGGCCCAGATCGCGGCAAGGTATGTCGAAACGCCCTCCTCCTCCTTTGCGCGTAGGCACAGCCGCGTCACATCCACGCGGAACGTCACGCCGTAAAACGGGAAATCCAGCCGACCAAAAAAGTCGCAGAGCGGCTTGCGCTTCCACCCGGCGGGGTCGATCACCTGCATGCGGATCCTCCATTAAAATTTATCATTTTATCTTAACACGATATTGCCGCCGCGTAAATGAAAAAAGACGGGCCAAGGCGCAAAAATATTCTTTCCCCCGCCCGGGCTGATGCGCTGTTGCGCAAGCCAAACCGGATTTTGCGCGTTTGCACGGCTGAATGGATAAAGACGGCGCCTTGCGCACGCTCAATTCGCTGCACGCGCCCGTGAACCCGGGGGTTTGCCCCAACGCAAACACCCCCCGCCTCCCCCTCAAAATGCAAACTACTTTCAAATTCTTAAAATGAGGGGATGCGAATTTTTATTCTTTTTGGTATAATGCTTAGGCTTTGGTTCGGCTCCGTTGCTTTGCGTTTTTTGTGAAACGGGCGGAAAGGCGTTTGCACCAATGAAAGACATCGTTATCAAGGGCGCGCGCGAGCATAATCTGAAAAATATCGACCTGACCGTGCCGCGCAATAAGCTTGTTGTATTTACCGGCCTCAGCGGCAGCGGCAAGTCCAGCCTCGCGTTCGATACCATCTATGCCGAAGGGCAGCGGCGGTATGTCGAGAGCCTGTCCTCCTATGCGCGCCAGTTTTTGGGCCAGATGGAAAAGCCCGACCTCGACAGCATCGAGGGGCTCTCCCCCGCCATCAGCATCGATCAAAAGTCCACCAGCCACAATCCGCGCTCCACCGTGGGCACCGTAACGGAAATCCACGATTACCTGCGCCTGCTGTACGCGCGCTGCGGCATTCCGCATTGCCCCAAATGCGGCAAGCCCATCGAGCGGCAGAGCATCGACCAGGTGGTCGATCAGATCATGGCGCTGCCCGAGGGTTCGCGCGCGCAAATCGTAGCCCCCTGCGTACGCGCAAGGAAGGGCGAGCACGCCAAACTGCTCGACGAGCTGCGGCGGGAGGGATATGTGCGCGTGCGCGTAGACGGCACGGTGTACGATATCTCCGATGTGCCCGCGCTCAATAAAAAATTCAAACATACCATCGAGGCCGTGATCGACCGGCTCGTCATCAAACCGGATATCACGGGCCGCCTCACCGATTCGCTTGAAACCGCATTCCGGCTCGGCAAAAACCTGGCCGTCGTTGCCGTGACAGACGGCGACGAGCTGCTGTTTTCGCAGGACTACGCCTGCCCGGACTGCGGCGTGAGCATGCCGGAGCTGACCCCGCGCATGTTCAGCTTTAACAGCCCGTTCGGCGCATGCCCGACCTGCGCCGGCCTCGGCTCCCTGCTCAAGATCGACCCCGCCCTCGTCATCCCCAACCGCAGGCTCTCGCTCGCGCAGGGCGCTGTGGATGTTTCCGGCTGGAACAGCGGCAGCAAGGGCACGATTGCCAGCATGTACTTTACCGCGCTCACGGAGCATTACGGCGTCTCGATGGACACGCCGTTTGACGAGCTGCCCGAAGCCGTACGGCGCGCCGTGCTCTACGGCACCGGCGGCGAAAAGCTGCACATCGCCTATTCCAAGGAGTTTGGCAGCGGCACGTTCGACGCGCCGTTCGAGGGCATCGTCAACAACATGGAGCGCCGTTACCGCGAATCGCAGAGCGATTACAGCAAGCAGGAGATTGAAAACTATATGTCGCAAATTCCCTGTCCGGACTGCGGGGGCAAGCGCCTCAAGCCCGAAAGCCTTGCGGTCACCGTGGGCGGCAAAAGCATCGCCGCGCTCAGCGACCTGCCGGTCAAGGACGTGCGGACGTTTTTCCAGCAGCTTGTGCTTGGCAAGACGCAGGCCATGATCGCGCAACAGATTCTGAAGGAGATCGACGCGCGGCTGGGCTTCCTCATCAACGTTGGCCTCGATTACCTCACGCTGTCGCGCGCGGCCATGAGCCTGTCCGGCGGCGAGGCACAGCGCATCCGGCTGGCCACGCAGATCGGCAGCGGCCTGGTGGGCGTGCTGTACATCCTCGACGAGCCGAGCATCGGCCTGCACCAGCGCGACAACGCAAGGCTGCTGCGCACGCTTGAGCAGATGCGCGACCTCGGCAACACGCTCATCGTCGTCGAACACGATGAAGACACCATCCGCGCGGCGGATTATGTCGTGGATATCGGTCCCGGCGCGGGCGAACACGGCGGCAGACTGGTGGCCTGCGGCACGCCGGAGGACATTGCAGAGAATCCCGATTCCATCACCGGCCGTTATCTGTGCGGCGGCGAATCCATCCCTGTGCCGGAAACGCGCCGCCCCGGCAACGGCGGCGAACTGGTCGTCCACGGCGCGCGCGCGCACAACCTCAAAAACATCGACGTATCCATCCCGCTCGGCAGGTTCGTGTGCGTCACCGGCGTATCCGGCAGCGGCAAGTCGAGCCTTGTCAACGAACTGATTAAAAAAACGCTGCTGCGCGACCTCAACCGCGCCAAGGCGCGCCCGGGCGACTGCGACGGCGTCACCGGCGAGGAAGCGCTCGATAAGGTCATCGACATCGACCAGAGCCCCATCGGCCGCACCCCGCGCAGCAACCCCGCCACATATACGGGCCTGTTCGACCTCATCCGCGAGGTGTTTGCCAACACGCCCGACGCCAAGCTGCGCGGCTATTCAAACGGCCGCTTCAGCTTCAACGTCAAGGGCGGCCGCTGCGAGGCCTGCCGCGGCGACGGCATCATCAAGATTGAAATGCATTTTCTGCCCGATATCTATGTGCCCTGCGAGGTTTGCGGCGGCAAGCGCTATAACCGCGAAACGCTCGAGGTGCATTATAAGGGCAAGACCATCCATGACGTGCTGGAAATGACCGTGGAGGAGGCGCTGCGCTTTTTCTCCCCCCTGCCGAAGCTGCGCCGCAAGCTGGAAACGCTCTACGACGTGGGTCTTGGCTATGTCAAGCTTGGCCAGCCGAGCACGCAGCTTTCCGGCGGCGAGGCCCAGCGCGTCAAACTGGCCACGGAGCTGTCGCGGCGCGATACCGGGCGGACGCTCTACATCCTCGACGAGCCTACCACAGGCCTGCACATCGACGACGTCAAGCGTCTGCTCGAGGTGCTCAACCGCCTCTGCGAATCCGGCAGCACCGTGCTTGTCATCGAGCACAACCTCGACGTGATCAAAACCGCGGACTATATCATTGACCTCGGCCCGGAGGGCGGCGACGCGGGCGGCGCGATTGTCGCCACCGGTACGCCCGAGCAAATCGCGGCCATACCGGAAAGCTATACGGGCCAGTTTTTGAAAAAAGTGCTGTAGGGGGCGCGGGCGGCGCGCAGAAAACTGAAAGGAACGGAACTTCATGTATACACGATGGAGGCTCTATATTCTGGCGATATTTGTTATCGTTATCGTGGTGATGCTGCTGCTGATTAAGTTTCTGCGCCGGCGCGGCGTTGCCATTTCGCACGCGCAGGCTGCGTTTGCGGTAGCGGGCGTGGTGCTGATTATAGAAACGCTGATTATCTCGCGGCTTTCCAATTTCAACCTCGGGGTGATCCTGCCCGCGTTCTTCGGCCTGCCGCTGCTGCTGCTGGCATTCCTTTTGCCGCAGATGCAGCATGGCTTCCTGCTCTTTTTAAAGTGGCTGATTGCGGCGTGCTACGGCGTGGCCACAGTCATCTTTATCGTGTGCGGCAGCCTGATGATCGGCGCGCAGAAGCGTCCCGCGGCCGTCGCGGCCGACGCGGTTATCGTGCTCGGCGCGGCGGTACATGGCGACAAGGTCACCTGGGTGCTGGAAAACCGGCTGAACACGGCGATGGAGTATCTAAAAACGCATCCGGATACCGTCTGCGTGGTTTCCGGCGGGCAGGGCGGCGGCGAGACCGTGACCGAGGCGTCGGCCATGAAAAAATACATGGTCGAGCGCGGTATCGACGGCGGCCGCGTTTATATGGAGGAGCTGGCGACCAACACCGTGGAAAACTTTGCATTTTCAAAAAGCATCATCGACGAAGCCTGTGGGCAGGACGCGCGCATCGCATACGTCACCACCAATTTTCACGTTTACCGCGCCGGACGCGTGGCCGCCGCGCAGGGGATTGACGCCGTCGGCATCCCTGCGCCGGACGTGTGGTATTTATCGCTCAATAATTTCCTGCGCGAATGCGTCGGCATCTGCATATACACGCTGCGCGGGCAGTTTTAGCGCGCCGCGCCGCGTTAACCCGTCTGTGCGCACCTGGACGGCCGTATGCATGCCCGGACGGCCTTAATAAACAAATACCGCCCCGCAAATCCCGCCGTTCTGCACGATGCGCGTCCAGGGCGGCGTTCCCATTTTCCGCTCGTTTGCGCACAGACCGGCGTCTGCAATTTGAAGGCCTGAAAATTGCATCCGTCCCCGTCCGTCCAACTGTATCAATTGGATGCACATTTTTAAGCCCTCGGCAGTATACGTCATGTTCAGACATTCGTCACAATTTATACACACTCCAAACCCACCGGATTTCCGCATTTTGTGGATAACACAGTGGACAATGTGGATAAGCGGGTCAATTTTTAAGAAAATCATCCACATGCATACCCTGCATATTTAAAACCGAACGCTCGTTTGTGGTAAAGTTATCCATCCCTTTTTTTGCAGGTTTTCCTGCGAATGTCTTCCAATCTGTTCAATGCGGCCGGAATATGATAGAATCATTGTAATTATCAAGCCGTGAACGCCGGTTAATGACCGCATGGAGGCAGCCGCAACCGATTGGCTGCAAATCCGTGCGGACGGCGTTTCAGGAGGTATGCGCCCATGCGTCTGTTCATCGCGATCCCACTGCCCGCCGACGTACGCCGGGCCGTTTCCGCCGCGCAGGCGCGCCTGATGGAATCGGGCGCAGCAGGGCGGTTCGTGCCACGCGAAAACTTCCATATCACGCTGCACTTCATCGGCAACAGCGACGCGCTGTCCGACGCGGTGGACGCCATCCGCGAGGCCGTACGCGGCATCCGGCCATTCGTTTTGCGTCTGGGCGGCTACGGCAGCTTTGGCGGCGAACGCGGCAAAACGGCCTACCTTTCCATAACGGGCGATCTGGACGAGCTGAACCGCCTGTATGAAACGCTTGAAAGCGCGCTGTGGGAGCGCGGGTTTTCCAAAAACCGCGGCAGACTGACCCCGCACGTCACCCTCGGCCGCAACGTCACGGGCGACGGCGCGTTCGACCCCGGCGCGCAGACGGCCGCGTTTACGGCCACGTCCGTGGTGCTTTATGAAAGCGGGAACAACAATGGGCAGATGCGGTATACCGCCGTGCACGCCGAGCCCATTGCGTAGGGTTCCGAATTTTATCGGGCGCGCGTTATGAAGCGAGCGCTTTACGCGCTCAGTCCGTCCGTCCCCGCCGCTGAAACGCTGTAGACAGGATTGAATTTGTCAATGAACGTACGCTTTCTTTTCGGCCGCGCAAACACCGGGAAAAGCCGGGCGCTCTACGCTGCGCTGGCGGCGCATCAGCGCGCGGGGGAACGCGCCGTACTCATCGTGCCCGAACAGTATACGTTTGAGGCCGAGCGCGCGCTTTCCGCCGCGCTTGGCGGGCTGCTCGGCGTGCAGGTGCTCAGCTTTGCCAGGCTCAACGAGCGCGTGCTTGCGCTGCACGGGCAGCTGCATCCGTTTCTCTCGCAGCAGGGCCACCGGATGGTCATCCGGCGCGCTGCGCTCAGGCAGGCGGATGCGCTTGGCGCGTTTGCGCGCGCTGCCGGACAACCCGGCTTTGCAGCGGATATGCAGACCATTTTTTCCGACCTTAAGCGCGCGGGGCTTACGCCTAAAACGCTTGATTTGTTTGTGCAAAAGCTGCCCGAGCAGACGGCGCTGCGCGAGAAACTCGCCGATATCGCGCTGTTGTATGCGGACACGGAGGCCTTTCTTGCCGACCGTTACCTGACCATAGACGACGCGGCCAACGCAGCGCGCGCGCTGCTGCCTGATTCGTTTATCCGCGGCGCGCATGTATACATCGACGGAATCGACCGGCCCAGCAGACAATTGTACCAATGGCTAGGCGGCCTGATCGCCGCCGCCGCGGACGTGACCATCGCGCTGCGCTGCGATACGTCGTCCCCGCGTGACGCGGACCTGTTCCTGCCCGATCTGCGCATCTATTCCCAGGTGCGCGACATGGCCGCGCGCGTGGGTGCAACCGTGTCGGTCACCCATCCGGGCCGTCATCCAGGCCCCTGCGCGGAGGAGTTGGCCTATCTGGAGGCCAACCTGTTTGCCCTGCGCAGCCTGCCCTATGAAAAACTCGCGCCGGCCATCACGGTATTCGGCGCGTCCGACCGCGTTGCGGAGGTGGAGTCGCTCGCCGACGCCATCCTTTCGCGCGCGCGCATGGGCGTGCGTTACCGCGAGATGGCCGTTATCGTCTCCGACCCGGAATCCTACATGCCGCTCGTCACGCGCGTATTCGCCCGCCGCGGCATCCCCGTTTTCCTCGACCGCAAGCACCCTGTCACGGGCCATGCCGCCGTGGACGCGGTGCTTGCCGCCGGACGCGCCGCGGAGGGACGGTTTTCGCCCACGGAAGTGCTGCGGCTGGTTAAAAGCGGCTATGTGGACGTTTCGCAGGACGATGTGGAGGCGTTGGAGCTGTATCTGCTGCGCACTGGGCTCAAGGGCGGCGCGCTGGCAAAGCCGTTTACGCGCGGAGAGGTTCCCGCGGGCGCCGAACGGGCGCGCATGGCCGTGATGGAGCCGTTGCTGCGGCTGCGGAAGGCGCTCGCGCCGCGGCCGGTTTCGGTCAAGGTGCGCGCGCTGTATGCGTATCTGGTGGAAATCGGACTGGACAACGCGCTCAAATCGCGCGTGCAGAGCCTGCTTGCCGCCGGACGCGTGGCATTGATGGAAGAGCACGCGCAGGTATGGAACGCGCTGATGGAGGCACTGAGCCAACTCGACGCAATCATGGGCGACGTCCCGGTCAGCCGCAAGCTGTTTTGGGAGCTGCTCGAGGAGGGATTATCCTCCCGCGAGATCGGGGTGATCCCCGGCACGAGCGACCAGGTGCTGCTTGGCGATGTGGCGCGCACCAAGTCGCGCGCGGTCAGGGCGCTGTTTCTTGTGGGCGTAAACGACGGCCTGCTCCCCGCTGCGCGCAATGACGACGGCGTGATCGACGACCGCGAGCTCAAGGCGCTCGAACGCGCGGGGATGCCCGTTTGGAGCGACACCAGGCAACGGGCGGCGGACGACCGGCTGGAACTGTACACCGCCCTGAGCAAGGCGCGCGAAACGCTGTTTGTCAGCTACAGCTTCTGCGCCGACGGCAGCGAGCTTGCCCCCTCCTCCTTAATTGCCGACATTCTGCGCCTGTTCCCGCGCTGCAATACCAAAACAGACCTGGAAGCTTCGGACGCGCTGCCGCAAAGCGAGCGCGCCGGGCTGCGGCTGCTGACGCGCGACCTTTGCGCGCTGCATTCAGACAACACGCTCTCGCCGCGCCTGCCAACGCTGCTTGCCTATTATGGCGCCCTGCCCGCGTATGCCGCGCGCGTAAGGCGCATGGCGGAGGCCGGACAACCGCGCTTTTCCCTGCCGCCGCTGGGCCGCGCGCTTTCAGGCGCGCTTTACGGCACGCGCATCCGCATGAGCGCAAGCCGCCTGGAGCAGTTCGCCGCCTGCCCGTTCAAGCACTTCGTGCGCTATGGGCTCGCAGCCGCGGACCGGTGCGAATTCGCCGAACGCGCCGCGGACCTCGGCACCTTTTACCACGCCGCGCTGGAGGCGTTTATCCGCACGGCCGTCCGGGACGGACGGACGCTTCAGGCAATGGACGACGCGGAGATCGACGCGCGGATGGACGCGCTTTTGCCGCAGGTGATCTCCGAACACAACGATGGAATCTTCCTGTATAACGACCGTTTGCGCGCCACGCTGTTTTTGCTCGTCGAATCGGTCAAAATGAGCGCGCGGGCCGTGGTGCGGCAGATACAGGCGGGCCGGTTTACGCCTGCCGGCGCGGAGGTCCGCTTTGGCGAGGGCCAGGCGTTCCCCCCTATCCGCCTGACGCTGGAAGACGGTACGGAGGCGCTGCTCTCCGGCGTGATCGACCGCGTGGACGCGGCCGACGTTCCGGGCGCGCCGCTCCGCGTGGTGGATTATAAGCTTGGCGAGCGCGAGTTTGACTTTTCCGGTATCCTCAACGGCCTGACATTGCAGCTTCCGTTGTATCTTGCGGCCGTTTCGCAGGATGGGCGGCTTCCCGCGGGCATGTATTATATGCCTCTGCGCGTTCCGCCGATAAGCGAGGGCGAGGATGCCGAGCGGGCTGTGGAGGCGGCGTTTATGCTGCGCGGGCTGACGCTTTCCTCCGCTTCCCTGGTGCTGTTGAGCGACCGCGCGTGCAAAAGCGGCGACTCCGCCGTGCTCAAAGGGGTCAGGCGGGCTGAGGAAGGCGTGTTCTCCGGCAGCGTCTGCACGCGCGCACAGATGGAGCGCATTTTGCAGCTTGCCCGCGAGGTGTCGCAGCGCACGCTGGCCGCGATGCTCGACGGGCATATTGAGGTCCACCCCGCGGAGGGCTCCTGCAAATACTGCGATTATCGCAGCATATGCCGCTTCGACCCCATGGTGCGCGGTTGCCGGACGCGGAAGTTTAATCCCATCGGGCGGGACGCATTTTTTGCGCTGATCGGAGGTGTAGACGATGCCCTGGACAACTGAGCAGCTTGACGCCATCCGATCCGACGGCAACCTGATCGTCTCCGCCGCGGCGGGCGCGGGCAAGACCGCCGTGCTCACCGAGCGCATCGCCATGCGCATCATCGGCGGCATACCGGTTGAGCGCATGCTGGTGCTTACGTTTACGCGCGCCGCCGCGGCCGAAATGAAGGCGCGCATTACCAAACGGCTCGCCATGCTCGCCGACGAAGCGGATACGCCGGACGCGCAGCTTTATCTGCGCGAGCAGGCGCGCGCTGTGGGCAACGCGAACATTTCCACCGTGCATGCGTTCTGCGCACGCGTGCTCCGACGGCACTATCATGTGCTTGGCCTTGCGCCAAAATCGCGCATTCTGGACGAGACGGAATCGGCGGCGATTGTGGCGCAGGTGCAGGACGCGCTGCTAAGCGCGCTTGCCGCAGAGGAAAGTCCCGCATGGCGCACGCTGCTTTCCGCCTTTGGCGGCGAGCAGCCCGCCTGGGACGCGGTATACACAACGTATACGTTTTTACAGGCGCAACCCGAGCCGCTCGGCTGGCTGGAAGAGGCGGTTGTGCGCTATGCCTCCGACGAGGCGCTTGCCACCCGGCTCGACGAGGTGACCGCCGCGTGCAAAGCGGAGTTGCGGCTTGGGCTCAAGGCGCTCACCGCGGCGCGCGACGCGCTTGCGCCGGACATGGCCGCGGCCACCGGCGTGCTGGACGAAGAGCTGATGCGCTGCCGCGCGCTTATGCTCATGCCCGACTACGACGCATATCGGCAGGGCCTGCTCGACATGGAATTTGGCACGCTGCGCTTTGCGCGCGGAACGCCGGATGCGGAAAAAGCGCCCGTGCGCGGCGTACGCGACGCATTTAAAAAATTGGTGCGCGAGCAGCGCGGCCGCCTGCGCCGCACCGCCGCCGAGGAATGTGAAGCCATGCGCGCCGCCGGGACCGTCCTGTCTGCGCTGCGCGATGTGGTGTGCGCGTTTTCCGGCGCCTTTGCCGCGGAAAAGCGGGCGCGCGCCGCGCTTGATTACAACGATCTCGAGCATCTCACGCTGGACGCGCTGCGGATGCCCGGCGTTATGCGGGAGTACCGGGAAAAATTCCTGCTCATCGCCGTCGACGAATACCAGGACAGCAACCGCGTGCAGGAGGCCCTTCTCAACGCTATCCGCCGGGAGGACAACCTGTTTTTGGTCGGCGACGTCAAGCAGTCGATCTACCGCTTCCGACAGGCCGAGCCCGGGCTGTTTTTAGAGAAACTCAGCGCGTTTTCCGGCGCGGCGGGCAGGCGCATCGACCTGAACCGAAACTTCCGCAGCGCGCCGGAGGTGCTCGCCGCTGTCAACGACACGTTTTGCATGCTTATGACCCGCGACGCGGGCGAAATGGACTACGACGCGCGCGCCATGCTCGCCTATGGCGGCGAGCAGCCACACGGCGGCGCGGAGCTGCACGTTATCGCTCGGGAAACCGACGGATCCGGCGATGCGCTTGAATCCGCAGCCGACGCGGAGGTCGAGGCGCGCCTTGCCGCGGCGCGCATCCGCGAGCTGATGGAGGCAGAAACCCCGGTTGATCCCGCCACGGACGCGCGGCGGACGCTTACCTATGCCGACTTTGCCGTGCTGCTGCGCTCCACGACGCATGCGCAGCTTGTGGCGCAGACGCTCTCCCAATGCGGCGTGCCCTGCTATGCGCAGCTCAACGGCGGCTATTTCGACGCAGTGGAGGTCCAGGTGCTGCTCAACCTGCTGCGAGTCATCGACAACCGCCGGCAGGATGTGCCGCTGATCTCCGTGCTGCTGTCCTCCATCGGCGACTTCACCGCCGAGGAGCTGCTCAGGCTGCGCGTGCGCCGCCGCGAAGGGACGTTTTTCGACGCGTTGCTGGCCGCGCGGGAAACCGACGGGAAAGTTGCCGCGTTTTTCCGCCTGCTCGACCGCTACCGCGAGGAAAGCCGCTTTGTCACCATCGAACACCTGATCGGCCTGCTGCTCGACGAAACGGGCTTTTATGAGGAGATGGGCGCGGGGTTCAACGGCCGCCAGCGCCAGGCCAATCTGGACGCGCTGCTGACCCAGGCGCACGCGTTCGAACGCACGGGCGCGCGCGGCGTCTGGCGTTTTTTGCGGCACATGGACCTTGCCCGTTCCGGCGCGTCCATCGGCGCCGCGCAGACGGCCAGCGCCAACGTGGTCAAAATCCTCACCATCCATAAATCCAAGGGGCTGGAGTTTCCCGTGGTGTTCCTCCTGCAGCTCGGCGCGCGCTTCAACCTCCAAAACGGCCCGGCAAACCTGCAAATG
The DNA here is from genome assembly GCA_964447605.1 of uncultured Oscillospiraceae bacterium. Taxonomy (GTDB): domain Bacteria; phylum Bacillota; class Clostridia; order Christensenellales; family CAG-138; genus CAYUTA01. Next base: position 49,692 of record CAYUTA010000003.1, on the reverse strand, counting down.
CATACAAAACTCGGGCTTGGCCTGCGCTGCCGCGGCGCTGCCGACGGCGTGATGCACGACACGGCGCTGCGCCAGACCATCCGCAAAACGCTCCGCAGCGAGCAGCTTGCCGAAGAGCTGCGCGTACTGTACGTGGCCATGACGCGCGCCAAATCTCGCCTGATCCTTATCGGCTGCATGAAAAACGCGCAGGAACGCATGGATGCCGCGTGGCAGGCGCCAACGCCGTTTGCTGTGCTGCTTGCCTCCACGCCGCTTGCCTGGCTCCTCATGGCCCGGCGGGGTTTGCTGCAGGCCACGCTTCATGCCCGGGGCGACTGGCTGGATCCGCCGCCCGCCGACGCTGTTTTTGCACTGCCCGCAGCCGACCACGCGCTGCTGGAAACTCTGAAGACGCACTTTGCCTGGGAATACCCGTTTGCCTCGGCGGTCGCGCTGCCCGCCAAGGCCTCGGTCAGCCGCGTTGCGGTCGCGGGCGCGTCGCTGCCGCTCGAGCTTGACGCGGGCGCGGCCGCCAAGCCCTGCGCCGCCCGCATGCCCGCGTTCGATCTGCCTGCGTTCCTTTCCGCAGACACGCGCACGCCCGCCTTTTTCGGCACAGCCATGCACGCGGCGGTTCAGCACCTGCCGCTCGATATTCCCCCTGTGCGCATCGACGTGGGCGCGTTTCTCGACAGCCTCGTATCCCGCGCGCGGATGACGCCCGAGCAGGCCGAAGCGGCGGATGCGGACGCGCTGCGCTGGTTTGTCGCGTCCAAGCTGTTTGCCCGGATACAAAAAAGCCCCCGTGTAGAGCGGGAGCTTGCGTTTGGCTACGAGATGGACGCGGACGCGCTGTTTGCCACCGACGCGCAAGAGCGCGTGCTGCTGCAGGGCATGATCGACTGCTGTTTCATTGAAAACGACGGCTGGGTGCTGGTCGATTATAAAACCGACCGCGTGCCGCAGAACTCCACGCCGGAGGCAACCGCCGCGCGCCATTGCGCGCAGCTTGCGCTCTATGCCGCCGCGCTGGCGCAACTGACAGGCCTGCCGGTCCGCGAGCAGATTGTTGTGCTGCTGCGCGCCCGGGAGATTGTGCCGATTTAGGCAAAGGCACTTTTCATGGGAGCTGCCGCCTCCGTGGCAAAGGGGCGGCGGAGCGAATATTTCTCCGCGGACAGGACCTTTTTCACCGCATCAGAAGATGTTTTGCAGCGTGAACACCGCCTGCTTCATCGTCGCATCCCGCATGGGGTGGCCGGTCAGCGTGGAAAAGGTGTCCACCGTAAGGCTGCCGTCCGCCGGGTCGAAGATCAGCAGACGAAGCTGGCCGCCCAGGCGCATATAGTTCTGATAGTTGCACAAAAACGAATGTACCGTGCGGTCCGGTATCGCATCATAGTTGTCGTCGATTTCAAACGGCTTGTACGCCGTCCCGCGGTAATGCGCGCTCAGCGTCATGCGGATGTTCCTGCAGCGCGACACCACGCGGTCATACATCGTCCATGCAGTCTCGTGGACAAACGTTCCCCGTCCGTGCAGATAGCCGTGCAGCATCAGGATGCCGTAGCGGTTCGGATGCCGGTTGAACGCGTCCCGTACCCACCGCAGCGATTCTTCCTCCGCGCCGTGGCCGACGCCCACGACAATAAAATCCGTTCCGCCCGCCGAAAACAGCGTGTAAGCCGCCTTGCCGCCCATAAACTCCTGTTCCTGCGGCACGGTGTGCGCATAGGGCCTGGCAAGGTATCCGTCCCATTCCTGGCGCTTGACGCCCAGATCGTGGTTGCCCGCGATGCAGAAGTATGGAACCCTGCCCGCAAACTGATCGTAGGCAAGCTCAAAATTTTTCCATTGCGCCTCAACAAACCCATTGTCCACCAGATCGCCCGTTTGCAGCACATACGCGATGTTGTCGCTTTCGGCATGGTCAGAAACCCATTTCCCCATTGCGGCGAGCGCCTCCGGCTCGCCATAGGCCGACGATTGCGTATCGGGAAACCACACGATGGCAAACGGCGTGGGATTGGGCGTAATCTGCGCGCTTTGCGGCGCTTCTGTCGATACAGACGCGGCGCGCGCGGGCGGCGGCGTTTCCGCGGGCGCGGCGGCGGATTTTACCGGAACGGATTCCGGGGGCGCGGATACGGTTGTTTTCGGCGCCGGCGCAGATGCGGATTCGAGGTGCACAGGCGCGCCCGCGGCCCGCGCAATCCCCGGAGAAGCCGTCAGGGCCGCCAGCAGGGCGGCGGTCAGACGAATTCTCCGGATGGAACGATATGCTTTCAATCCAATCTTTTTCCTTTATTCAGCAATATATCAAAAAAACTTTTCCTGTATCTGGTATACACGCTGCGGGCTGAATTGTCAATTATGACGGAATTGTTTTGATACCGCTTCCGAGCCGGTATCAAATTGATTTTCCGGCTTCTTTCCGGTCGCCGCCCCTTGCATCGTCCGCCAGAATTTGTTACACTTTTTCTGCTGAATTCCATCCGTTATCCATCATACAGCCGGAGCGTTTGGCGGCCGCGTTCTAAAAATCCGCGCTGGAATCCCCGGAGGTTTTTGTCGGTTGCCCTAAACCTGCCGCCCTTCGCGGGGTCAACGGCTCCCCTGCTGGGCATGCGGCAGATAAGCGCCAATGCCCGCATAAAATACCAAGTGATGCAATAGAGGACACGCGCCATGAATCGATTGATCTCCGTCGGTCTGATCTCCCTGCTGCTTGCCGGCCCGATTGGCTGCGGGCTGCCCGCCACGCGTTCATCCACCTATGTCGGCGCAACGGCGGATCCTTCCACGCCCGCCGTCATCGCCGGCCCCGTCACGCCCGTACCCACGGCCACGCCGCCGGTGCTTACCCATGATCTGCAGGAACCCCTCTTCCGCCGCGACGGCGTTTTGGCAAGCGTCACCGGCATCACCTATGTGCAAAACCGGCGCATCGCCGTTGACGTCGCCATCCGGAATCAGACCAATCAGCCCCTGATTTTCTCCGCGCGCGTACCGGGCGCCGTCAACGGCTGGGCCATTGTTTTTTCCATGGATGACCTGGAGGCGGACGGTTCGGCAACCATCGGCCCCCAGACCGCCGGGGCCCTGACGTTAACGGCTGAACTGGGCCCCGGCGCGGCGGAACGGATGCGGATTGCGGACGTAGCGACCCTGGGCCTGTCATTTTCCGGGTTTCTTGGCGGGTCCGCCTTTGCCCCCGCCTCGAACATCGTTGTCAACCCGGGCTGCAGGGTGGAATCCGTCCAGCCGTACGGGGATGAGGCTTTTCTGGTTCATCAAAACGAACGGGCCCGTTTCTATTATCATGGGCTGGACGCCGTTGCCGCGGTGCTGTACGTTTCCGCCGAATGCCTGGAAGGCCCGTTTGATATGGCCGCAATCCCCTGCGTCAACGGCTATTCACTCGGCGCGGACGCGCCCCGGGCCGCCTTTTCCGGCAACGGGACCCGCGTCATGCTGGCCATCCCGCTGCTCAAAACCCTCCAGACCTTTGCCGTCAACGCCATCGACACCCTCACGCTGACCATCGTCATGGCGCAGAAGGGAAAGGCGGCGGGCGCCGATACCTTTGCCATTCCCACAGACAAGGAGGCTGTCGCCGCAGCGAATGCACTCGCATCCGCCGGAGAATTTACACAGGGTACGGAGGCCCCTGCCGCGCCCGGCTATATCGGCTCCGGCAGAACGTTTTACCAGGGCGACAGCGTTTCCATATATTACGAATCATTTCAAACCGAGCCATCCGATTATTACGGTAAGATCACCCGGTTCCGGCTTGTGTGCGTCAACGATACCGCCGCGGTGCTATGCCCCGGCGCAGAGACCGTTCAGCTCGCCGGTGCGGCGATGGACGGCGGCTTTGACGGCTGCATACCGCCCTACTCGCAGACCCGCTTTGATTTCTACCTCTGTGCAAATGTGAATGCGGGCGCGGGCGTCTATGTTGAGCTACAATTGTTCGACGGCGGCGCCCGCATGAAACGGGTCGTGTCGGAAGCAATCTCTTTTAAGCCGTAAAAAACGATGTGTTTCAGTCCGCCGGTCCCCGCCGCGGCGGGGACCGGCAAACACCCTGTGTTTGACGGGGACAACCGCATGCCGCCTCTCGCGCTTCGCGCTCCCGGGCGGCAACATGCACCGCGCGTCAAACGCGCCGCGTGTGTCGCTGCTCATGCCGGCGCCTTCAGCCATTTGAGCAGCTCGATCCCGTCCAGCAGGCCCTGCCGGTAGACAAATGGCAGCTCCCGCGCCATGTCGTCCTCCAGCTGCTCAAAGCACCGCGCCACAAACGCCCGCTCGTCCTCGTTGAGCCTGCATTCGCATTCCCGCTCCATCCGTTCCCGCCGCTCCCGCGCATGCGCGGCTTCCCCCGTCGCCCGATACGCCTTCTGCGCGTTGCCTGCCAGCTGCTCGATAAAATATGCATATTCCTCCCGGTTTGTCATTTGCGCCGCCTCCTGTCACCTGTTCCATTTCCCCTTGCGTCAGCCTCTTACTTCAGTCGCGCTATCTTGTCTTTTGCAAATGTACTCGGCGGTTTTTTCTGCGTCTGTTATGATCGATTGTGCAAAGTTTAAAGAACGCAAAATTGTTAATGCAATTTCCTGCCTATCTTTATGCAAGAACAAGGAAGGTCGCTTTCAGGTCTGCAAATTTCTTTTCCTGCTCTTTTGGCTGCGTCATTTGCTCTCCTCCTTTTTAAATATTGAGTTATATACTCAATATAGCATGTTTGATTTAAGTTGTCAACTCGACGAATTCGTTTTCATGTGTTGACAGCGATGAAAAAATATCCTATGATAAATACATTTCTATAGTGGGAAGAGGTGTGACATTGAACGGCAGAATCAAAGTGGTCAGGGAAGCGCTCCAATTGTCCCAGCGTAAATTCGGCGAAAAATTAGGAGTTAGCCGCGATGTAATCAGCAATATGGAATATGGCCGTGTGCAGCCAAGGGAATTGCTCATCAAACATATTTGTAACTTATATGGCGTCAACGAGGGGTGGTTAAAGACCGGCGACGGACCCATGTTTGACACGGTGCCAAAGACGAGTAAAAAAGCCGATGCCGCGCTGTCCATATTTCAATCTCTGCGCCCGGAGTTTCAGGACTACGCATTGGAACAGATCAGGCGGCTGGCTGAATTGCAAAACAAATTGTAAGTCTGCGATACAGATACCGGCGCGCGCGGTACGATTTACCGGTTGCTAAAATGACATGGGGGTTCGGAAGCCCGCAGCGCGTGGAACCGCATATCTTAAAACTGGTCACTCAAAAAAGCTTGCCGCGGGTCGCCGCGCCCATCCGCGCCCGCTCATGCCAGCGCCTTCAGCCATTTGAGCAGCTCGATCCCGTCCAGCAGGCCCTGCCGGCAGACAAATGGCAGCTCCCGCGCCATGTCGTCCTCCAGCTGCTCAAAGCACCGCGCCACAAACGCCCGCTCGTCCTCGTTGAGTCTGCATTCGCATTCCCGATCCATCCGTTCCCGCGCATGCGCGGCTTCCCCCGTCGCCCGATACGTCTTCTGCGCGTTGCCTGCCAGCTGCTCGGTAAAATATGCATATTCCTCCCGGTTTGTCATTTCCCTTTCCTCCTGTGTTGACCAGTATGTTTTGTTCTCATATAGGCGCTAATGCTACTATATTGTAGCATATCGACGAATGGGCTGCAACAAAATAGTAGTATTTTGTTGAGGTGATAATGATGCGTTTTCAAAATTTAGAAGGTTTGCGGATTGATGCAGATCGAACGCAGGCAGAGATTGCCAAAGTACTGGGCTGCAATCGAGAGGTGTATCGCCGGTATGAAAAGGGTATCCATGAAATTCCCGTTTGGGCTGTAATCAAGCTTGCGCAATATTATCATGTCAGCACGGATTATATCCTTGGGTTAAAGCAGGATAAGGACTGAACGGGGGCGGCCGCGTTTGTCCGCAGCGCGTAAAAAAGCATGCCGCGGATCGCCGCGCCCATCCGCGCACGGCAGAAGCAGGGGAAGAACCAAAGAATCCTGTCAAAAGCGTCGGCGTGTACGGTGCTTTTGACGCCCTGCGCATGTTGCCGCCCGGGAGCGCGAAGCGCGAGAGGCGGCATGCGGTTATCCCCGTCACCGCGGTTTGCCGCCGGAGCGGCGCCGGCTATTCGCGCGCAAAAAACGCGCCGATCGGGTCTTTGAGATACCCGTCCTTTAGATAAGTATAGTTCTGCGAAACGGCATAGTCATGCCCGTCGTCCCAGCGGACCGACAGGGTCTTGTCGTTGGGGTCCGGCCGTCCGGATGCAAAGGTGACGCGGTTGTGAATCCGGTTCGCCAGAATGATGATGAACCGGTTTTGCTCCGGATCTATGGAAAAATGGTTGCCCGTAAAGCCGTTGAGCGCCAGCGTACGCGCGCCAAAGCACGCGGGCACCTCGCTGTAGGTCTGAATGGGGTGCTTTGCAAAGCACAGGTACCCCAGGTGCTGCGTATATCCCCCTCCGGGCAGCGCATGGCCCGTGCGGTTCAGCCCGATTTCCAGGAGCGTCTCACGTGAAAACAGCCGGTCGTGGATCAGTCCGTGCGCAAGGCGGACCATGTCGCCCATTGTGGAAAACAGCCCTGCGTGGCCGCACAGGTCGCCGCCCCCGCCGCGCAGTATGCGCGCCTTGTAATCATGCGGCTGCCCCGGCTCCGCCCCCATGTCCACGGTGTATGCGCCGTTTACAATGCGCCGCTCGTAATTATAGTTCACCAGCCGGCCATAGAGCGCCTCGGGTACGCGCGAAACCGTCGTGTGCATATCGAGCGGCAGCAGCACATTCCGGCGCAGATATTCGTAAAACGGCATGCCGGAGACGGCCTCAACGACATACTTGAGCACCATCGAATCCATATCGGTATAATAGCGCACAGGCGGCAGCGGCGCGTGGCGCACCGCAAACAGCAGGTTTAACGCCGCCTCCCGGTCGGTCTGCGCGTCGATGCGCTCCGCGGTTTGCAGTCCTGCGCGGAAGCAGAGCAGTTCGCGCACCGTCGCGTCGCCGATATGAACAAAGCGCCTGTCATACCGCGCCAGCGTATCATTTAGCCCAATGGCTCCGCGTTCGGCCAGCTGCATGACCGCAATGCACGTAAACAGCTTGGTCACCGACGCAAGGTCAAACACCGCGTCCGGTGCGAGCGGCCGCACGTCCGGCACAAACGCCGCGCCGTCGTACCGCACCTCCTGCGCGTTTCCGTACAGCTCCCTGTGCGCCGCATCCGCGCCGCCGTAAGCCACGGCCAATCCGCTGACCGCGCGCAGCTCATCGGTTAACGCGCGCATGCCTGCTTGTAGCTCGTTCATACAGCCTCCCCGCGTTTTGGCAGCCGCACCTCAATGGTCGTGCCCTCGCCCGGCGCGCTGTCGACTTCCACCCGCGCGCCGCACAGGCGCAAAACGCTTTGCACAATGGCCAGCCCAAGTCCGTTGCCCTCGCCGCTGTGCCCGGTTTCGCCCTGATAGAATTTATCGAACATGCGGCTTTGCGTCTCCTCGTCCATGCCTATGCCCGTGTCCGTAACGCGTACAACGGCCTCCTCCCTGGCGTCAAGCAGAAAGACCGACACCCTTCCGCCCTGCGGCGTAAATTTGATGGCGTTGTCTATGAGATTCTGCCATACCTGCGAAAGCAGGGTCTTGGGGCCGAAATATTCCGCCGGCTGGAGCGATACCTCCATGTCGATCCGCCTGTCCCGCCACGCGGCTTCGCACACAAGCACGTTCTGACGAATCTGCTCGTCGAGTGAAAACCGCGCGCACTCCGGCTCCGCGCCCTGGTTCTCCAGCCGGGACAGCTCCAGGATGTTGCTCACCAGCTGGGATAGCCCCAGCGTTTTTTCCTCGATCACCGCGCAGTATTCCCCGCGCTGCCGCGGTGTGAGCGCATCGCTTTCCAGCAGCTGTGCATAGCCGCGGATGGCCGAAAGCGGATTGCGGAACTCATGCGATACATTGGAAATAAAGCTGCTCGCAAGCATCTGCCGGCGACCGAGCTGCTCGACCATGCCGTTGAACGCGTTGGCCAGTTCGCCAAGCTCGCGCTCACGCGGTACGGGCAGCCGTACGCTGAAGTCGCCCGCGGCCACACGCCTGCTGGCCTCGCCGAGCGCCCGCGTGCTCGAAAAAAGAATCTTCCCGCCCGAAACCCGCACAAGCAGCACGGAAAGGACCACGCTTGTGGCAAGCAGCACCAGAATCGTCAGCCGCACACCGTCGCGGTCTTTCTGCCACCAGGGCATGCCGTCAAAAATGCACCAGAGACCATACAGCGTACCCGCGATAATCAGCATCACCGCAAATGTGAAACACGTGAGATAGAACGTCTGCGAAAAGCGCCCGCTTCCGCGCGGTTTATCCGGTTTGCCGGAGAAGTGCAACGTCATAATATCACCGCCTTGTAGCCGAGTCCTCGCACGGTTTCGATGGCAAAATCCGGGTTGTCTTCAAACCGGCCGCGCAGCTTGCTGATGTGCACATTGATGGTTTTTTCATCGCTTTCGGAGTCGAAGCCCCAGATCTCGTCCATGATCTCAAAGCGTGTGAACACGCGGTTCGGGTAGCTGAGCAGCTTGAACAGCAGCTGGAACTCCTTTTGCGGCAATGCCTGCGTATATCCGCCTAAGCTGACGGTCAGCGCGTCTGCGTCAAGCACGGTGCCGCCCACGGTCATCCTGCGCTCGTTTGCAATCTGGGAACGGCGTAAAAGCGCGGCCACGCGCAGCGCCATTTCGTTGATATCGATGGGTTTGACCATATAATCGTCCACGCCGAGGGTGAACCCGCGGCTTTTATCGTCGAAGCTGCCCTTGGCCGTGACAAACAGGATGGGAAGCTGGTATTGCGCGCCGCGCAGCGCGTCCAGCAGCGCATACCCGTCCATGACCGGCATCATCACGTCCGACACGATCAGGTCGATATGCACGCGGTCCATTAACGCAAGCGCCCGCTCGCCGTTTTCGGCGGTATATACCGAATAGCCGTCCCGTTTCAGCACGGTCTGCATGAGCCTGTTAAGCGCGGCGTCATCCTCCACAATCAGAATGTTTGGCATGCGGCATCCTCTCCATTTATAAAAAATCAGGGCGTTTTCTTTCTATTAAATATAATTTTTGCATATTAAGTCAATATTAACTGAGGTTAACATTGGGTTAATCTACATAAAATACCATGCTTTTTGACAATTGAGGGCGGTGGCCACATGTCAAAATCATCTTTACAAAGGGGGTGTCCACATGGAGACGGTGTTGCGTGAGCTGGTTGCCTTTATATTACTGGCAGGCATAATCGGCATTCTTGCGCATGTTTTGGGCGAAGCGTTGCCCCGCGCGGCGTTCGACCACGTAAAATTTCCCTATGCGCCATACGCATGGGAGCTAAACGGCAGGTTTTATAACAGGCTGCATATCGAGCGGTGGAAAAATAAGCTGCCCGACAAGAGCAGGCACGTCCGGTCCACTGTGGAAAAACGCATCTGCGGCGACTGTACGCCGGCGCATTTTCTCAGCCTGATCCGCGAAACCTGCGTAGCGGAGTTTGTACACTGGCTGCTGCTGCTGATCAGCCCCCTGCTGCTGCTTGCGCTCCACACGCCGGCCGGCGTGTGCTGCACCATGCTGTACGGGCTTTCCAATATTCCGTTCATCATGATTCAGCGGTATAACCGCCCGCGCCTTGTGCGCATGTATACGCGCGTCAGCGGCGCCCGCGCGGCGGCTTCGGCCGCCGATTCCGTCAGCAAAGGAGGCGTTGGCCATGCGGCTTCTGATCCTGTCCTCCAATAACGGCGCGGGACATAACTCCGCCGGGCGGGCGCTGATACAGCAGGCGGAGCGCCGCGGCATCCCCTGTGAGATGATCGATGCGCTGGCGCTTTCCTCCAAGGCCGGGTCAAAGGCCATTGAGGAGATTCACGTCAAAAGCGCGCTGTATGCGCCGCAGCTGTTTGCCTGGGGCAACCGCGTGGCCGAGCAGATGACGCAGGCCGACAAGCCCTCGCCCTGCTACCGCTCCAACGCGCGCTGCGCAGCCAAGCTGATGCGCTACATCCGCCAAAACGGCTTCGACACGGTCATTGCCACGCACGTATTCCCGGCGCTGACGCTGACCAGCATCAAGCGCACCATTGACCCCGGCCTGCCCGCATACTTTGTGGCAACGGATTATGCTTGCGCGCCCTTTGTCGCAGAAACCGAGCTGGACGGCTGGTTCATCCCGCACGAGCGGCTACGCTGGGATTTCCTCAAAAGCGGCGTTCCGGGTAACCGTCTGTTTGAAACGGGCATTCCAGTTTCCGCTCAGTTCCTTGCCCATGCGAATAAAGCCGCCGCAAGGGCGCAGCTCCGGCTGCCGCAAAATCACCCCGTCGCAATGGTCATGACCGGCAGCATGGGCTTTGGCAGTGCGTTCGAGCAGATCGGCGCGCTGCTTAACACGCTGCCGCAGCAGGCGTGCGTGCTGCTCATGTGCGGCAACAACGACCGTCTCCGCGCTGCTGTCGAGGAACATTACAGCGCTTCCGGACGCGTCGTTGCGCGAGGTTTTACCAACCAGATTCCGCTGTATATGGACGCATGCGACGTGCTTTTGAGCAAGCCGGGGGGCCTCTCCGCTACGGAAGCCGCCGTGCATGGCGTTCCACTCGTGCTCACGGCGCCCATCCCCGGCTGGGAAGCCGAAAACGTGCGCTTCTTTGAAAGCCAGGGACTCGCGCTTGGCGGCAATACGCCGGAATCGGCTGCCGTGCAGGCGGCAAAGCTGCTCGTCGACCCATCTCTGCGCCGCCGGATGCAGGCGCGCCAGCGTTCCCGGATCAATCCCTTTGCCGCGGCGGATATCTTCGGCCGCGTTTGTACAAGCGCCTATACGCCCGTTGGCCAAACCTGCCTGCAATACGCCGCATCCGGCGCGCGCTAAACGGAGCCGCCGCCGTGCGGTTACGGTGAAATTCCGGTAGAACGCCCCTCCCTGCGGCCTGCCGCGGACTGCGCGCGATGCGTCAACATCAGGACGCATTGACGCGTCTGCGGCAAGCCGCTATAATATGTACGACCGTTTCATACGCATACACTTGGCGGATGTGGAGGGATTGACATGACGCTTTGGAGCCTGATCGTATATCTGGCCGTCGGCGCGCTTGCCGGCTGGGCCGCAAGCAAAATCATGAGGAGCAGGGGTGGGCTGCTGCGCAATATCGTCATCGGCATTGCGGGCAGCGCGCTGGGCGGCTGGGTTGCCAGCCTGCTCGGCATCGGCCGGAGCAACATCCTCTCGCTGGGCGGGATACTCGTCGCCGTCGGCGGCGCCTGCCTGCTGATTATTCTGTGCCGGATCCTTCTGGGCAAAAAGTAAGCGGTAAAATGCAACGGCGCATTCGCATTTTCGCTTCATGGAAAGAAGCGCCGGAAACCTGACGATTTACCGGCCTGTTTGGCAAAAGCACAACGGTCAATATCCGTTTTTGCCCTGCAAAGCCTTTGACCCGGACGCTTCATCACATAGGGGAGGAACATTTATGGACGCGCGCCCCGTCGGCTTCTTCGATTCCGGTCTGGGCGGCATCAGCGTGTTGCGCAGCGCGCTGCGACTGCTGCCCCACGAAAACTATATCTACTACGGCGACAACCGCAACGCGCCCTATGGAGACCGCTCCGAGGACGATATCACGCGGTTGACGCTTTCCTGCGTGCATACGCTGCTGAGCGCCGGGGCAAAAGCCATCGTCATCGCCTGCAACACCGCCACGGCCACCTGCATCCGTACCATCCGAGAAGAACTCGACGTTCCCGTGGTCAGCGTGGAACCGGCCATCAAGCCCGCCTGTATCGCGCCGGGCCGCGGCCGGGTGCTCATGCTCGCCACGCGCGCAACCACCCGGCTTGCGCGCTATCTTGCGCTGCAGAGCCGCATGCCCGACCCCGCGCGCGTGATCAACGTCCCCTGCCCCGGGCTGGTCGACCGCATCGAGAAGGGTATTTTTGCCGAGGACGCGTTCGACGACCTGCTGGACGGTTATCTCAGGCCCTATTGGGGCATGACCATCGACGGCGTCGTGCTCGGCTGCACGCACTATGTTTTCATCCGCGACGCGATCGCGCGCTATACAAGGCTGCATTTTGACGGCGAGGCGCAAATTTACGACGGCAACGACGCAACCGCGGTCCAGCTCCGGCATGTGCTCGAAGAGCAGGGGCTGTCAAACGGCGCGGGCTGCGGCGAAACGGCTTTTTTAACCAGCGGCGACGCATGCGCATTCCGTCAGCTTTTTGACCGCCTGCTGTACCGATAGCTTGTTTTGCCGCAAAAACGACACAAATTTACCACATCCTTCCGCGATTATGGGGCTCCGACAGGGGACTGAAACGTTGCTTTTTTTTGCATGGTTCTCTATAATAAACAAGATAGCGTAGTTTGGAGGATCACCATGTCCGAATTTCTCGTCTGCAAGGACGTTTGTAAGTATTTTACGATGGGCGGCCAAGCCGTTGCGGCTGCCGACCACATCAACCTGGCCATTGAAAAAGGCGAATTCTGCGTGGTGGTCGGCCCCTCCGGCGCAGGCAAAACGACCCTGCTCAACATTCTCGGCGGCATGGATACCTGCGACGAGGGCGAGGTCTGGCTCGACGGCAACCTCATCAGCGGTTACGACAGCAGGCAGCTGACCACCTACCGCCGCTATGACGTGGGCTTTGTGTTTCAGTTTTATAATCTTGTGCAGAACCTGACCGCGCTTGAAAACGTGGAGCTGGCAAGCGAGATCTGCCGTGATCCGCTCGACGCAAAAAAAACGCTTACCGACGTGGGGCTGGCCAGGCGGATCAACAACTTTCCCGCGCAGCTTTCCGGAGGCGAGCAGCAGCGTGTTTCCATTGCGCGCGCGCTGGCCAAGAACCCGAAAATTTTGCTGTGCGACGAGCCGACCGGCGCGCTCGATTATCAAACGGGCAAAACGATTTTACAGCTATTACAGGATACGTGCCGCAATACGGGCAAGACCGTCATCGTCATCACGCACAATCAGGCGCTGACGGCTATGGCCGACCGCGTGATACATATCCGCAACGGGCAGGCGCAACGCATCACGCTCAACGAGCAGCCGCTGCCGATTGCGCAAATTGAGTGGTAAGCCAGTGAAAAAATCCTATTCCAAGCTTCAGCACAGGGCGGTCCGCTCCACCCTGGCAAGATTTCTTTCCATCCTCGGCATCGTCGTCATCGGCGCGGGCTTTCTGGCGGGTCTTCTGGCGACCGCGCCGGACATGAAGCTGACCGTCGATCAGTATTTTGAGGAAACGTCTCTCATGGACGTGGATGTCAAGGGCACGCTCGGCCTCACCGAGGAGGACATCAAAACGCTGCATGCGTTCGACGGCGTTAAAACCGTGATGCCCGCCTATGTGACCGACGTCATTTTAACCGGCTCCGACGGTACGGACTATGTCTCGCGCCTGTATGGCGTGCCGCTTGCGCTGCGCGGTACGGAGGCGTTTCTCAACGACTTTGTGCTCGTGGAAGGGCGCATGCCCGAAGCGCCGGACGAGGTGCTGCTGCTCAGCCGCAATGCTTACACCCAGCATCACAGCGTGGGCGAAGCGTATACCATTTCCAAAGCAACGCCCGATTATGACGACCGTGCGGACACCTATTCCGTCGAACGGTTCACGGTCACGGGGCTTGTGCGTTCGCCTTACTACATGACCGTGGAAACCGAGCCCTCCGGCGTGGGCGCGGGCAACGTGGAGCTTGTCTTCTTTGCCGGCGAGGCGTGTTACGCGCTCGACGTCTACACCGACGCGTTCCTTGCGCTCCGGCAGACGGATGGTATGGACGCGTTTTCCAAGGCATATGAGAACCTGCTTGACGATATGGCCGACGCGCTCGATCCAATCGGCGCGGAACGCAGCACGCTGCGCTATGTCGAGGTCAAGGAGGAGGCGCAGCAGGAAATCGACGACGCGCAGGCGGAGCTTGACGAAGCGAGAGCGGACGCGGAGGAAGACCTTGCCGACGCGCGCAAAAAGCTGGACGACGCGCATGTCGAGCTTGGCGACGCCAAGGAGGACTTTGCCGAAGGCGAGGCCAAATTTAATTACGCAAAGGGCAAGTATTATCAGGGCAAGGCCGACTTTTTCACCGAAATCGCGGACGCGCGCCGGGATCTTGCGGCAGTGGCCGGCGGCCTGCCGGACTATATGGTTAAGGCCATGACCGAATCCATCGACGATGCGGAGCAAAGCGGCAGCCATGCGCTGGGCTCCGCACGCAAAAAGCTCTACGAAGGCGAGGAGGAGCTGGAGGAGGGCCGCATCAAGATTTCCGAGGCGGAATTCAAGCTCAATAACGCGGAGATCGACTACGCCGAGGCCAAGCTGGACGCTGAGACGCAGATTGCCGACGCGCAGCAGAAGCTGGACGACGCGCAGCGCGAGCTCGACGATCTCGATGAGCCGGAATGGATCGTACTCGACCGCACCGATCTGGTCAGCTATGCCAGCTATAAGAGCAACACGGAGAAGATAGACGCCATTGCGCGCGTTTTTCCCATCTTCCTCTTCCTGGTGGCCGCCCTCGTGGCCCTGACGACCATGACGCGCATGGTCGAGGAGGAACGCACGCAGATCGGCGTCCTCAAGGCGCTTGGCTACCGAGACCGGCGCATCCTGCTCTACTACCTTGGCTATAGCCTGTGGGCCAGCCTGCTCGGCTGTATCATCGGCATTATAGGCGGCTTCAAGGTGCTGCCGGCCGTAATCAGCCGGGCGTACAACATGATGTATACGCTGCCGCCAATCGTCACCGCGTTCCGTTGGAACGAGGCGCTGACCATCGCGCCCGTGGCGGTTTTGTGCACCACCCTGGCTACGCTGGCGGCCTGTCTTTCGCAGCTCAAGGAAAAACCCTCGCTTTTGATGCTGCCGCGCGTGCCCGAGGAGGGCAAGCGCATCCTGCTGGAACGCGTTCCGTTTATCTGGAACCGTCTCAAGTTTACGCAAAAGGTGACTTGCCGCAACATTTTCCGCTACAAAAAGCGGCTGTATATGACCGTGTTTGGAATCGCGGGCTGCACGGCGCTGCTGCTGACCGGCTTTGGCCTGCGCGACTCCATCAACGACATCGTAGACAAGCAGTTTTTAGAGTTGTATCAATACGATATGACCATCTCGCTGAAAAATGACGAGGCGCTTAATGAAAACGAGACGCTTCGCGCTTACCTTGACGATCCGCAAAGGATCGCAAGCTATACCGAGGTGCATAACGAGGGCGCGACGGTAACCACGCCCAACGGCTCCGAATCCACAACCATCTATGTGCCGAAGCAGCCTGAGCGGCTCAAGGAACACATTGTGCTGCGCGAGCGCGTCAGCGGCAACGACGTGCCGTTTGACGAGAACTCGGTTGTACTGACCGAAAAAATGTGCGAACAGCTTGGCCTTCGCATTGGCGATTCGTTCACGCTCATCCCCGACGACGGCGGGGAAGCGCAGCTGAAAGTCACAGGCATCACGGAAAATTATGTGGCAAGCTATGTGTTTATCAGCCAAAGCGCCTATACGTCCGCGTTTCATATGCCGCCCGAATACAACAAGGTCATCGCAAAGGCCGCAAGCAACGATGAGGCCGCGCATAACGCCATTGCCAAGGAACTGCTGTCCGACGACGATGTTTCGCTGGTATCGTTCAACAGCTCCATCAAGGACAGCTTCGACAACCTCATCGGCAACATCAACTATATCATCTATGTGCTCATTATCTCGGCGGGCGCGCTGGCCGTCATCGTGCTCTACAACCTGACCAATATCAATATTTCCGAGCGTAAAAAGGAGCTTGCGACCATCAAGGTGCTCGGCTTTTATGAGCGCGAAGTGGCCGGCTATATCTACCGTGAAACAACCGTGCTGAGCATTTTCGGCGCGCTGGCCGGCTTTGTTTTTGGCAAGTGGCTGCACGCGTTTGTCATTCAGACCGCCGAGGTGGAAGCGGTCATGTTCGGCCGCACGCTCTATTTCAGGAGCTATTTGATTGCCGCGGCCGTAACGCTGCTGTTTACCTTCCTTGTGGAGCTGCTGATGCTGCCCAAGATCAGACGCATCAGCATGGTGGAATCCATGAAGGCCAACGACTAGCAGGAGGACTCTGCCCCCCGTGCCCCCAACCCAAGGCCCAAGGTTCCAATGTCCCCTTGGAACCCGCGCATACGGCCGCTCCCGTCTTTCGTTATACACGGGATTCCAAAGGGGGGGATCCCCTTTGGCGGAGGTTTGGAGGCAGGGCCTCCATTCGCATTCCCCGCGCCCTCCGCGCCGAGAAAGGACGAACCCATGCCGGAATCCTCCGAAAAAGCGCCCATCATGGTCAGCTGTATCCTTTTGACCTACAACCACCGGCCGCACGTACAGCGGGCCGTGGAAAGCATGCTCATGCAAAAAACGAACTTCCCGATTGAAATCATTTTTGCCGACGACTGCTCGTCCGACGGTACGCGCGGGGTGCTCGAAGAATACGCGGCCGCACATCCCGGGCTTATCCGCACCTGCTTCCCGGAGGAGAACATCGGCGGCTGTGCGCTCGACAACCGAGCCGGCAGCACGCTCTGCCGCGGCAAGTATCTCACCATCCTCGACGGCGACGACCATTGGATCGGCGCGGACCGGCTGCAAACGCTCGTCGGTTTTTTGGAAACGCATCCCGGTTACGCCTGCGTGGCGCACCAGCGCGAGCGGCGCGATGAAGCCGGCCGACTGCTGGGCTATGATCCGCAAAAAAAGCTGTTTGGCCGCGATTTTACCATGCGGCAGTTCTTGAAGGGCGAGCGCTTCTCAATCACGGGCGCGCTGTTTATCAACCACTACCGGCTGGTGGGCGACAAATACCATTCCATCGAGACGCTCTCGCGCAACGCGGACGATTATCAGCGCTGCGTGCTCGTCCAGGACTTCGGCAAGGTTTATATGCTCGACCGCTGCTTTTACGCCTACCGCGTCATCGCAAGGCCCGGCGGGGTGAATTATAATTCCATCATGAGCGATCTGGCCAAGTACGGCGACCAGATTCACATTCTGCGCGGCATGCAGGCGTTCTATGCGGGCAAGTACGACTTTTCCGGCGAAATACGCCGCTGGCAATGTAAGCATCTGTTGCTTGCGCTGCTCAAGCGGAACAGGGCGGCGCTTCAGCAGATCTGGGCGGATGTGGAAAAGGGCCGCCGCGCGGAGATCCTGGCCTGTATGCCGGTATATGCCTTTAAAAAATTGCTGAAAATCGGGGAGCGGCCGGGATGGAAGATCGCTTAAAGAGCCGCACCATCGCGGGGCTTAGCTGGCGCATGATGCAAAGCGTCTGCGCGCAGCTGGTCAATTTCATTTTACAGCTTATCCTTGCGCGGCTGCTGCTGCCGGAGGATTACGGCATCGTGTCGATGGCCGCGGTGTTCATCACCTTGGCCAACGTGTTCGTGCAGACGGGCTTCACCTCCGCCGTGATCCAGCAGGAAACGCTGAGCGAGCAGGAGAGCGCCTCTGCGTTCTGGGGCGGCATGCTGCTTTCGGCCGTCCTGTTTACAGCGCTGTTTTTTTCCGCGCCCGCAATCAGTTCCTTTTATGGCGAGCCGGTTCTCGTGGACGTGCTACGTGTGCAGGCGATCAACCTGCCCGTGCTGGCCCTGTGTTCGGTGCAGCTTGCCCTGCTCACGCGCGAGCTGCAATATAAAAAAAGCTTTTTTGCCTCGCTGACGGGCTATGTCGTCAACGGCGCCGCGGGCATCGTGATGGCGCTGCTCGGCATGGGCGTATGGGCGCTGGTGGTCAGTACGCTCGTCGGCAACGCCGTCAACTGCCTGCTGCTCATCCTCATCACCCGCTGGCTTCCGCGCGCGCGTCCCTCGTTTTCCGCCGTGCGGCGCGTGCTTTCGTTCAGTTCAAAAATCCTTGCCGCCAACCTGCTCAACACGCTGTATAACAACATGTATAATCTTATCATCGGCAAGGCGTACAGCGCCGGGCTGCTCGGATATTACAGTAAGGGCTTCCAGTTTCCGACCGTCATCATGAACAATGTCGACGGCGTGATGAACAATGTGTTATTCACCACGCTTTCGCGCGCGCAAAACGACCCCGGGCGCAGCAAGCGCATCATGCGGCTGTCCCAGCGGCTGAGCCTGTTCGTCACCGCGCCGCTGATGGCGGGCCTGTTTGCCGCCGCCGACGCGGCCGTGATTGTTCTGCTCACCGAGCGCTGGCTGCCCGCTGTTCCGTTTTTGCGCGTGGTATGCGTCATCTGCCTGTTCTGGCCGCTGTCGGCCAAAACACAGGCCATCAACGCCCGCGGCAAGAGCGGCGTAACGCTGGCGTTTAATTGTATCACCAAATTCATTACCTTCGGCGTCATGCTCTATTGCAAGCGGTTTTCCATTGAAACGCTGATGCTGGCAAGTATGGTCGCAGAGATCGTCAACGTGCTTCTCTATATGCCCGTGGTGCAGAAGCATCTTGGCTATACCGTATTTGAGCAGATGGCCGATCTGCTCGGCTCCGTCGCGCCCGCGGTTCTCATGGGGGCGCTTACTTACGGGCTGTCGCTGCTGCTGGCCACGCCGCCCGTCGCAACACTTCTGATTCAGCTCGTTTTTGGCGCGGCGTTCTATATCGGCTTTGCGCTGGTTACCAAAAACGCCAGCATGCGCTATCTGCTGGATACGCTGGCCGCATACCGCGCCAAAGCAAAGCATGCCGCGGAATAGGCGCGCTTTTGCGGTAGCATCAAAAGCGCCGTGAGGACGGGTTCTGCATCCGGCGGCGGGGGTCATGGCTTCGGGGCACATCAAAACCCTGTCTGCGCCGGCCGGCCGGATACAGGCAGGGTTTGTAATTTGTAAGATACCGTCCGTTCTACAGCTTATGGTAAAACATTGAGATATCCGCAAAGGAGCCGTCGTTGAGCAAAAATCCGCCCGGTATGGCGCCGAGGCGCACAAAACCCAGCTTTTCATACAACTTCATGGCGGGAACATTGGTTTCCACCACCGCGTTGAACAGCAAAATGCGGAATTTAAGCTGCCTGGCCTGCTCGAGGCAGTCGCGCGTCATCGCTTCGCCTACGTGCATGCCGCGCACGGATCGCCTGACCGCAAAGCTCGCGTTGCAGATATGTCCGCACCGCCCGACATTGCTCGGATGCAGGATATACAAACCAACGATATCGCCTTTTTTCTCCGCGACCGCAGTCAGCGTCTGCGCGCTGAAAAACGCGGGGGCGCTTTTTTCTGTAAGCAGTTCGAGCTGCGGAAACTCCGTTCCCTCCGCAACCACATCGTTCCAGATGCGGAGCATCTGCCCGATATCCGCTTCCGCAAACGGCCTGATCGTCACGTCCATTGCTGTTTTCTATCCTCCAAGATACGCTTTCTTGACGGAATCGTTGCTCATGAGTCCGTCCGCGGGCGCGGAAAGTACAATTTTGCCCGTTTCCAGCACATATCCGCGGTGCGCGATGGAAAGCGCCATCAATGCGTTTTGCTCAACAAGCAGGATGGTCGTGCCGGCCTTGTTGAGCTCCCGGATGATGTCGAATATCTGCTCGACCAGGATGGGCGCAAGGCCCATGGACGGCTCGTCAAGCATCATCAGTTTGGGGTGCGACATCAGCGCGCGGCCCATCGCCAGCATCTGCTGCTCGCCGCCGGAAAGCGTACCCGCCACCTGGCGGCGGCGCTCCTTCAGCCGCGGGAACCGCTCATACACATTGGCAAGCGCGCCGCTCACGCCCGAAAGCGGCCGGGTAAACGCGCCCATCTCCAGATTTTCCTCCACGCTCATGCGCGCGAACACGCGCCTGCCCTCCGGCACCTGCGCCACGCCCTGCGCGACAATCCTGTGCGGCGGCACGGATTTGATGCTGTGGCCGGCGAACAGGACATCGCCCGTCTTGGAGTGCAGCAGGCCGGAAATGGTCTTCAACACCGTGGATTTGCCCGCGCCGTTTGCGCCGATGAGCGACACGATTTCGCCGTCCTCGACCGTAAAGCTTACATCCTTAATGGCGTGGATGTTGCCGTAATATACGTTGATGTTCTCCACCTTCAGCATACGTCCGCGCCCCCCTTCTCCTCCCGGCGGCCAAGATAGGCCTCAATGACCACGGGGTTGCTCTTGATCTCATTTGGCGTGCCCTTGGCGATGATCTTGCCGTAGTTGAGCACCGCAATGCCCTCGCAGATGCCCATGACCAGGTTCATGTCGTGCTCGATGAGCATGACGGCAATTTCGAACGTGTTGCGGATTTTTTTGATGTTTTGCATCAGCTCGCCGGTTTCCGACGGATTCATGCCCGCGGCGGGCTCGTCAAGCAACAGCAGCTTGGGGTTGGTTGCCAGCGCGCGGACAATCTCCAGCCGGCGCTGCGCGCCGTAGGGAAGGCTGCCCGCCTGATGATCGGCCAGATCCTGCATATCAAATAGTTTGAGCAGTTCCAGCGCGGTTTCATGCGCCTTGCGCTCGCTCTTCCAATACGACGGGAACCGCAACATACCGCCGGCCATCGAGTACGCAAAGGCGTTATGCAGGCCGATTTTCACGTTATCCTCCACGCTCAGGCGCGCAAACAGGCGGATGTTTTGGAACGTGCGCGCAATGCCCATCTTGTTGAGCTGCCACGTCTTCTTGCCGCGGATATCCACGCCGTCGAGCAGAATCACGCCGCGCGTAGGGGTGTAAACATTGGTCAACAGGTTAAACACCGTCGTCTTGCCCGCGCCGTTGGGACCGATCAGGCCCGCAATCTCCGTGCGGCCGATGACCAGGTTGAAGTCGTCCACCGCATGCAGTCCACCAAAGTCGATGCCCAGATGGTGGATATCGAGAATGGGCGTGCTGCCCACGTCGCGCTCCGGGATGATGCCGAGGCTCGGCACAGGCACCATGTTATCCATTGACGGCGCCTCCTTTCCCGGCGTTGCCGCCGACGTCCCGCCGAAACAGCCTGCGCACCCATCCGCCTATGCCGCCGAAGAACTGCTGCATGGACGGATTGTTGGTTGCCAGCATGATCAGAATGAGGATGATGGCGTAAATGAGCATGCGGTAATCGCTGAACTTGCGCAGCAGCTCCGGCAGCACGGTGAGCAGCGTGGCGGCGATGATGGAGCCGCGCATGTTGCCAAGTCCGCCGAGCACCACGAATACCAGCACCAGTATGGAGGTGTTGAAATCAAATTTGCTGGCCACCACCGTGGAGTAGTTCATGGCAAATAACGCGCCCGCCATGCCGGCCATCGCGGCAGAGATGACAAACGCCATCAGTTTATATTTTGTGATGTTGATGCCCACCGATTCGGCGGCGATCACATTGTCGCGCAGCGCCAGAATCGCGCGCCCCGAACGGCTGTCCACCAGATTATAAATCAGGATCAGGCACACCATGATGAGGAGGAACCCGGCGATAAAGGTCGAGATTTTCTCATTGCCGGAAACGCCCATCGGACCGCTGATGATGACCTTTCCACCCTCCGCCAGGCTGAGGTTATCGTTTAGGATGCTGACCTGCAGGCCATTTGCATCCACGCCGACATACAGATTGTTGATGATGCCCTTAATGATTTCGCCAAACGCCAGCGTCACAATCGCCAGGTAGTCGCCGCGCAGCCGCAGCACCGGAATGCCGATCAACAGGCCGGCGACACCGGCAAGCAACCCGCCGACGACGATGGCCAAAAGCAGGCGCACGGCGTCCGGCGCGCCGCCAAGCTTCAGGCCGGCAGCCAGGACCGCGCCGGAAAACGCGCCGACGCTCATAAAACCCGCATGACCGAGGCTCAGTTCACCCAACACGCCCACGGTCAGGTTGAGCGAAAGCGCCATGACCACATATGCGCAGATGGGCACGAGCTGACCCTTGATGAGGCTCGAGATATTCCCGGTGGCGCTAAGCAGCTGCACGGCCACGAACAGAACCACGACCATCGCATATGTAATTGCCGCGCCGCGGGTGCTCTTTCTCCAAGATTTCCATGCTTTCATCTTCATACCCTCACACCTTCTCGCTGATACGCCGCCCAAGCAGGCCGCTGGGCTTGACGATCAGCACGATGATCAGCACGGCAAACACAATGGCGTCTGAAAGCTGGGTGGAGATATACGCCTTGGCAAAGATTTCGATGATTCCCAGCAAAATGCCGCCTAAGAACGCGCCCGGAATGGAGCCTATGCCGCCGAACACCGCCGCGGTGAACGCCTTAATGCCCGGCATGGAGCCCGTGGTAGGCATCAGCGTCGGATAGGCCGAGCACAGCAGCACGCCGGCGACGGCCGCCAGCGCCGAGCCGATGGCAAAGGTCATGGAGATGGTGGTGTTGACGTTGATGCCCATCAGCTGCGCCGCCGCCTTGTCCTCGGAGCAGGCGCGCATGGCCTTGCCCATTCTGGTCCTGCCGGTAAAGAACGTCAGCGCGCACATGATGACAATACACGTGGCGATGGTGACGACCGTCACATGCGAAATCGAGAGCTGACCGCCAAATAGCTTGATTGCATCGTTGCCCACAACGGAGGTAAACACCTTGGGGTTGGACGTCCACAGCAGCTGCGCCGCATTTTGCAAAAAGTAACTCATGCCGATGGCGGTAATCAGCACCGCCAGCGATGGCGCCTGGCGCAGCGGCTTGTAAGCAAGCCGTTCGATGGTCATACCCAACGCGGTGCATACCAGCATCGCGAACAAGATTCCCACCACCGGAGGCAGGCCGAAACGCGACGTTGCAAAAAAGCAGATGTACGCGCCGACCATGATTACGTCGCCGTGCGCAAAGTTGAGCATTTTGGCAATGCCGTACACCATCGTATAGCCCAGGGCTATGATGGCGTAAACGCTGCCAAGGCTCAGCCCGCTGATCGCATAGGATAAGAAATCCATCCCAACACCCCAATCCTTAAAGTACACGTCATTATATCAATTTGCCCCCATAAAAGCAATGAGGGGGCATCGTCGTAGCGCGGCCCGTCCTCATCGGATCAAGCGCCCCGGCCATTCACAATAAATTGCTCCTTCATCTACAATCGGAGACCGCCGTCTCGGACGGCGGCCTCTCGAGCCCGTCGAAAAATTGGAGCAGCCGGTTCGTTCTACCAATCCTGCAACGACAAAGCCGACAAACGGCGCGGCCGTTTGAGGCTGAAGCAGCATACAAAATTCGCGCATACCGCGCGCCCCGTCAAAAAAGCCATGGGCGGGCTCGGAGGGCCGCAGCCTTCCGGAGGTTCGTTCCGGCTCCGCCGGATTTGCCGGCGGAACGGATCGCCCGGTTTGGGCGGTTTCCCTGTGCATGTTGCCGCCCGGGAGTCCGCAGGGCAAGAAGCAATACGCGGTTGTCCCTGTCCAAAAATAAAGTTTTTGGACAACCCAGGGCGCCGTCCAGGATGGCGGCCCCCCATCATGCGCCGGCCTTCCGGCACGGGCCCAAGGGCGCCCGTGCCGGATGCCGGTAGCCGTCTGATAACAGGCTCAATCCATGCCGACGTAAACGCCGTTGGTAATGACCATGCCCTTGGGGGCCTTGGAAACCGCGCCGGTTTTATCCCAGGTCATGCCGCCGCCGGTAAGGCCGTCGAAGGTCATGGTGGTGAACTGCTCGATCATCTTGTCGCAGGTGTCGGAGGCGCTCATGTCGGCGGTGATATCCGCGGCGGTGCAGGCCTGATAGTAAGCGTATACGCAATCGTATGCGTCGGCCGCAAACTGATTGGGCGTTTCACCGTACTTCTCACGATACTTGGCGACAAAGCTCTTGGTCTTTTCGTCGGAAGCGTCCGCGGAGAACGGAGTAAGGAGCATGACGCCCTCCGCCAGCGTGGTGTCGAAGCCCTCAAGGGTCAGGATGCCGTCCATGCCGTCCACGCCAAAGAACTTGGGCGCATAGCCGGTCTTGTTGGCCTGATCGAGAATCAGCGAAGCCGCCTGGTAGTACATGGGCAAAAAGATCAGGTCCGCGCCCTTGTTCTGCGCGTCGGTGAGCTGCACGGAGAAGTCATTCTGGCTGTCCTCGGTAAAGGTGGTTACGGATACGACGTCGAGGTTGAGCTCCTTGGCCTTTGCGTCAAAGGTCTCATAGATTCCCTTGGAGTATACGTCGTCGTTCTTCCAGATAACGGCGATCTTGGTGCCGAGCTGCTTGTCGAAGATATACCGCGCGGAAGCGGATCCCTGGTTCGGGTCCGTAAAGCACATCTGGAACATGTTGTCGCGGCCTTCCAGCACCGCGGTGGAGGAGGCGGACGGCGTCAGGGCGAAGATACGGTCTTCATAGGTCAGGTCCGCGGTCGCCACGCAGGGCGTAGAGGTCACCGAACCAAGCGAGATCTGCATCCCCCAGTCCTTGAGCGCGTTGTAGGCGTTGACCGCCTTTTCCGCATCATGGGTATCGTCCTCATACTTCAGGTCGAATTTGAGGCCATCCAGCGCATTGATCTCCTCAACGGCGATCTCCGCGCCCTGTTTGGCCGCGGTGCCGTAGATTGCGGCCCCGCCGGTCAGCGGGCCGGTTCCGCCAATCTTGATCGCCCCGGCGGGCGCTTGTGCGGGCTCCGCGCCCGTTTCAGCCGCAGGCGCTTCCGCAGCGGGGGACTCCGGGGCGGCAGGCGCGCAGCCTGCAAATACGGCGGCCATCATCAGAGCGGCCATTGTAAGACAAACCAGTTTTTTCATTTTTATTTTCCTCCCTATTTCATCAACTGACCTCTCGGGGTGCGTATCGCGCCCCGATATATAAAAACGGCGGCCCCGCTTTCGGAACCGCCGTTAAGTTCTGAATCACCTAACTTTGTTCCGTCCGCGGCCTGCGGCACAGCAGTACGAGGTTGAGCAGGATGCCGCAAAGTACCAGCGCCGACAAAAGGAATACGCTCAGCGAAAGGCTGAGCGCACGAATAATCAGGATGGAGAGCGCAGCGGCAAAAGCGCAAGCCGACATAGCCGATGCAGTCGGCCTGGTATCGCTTGCATATGTTCTTTCGACCGTCCGCGTCATTGCTTGCCGCTCCTTTCTCAACAAAATATATGATATTGTGGATAATCTAGCATCATTTGTTGCGCTTGTCAAGCATAAATCATATATTTTTTTAATTTTCCTGTCAATTTGGGCTTAAATGGACGGCGCGCGGCCTTCCATATTCGCGCGTTTTCGATGCCTATGCCTATGCGCCGCCGGGTAATTATGCGGCTTTATCCCCCTCCGCCGCGGTCATCGGGCCGATGATATGCGTTTGCAGCGGCACGTTTACATTGATACACAGCATCAATTGCGTCAACACCGGCCACAGCAGCAGCGTCAGCACAACGCTGCCCGGCAGCAGCGCCAACACGACCCCGTTCATACAACTCAGCGTCAGCAACGCGTATAGCGTATGCCGCGCGTCGAGCGCCAGCAACGCGAGCGCGTTTTTCAGCAGCGTCGGCACGGGCTGCTCGAGCGTGGACAGCAGGATGAACGCATAACCGCCCCACAGCAGCGCAAGAACGATATCAAATACGGCGATTCCGCCGGCAATCACACGCGCCATCCCCACGCTGGCGTTGGCTACGCCGATCAGCCAGAACCCGGCCGCGAACATGAGCGCAAACAGCAGCCCGAGCGGCACGCTCTTCCAGAAGCTCTGGCGGAACTCGCCCCAGAAATCCGGCCACAAAAAGCAGTTGCCCTCGCGCGTCAGCTTCATCAGCACGCGGTTTGCGCCGCTGAGCGCCGCGGGCGCGCTGATGATGGGCAGGGAAAACGCCACAAGCAGCAGGTTCAGCGCGAGCAGCTTCCAAAAATGCGTCGCCAGCAGAAAGAGAAACCGCCTGACCCCACGCTCCGGCGGCGCGCCCGTTACGCCCGGCCCGGGCGCATACATCCTGTTTCCAATGCGTTCCAAAATACTCATGCGATCCTCATAAATGGCCCGTCCGGACAAGGTTTTGCGGCTTAGCCGCGCGCGAGCCGCTCCTCCACCATTTTAAGCGGCGGCATGGCCGGGATGCCCCCGCGCCGCTCCACGCACAGCGAGGCCACGGCGTTGCCAAAGCGCGCGCACTCGCACGCCTCCTCCAACGTCAGCTCGCACGGCTGCTTGTCAAACCGCAAAAAGCGGTATAAAAATCCGCCGAAAAACGCGTCGCCCGCGCCCGTGGTGTCCACGACCCGGCAGGCAAAGCCGGGCGCTATGCCCGTTTGTTCGCCCACGCGGATGAACGCGCCCTCGCCGCCGAGCGTGACCGCCACTACGCAAACGCCCGCGTCGACCAGCCTGGCGGAGGCCTCCGCCGGGTCGGAGCTGTCCGTCAGCAGCGCCGTCTCCTCGTCGGAGAGCTTCATCATCTGCGCCGTCGGAATCAGGGAACGCATTGCCTCGACCGCCTGCCGCTCGCTGCGCCACAGGCTCACGCGGTAGTTGGGGTCATAGGTAACGACCGCCCCGGCCGTACGGGCGATTTCGATTGCCCGGCGGGTCGCCGTGCGCGCGGGTTCGTCGGTCAGTGAGAGCGAGCCCGTATGCAAAATCCGGGTGTTTTCAAGCACCTCGCGCGGCAGCTCGTCCTCCCGAATGCATGTGTCCGCGCCGGGCTTGCGCGCAAAGGAAAACGCGCGCTCGCCGCCGGGATTGAGCGCCACGAACGCCAGCGTGGTAAACACCTCGTCGGTAAAGATCAGCCGCTCCATGTTTACGCCCGCGCCCTCCATCGCCTCCTTGAGGAAATGCCCGTGCATGTCGTCGCCAACCTTGCCGATAAACGCAGTGCGCGCGCCGCAGCGCGCGGCCGCAGCGAGCAGGTTCGTCACCGCGCCGCCCGCGTTCTGCTCAAACAAGCGCATCCCCGCGGGTGAAACGCCGCTTTCGGTAAAGTCCACCAGCAGCTCGCCAATGGCCGTAATATCAAACATGTTTCTTCCCCCAATGCTTTTGTATCAGACCGGACAGCTACAGTTTATCAAAACCACGCGCCTTTGAAAAGCCCCGGCGCGCGCCGCTTTCAGGCTTTTTATCAAAGGATCTGCGGCCACGCGTGCGCAATCCCTGATTCCCGCTGGTTTTATGCTCCTGCACGCCGTTGGCCGGAATGCCGAAAGCGGCTTTTTCCGGTCTGTTTCCGCCTCCATCTATGTTCTGCTCCGGCCATTCCGGCGCGCTTTATTCGGCGCGGCCGCTGCTACGACTTTTTTTGCGTCTGCACCCCGCCAGTCACCCTTTGCATTCCTGATCTGGCATATAATCAGATTGTCCATAGGATCAATGCCGGGCCGGGCGACGCGCAGCATGACCATAGCGGCATGAAGCTTTGTTCCCTGGGGCGCAGGGAAACGCAACGGCGGGAGCAAAAACCATACGGCGGCGGAAAGAGTCCGGATGCTTCGGGCAGAGCATGACCCGACCCGGCGGACGGTCGCGCGTCCGCCGCATATTCCGGTTACGCAACAGGAAAGCCGGGCATCGCAGTCTCAAAGCCGCACAATCTGGCGCCATTCCGCCATACAAGCCTGGACTTTCCGTTCGGGCCGAAGGGCAAACGGCAGCCTGCGTGTGAAAACAGGCGGGATTAACTGTAAGCGGAAGTCTATCAGGCGTGTGTCCCCTGTACGCCGTAGCTATCTTGGTTGGAAATATTCTTTCAGCTATGGTATCATGTCCACATAGGGCAGGACGCGTCCCAACAGGCCGGAGGCCGCGCGTTTTCCAGCTGCATGCGCGGCAGCCGAAAAGGATGATCGTATACCATGGCGGCGTCCTTTCAACGTCCCTGCAAGAAATGAGGCGGTAAACATGGAAAATTTACTGGAACGCAGGCTTGCGTGCGAAGAGCTGTTTTGCGGAAAGGTCGTGCATCTGTTCCGCGATACCATCGAGCTGCCCAACGGCAGGCAGGCCACGCGCGAATACATCCGCCACAGCGGCGCGGTATGCGTGCTGCCGCTGACGGAACAAAACGAGGCCGTCATGGTGCGGCAGTACCGCTATCCCTTCGCCCGGGTGCTGCTCGAGGTCCCGGCCGGAAAGCTCGACCCCGGCGAAACGCCGGACGAGGCGGCGCGGCGCGAGCTTTCGGAGGAAACCGGCGCAACCGCGGAGGTATGGACCTATCTGGGCGAGTATTTCCCAACGGTCGCATACTCCGACGAGGTCATCCATCTCTACCTTGCGCGCGGCCTGACGTTTTTTGACGCGCATACCGACGAGGACGAATTCCTCCAGGTGGAGCGCATCCCGCTTGCTCAGCTTGTGGAAGACGCGCTGGCCGGCAGGATTCCGGACGGCAAAACGCAAACCCTGATCTTCAAGGTCTGGACGCTGCTGAACCGCTAGCGGCGCGCCGGCAACGGCAAGGGCGGAACGCGCATTTTGCGCGGCTGCAAAACGACTTTACACGAATAAGCGCGGCGACCCCGGCCTGCCTGTTCCCGGCCGGGCACAAGCGACTGGAGGGGAGCAACCATCAAACAAGCCCGACCAATCATCAAAACCAGACGTCTGCGGCTGCGGCCCATGACCGACGGGGAGCTTGACCGCCTGATTGACGGCGAGCAGGACGCGCACATGCTTCAGGCGTATGTGCAGATGCGCGACGGCTGCCGGGCAAGCCCTGCGCAGCGGCTTTGGTATACCAACTGGACTATTGAAACCAAAGCCGGCGCGCCGGTTGGGAGCCTGGGGTTCAAAGGCCCGCCCGCCGAAGGGGAAGCCGAAATTGGCTACGGCATTGACGGAGACTGCCAAAACTGCGGCTATGCCACCGAGGCCGTCCACGCCGTCATGGACTGGGCGTTCTCCGCCTGCGACGAATTGTACTTCATCATCGCCGAGGCGGAGCCGGACAACGCCGCTTCCCGCCGCGTGCTGGAAAAGCTGGGGTTTTCGCCCGCCGAAGCGGGCGAAAAGGGCGACCGCTTTGAAAAGGAGCGGCCGGTCGTGAGCTGGTTGTCCATTTATCTGTGTCTCGGCATAAGCGTCGGCGTCTCTTTCGGCGTTTCGTTCGACAAGCTTGCCCTGTGCCTACCGCTCGGCATGTGCTTTGGCCTGTTGATCGGCGCATGTCTGGATCAGGCCGCCGTAAAGAACCGTGAAGCGGCGCGCGCGGCGCGCACAAAGAAACAAAACCGGCCGTAGGGCTGCGCCGTCACCCGGCGTTTCAAAACCCGGCCGCGCGTACGCGTCAGGCGCCCGTATTCGATTGGCGCGCACCCTTGGGCCCTTGGCTCTGCCCCCGGTTTGTGTCCGCCGGACAGGCGGGCACAGCGTGCCAAAAGGGATGCCGCGGGCTGCTGTGTCAGCCCGCGCCTGATGGAAACGCGGGAAGATCCGAACAATCTGTCAGCGACAGGCGCGGTGAAAACGCCGCGTGCAAGCCCGCGGAACAAACCCGCGCTTACTGTGCGATTTCATTGAACGCCTTTTTCAACTTTCAGCAGCCCGCGCCCGCCTGCCCGGCATGCATATCATCGGTTCACGCTTTTTTGCAGGCGGTAATCGGGGCGTTTTATGCCTTGCGCTTTGCTGCGCGCAGCGCAAGGAAGCCGCACAGCGCGCCAAGCAGCGCGGCGGCGGCGGGCAGCAGCAGGCTCGCCTCAATGGAAATCGCGTCCGTAGCAAACGCCATCATCAGCGGAATCGCCACGCGCGCGGCACCCATGACCAGCATCATCACGGACGTGGTCAGCGTTGTGCTGCCATGATATCCCTCCGCGCCCTCGATGAGCAGCATGGGCATAAAATGTCCGCTGAACAGCCCGGCGCCGCCGACCATTATGCATGCGGCAAGCGCGCTCTGCGTGAGCACGCACATAAGCAGGCAGGCCGCGGACAGCAGCGCGCCCAGGATGCAGAGCGTCAGCGGGCGCATGCGGATGCGCGGCGTAAAGAACCGGTTTATGGTTGCGCAGATCCAGAATGCAGTGATACAGGTCGCCCCCAGCAGCTCCGCGTCGAACTTCAGCGTCATATACCGCACAACCCAGCAGGTGACGCCGCTTTGCGTCATGGCCGTTAACATGCCGAACGCGAGCAACAGCAGGTTGCGCCGGTTCCGCAGGTAATCCAGCACATTCCGCGCCGTCAGTTTGGATTCGCGCGCATGTGCCACGCCGCCCGCGCGCTTGACGCGTTGGTTGACGCAGAGCACGCACGCCGTCGCCGCAAGCATCAGGACTGCCGTAATGTAGTAAACGCCGCGCCATGTTGTAAAAAACAGCAGCGCGCGGATCAAAAGCGGCGCCAGGAGGCTGCCGATGCCAAACATGCCGTGCAACACCCCCATGAATCTGGGGCTGTCCGTGGGATGCACGTCCACCATGCAGGAGTTCATATAGCTGTCGAGCCAGCCGCAGCCCAGACCCAGCAGCACGCTTGTCGCGGCAAACACGGCAAAGGTCGGCGAAGCGCCGGATAAAATGAGCGTCACGGACTGCAACAGCCCGGCCAGCAGCACCATGGTCAGCTTTTCAATCCGTCCCTGCAGCGCGGGCGTTGCCAGCAGCGCAAACATCATGCCGAGGCTGAGCATGCTGCTCATAACGCCCTGCGCCGTTCCCGCCAGCGCAAACGCATCGATAATCTCGTTAATCAGCACGCCGATGAGCGTATTGACAAGCGCGTATACGACCGCCGCCGCCGCCAGCATGCCGGTCACCTGCCGTACAACGCCGGTATTTTGCCTGGCATTATGCCGTTGCATCCGTATTCCTCCGTTTACATGTACATGTAAAAATGCGGCCGGACCAGGCATTTTACCCCGGGCCGGCCGCATTTTTCGCCAGACAAGGCGCCGCGGCTATTGACGAACCGACTTCTCGCGGTTGTACAGCGTCAGCAGCAGAATCATGATCGCGCCCATGAAGATGTTGCGCATCGGCTGCGCAAGGCCCATTGTGGTGAGCGCGTTGCTCAGCACAATCATGACCAGCGAACCGGCGATGCTACCGGTATAGCTGCCCACGCCGCCGTTGAGCGTCGTGCCGCCGATGATCACGGCAATCAGCGAGTTATATGCGTACTCGTCAAAGATCTGGCAGCGCGCCGCGTTCATATAGGCTGCGCCGAGCATGCCGGCAAACGCCGCGAACAGACCCGAGATGACATAGGTCAGAATCTGTACCCGGTGCACCTTGACACCGTTGAGCCGCGCGGCGACCGGGTTGTTTCCAACCAGATAGACCTGCTTGCCGAAGCGCGAGCGGTTGAGGATAAAGAACACCAGCGGAAACAGAATCAGCGCATACAGAATGATCGACGGCAAGAATTGCACGCCGAACAGGCGCGTGGTCACCGATTTGATGAACGCGGGCGACGCATAGCCCATCGGGCTGCCCTGCGTGAGCACATACTGCATGCGCGTGACCACATTGGAAATGGCCATTGTCACGATCATCGGCGGCAGTCCGATTTTAACGGAGCATACGCCGTTGACCAGGCCGACCAGCGCGCCCATCGCCAGCGCGACGATCAGCAGCTCGACAAACCTGCCGTTTTGGCTGTTCATGATGGTCGTGGTCAGAATCGCCGCGGAGGACATGACCGCGCCGACGCCAAAGTCCATGCCGCCGCCGATGAGCACGATGGTCTGCCCTGCGGACGCAAAGCTGAGAAGTAGCGTAAGCATGATGATCGAGCCGATCGCGCTCTGGTTGAGCGACGCGGGCGCGATGATCACCGTAACAAAATACAGCAGCGCCGCGATGATAAACGCCATACGCGCCGGACTTTTCTGAACAAACGTCTTTATACCCTGGCCGATCGGCAACTGCCCCGTTCGATTATTTCTCATCGCTCTGACCTCCCTCCGCGGAAGCTGCGGCAGGCTTATCATATCGCTCCGCGCGCCTGACCTGGCGCACAATGCCCTGCTTGAGCGCCTCGCGCTGCCCCTTGGCGGTGACGATGGTCATCAGCAGACCAAGGAAGATGATGATGTCCGAAACAAAGTTCTGCCAGTATGACGTGACCGAGAAACCCGGAATCAGCTTGACCAGCAGCGTGAAGAAGTAGTAAACCGTGTTTTGAATCAGCACAAAGAAGCTTGAGCCGAACACCGCGCACGCGACCGAGCCCCAGCCGCCGAAGCCAAGGCCGCCGATGATGCAGGCAGACAGCGAACGGATGCCGTAATCCTCGGCCTGCAGCGGGTTGCCGGACGCGATCATCAGCGTGATGCATACGCCCGCGATGCCCACGATCAGGCCCTTGAGCATGAACGCCTGAAACTGCACCCGCATCGGGTCGATGCCCGCGGCGTAGGCGTTTCTGGGATTTCCGCCCACAGCGTAGATGTTTGTGCCGAACTTGGTGCGCTTGATATACAGCCACAGCAGCAGCACCAGCACCAGCGCAATAGCCGATACCGGGATAAACCCGAGCAGCTGCGCGTCGTAGGCCTTATAGAACACCTTGTCCACCTTGCCCTGCGGCACGCTCATAATCAGCACGTTCACGCCCTTGATGACGTAGGTCAGCGCAAAACTGGCAAGCAGCGCCGGAAGCCGGAACACCGAGCAACACACCCAGCACAGCAGCGACGCGAGCATGGCCGCCGCAATGCCGAGCAGGCAGCAGACCGGGAACGAAAGCCCCCATTCCTGCCCGGTCATGATGATGACCACGTTGACCAGCGCCACCTGTACGCCGCAGGAGATATCCATCGTACCGGAGATCAGCAGCAGGCTTTGGGAAATCGCCACCAGAATAAACGGCATGTTCTTTGCAAACAGCGTATTGATGCTTTTGACGCTGAAGAAGGACGCCGGCCCCTGTATGGCCGCATTGAGAATCAGCGCCGCGAGAAACAGGATAAAGCCCGCGAAAGCGGAGGTTCTGCGAAACCGCAGAAACGCGTTTTTCAGGGTCTGGATCATTGCTGCGTCTCCTTTTCTCCGGATTCGGACGCGCCGGTCATG
Organism: uncultured Oscillospiraceae bacterium; assembly: GCA_964447605.1. Classification (GTDB taxonomy): domain Bacteria; phylum Bacillota; class Clostridia; order Christensenellales; family CAG-138; genus CAYUTA01. The sequence continues at coordinate 16,769 of CAYUTA010000003.1, read as the reverse complement.
CCCATCATGGCGGCAACCAGCCGCTCGGGCGTTTTTTGCTCGCCGGCAAGCATGGCGCTCACGCACCCTTCATAGAACACATAGATGCGGTCGGAAATGCTCAAAAGCTCCTCGCTTTCGCTCGAGGAAATGATCACCGTCATGCCCTCTTCCGCACACAGGCGCAGAATCTTATGGATTTCCTGCCGCGAGTGAATATCCACGCCCTTGGTCGGGTCGTCGAGCAGCAGCAGCCGCGGCTGCATGGCAATCCACCGCGCAACGACCAGCTTCTGCTGGTTTCCGCCGGAAAGCGAGCTGGCCGGATGGTCGAGCGAACCGATCTTGATGGCGTACTTTTCCACCGCCTCGTTGGCAAACGCATGGTTGGACTTCGGCGTCAAGTACGCAAACAGGGGGCCCTTGGCTACCTTGCCCGCAATGATGTTCTCCTCCACGGTGCGCAGCGGAAACATCGCCTCGCGGTTACGCTCGCCGGAGATGAAGCCCATGCCGTTTTTCACCGCCTCGGCGGGCGACTTAAAGTGGATTTCCTTGCCGCAGTAGTCGATGCTGCCGCCCTCAATCTGCTCGGCGCCGAGCAGCGCGCGGATGAACTCCGACTGTCCCTGCCCCTGCAGGCCGCCGATTCCGATGATCTCGCCCTGATAGGCCCGGAGCGACAGGTCGCGCACCCTGGGAAACAGCTCGAGATGCCTGACGTCGAGAATCAGGTCGCTCTCCGCCGTCTCGAACTCATGCGATTCCTCCCGCTTCTGCGCGTCGGGCCGCTGCCCCGTCATATAAAACACGATATCGTCGAGCGACAGGTTGTCGATTCGGTCCTCAATAACGGTTTCCCCGCCGCGCATGATGGTCGCCGTGTCGCAGATATGAAAGATTTCGTTCATGCGGTGCGTAACGTAAATCATCGCTACGCCCGCCCGTTTGAGCTCGCGCATGACGGAAAACAGCACCTCGATCTCGTCATAGTGCAGCGCGGCGGTCACCTCGTCGAGCAGCAGCAGCTTCGGCCCGAGCGAAACCGCCTTGGCGACCTCGAGCATGGTCTGTACCGACGGGGTCAGCGTCTGCACATACGCGTTGGGGTCGCATTCGATGTGAAACCTGGCAAGCAGCTCGGAAATGATCTTCCCCGACGCTTTTTTATCCACCATGCCCAGCTTGGTCATGGGTTCGTTGCCAAGCAGGATGTTGTCCTTGACGCTCATGGTGGGCACAAGGCTCAAATCCTGAAACGCCGTGGCGATGCCAAGCCGCCTCGAATCAACGCCGCTTTTGATGGACACGGGCTTTTCGTCAAACAGAATTTCACCCGCGTTGGGGTTGACAAGCCCGGCAAGCACCTTGATCATGGTCGATTTGCCGGACCCGTTGGAGCCAAGCAGCGCACGGATCTCACCCGGCTGCACATGCAGCGACGCTCCGTTGAGCGCCACGACCGCGTCAAACCGCTTTCCGATCCCGCGTAACTCAAACATGGGCATTCCCTCCTGTCAAAATGATTTCCCCCCGTAAACTGTTTATATCTATTATAGCAAAAGCGCGCGCGGCGCTGATCTTCCAATTGAAAAAATTTATATCACTTTTATCCGGCTTTCCGCGCCTATCCCCCGCCCGCGCTCACCCCCGCGGGCAACGCCGCACAAAACCCATGGCGCGCGGCGCAAAATCATTCCATTCCTGTCGTCTTGTATAAGCTGACTTGACCGGCGGAATCGCTCCCGCCGGTCAAGCGGCCAATGGATTATGCCTGCGTCAAACGACGCGGACTCTTACTTAAAGTATTCCTGCGCAACCTCGTCAATGGTCAGCCAGTAGGTGATGGCGTCGCCAGGAGCCATGCCTTCCGCCATCGACTTGAACTCGTCGTTGTTGATGTCGTCATAGGTGAAATCAACCTTCGACTTGAGGTAGATGCTGTGGATTTCCGGCACGTTATAGATGTCGTCCTTCAGCTCTTTGCCAAGCAGCATGTTGAGGCCGAAGTTCAGCGCGCTCGCGCCCACGCCCGGAGGGTTGGACAGCACGATGAAGTCCATCTTCTTCTCTTCCGCGTTGAGCTTGAGCACTCTCTGCATCCATTCGCCGGTGTCGTTGAAGCCCATGAACTTCGGATATTCTTTGCCCGCCGCATCGTAGGCCGCCAGAGCCGCCTCTGCGCACTGCGAGATGAGCACGCCGTCAAACTCCATGCCGGAGTTGAGGATCTCGGTCATGATCTGCTGCGCCTTCACGGCGTCCCAGTCATGGTTGTACTGGCCGCCGACGACCTCGAGGCCCTGCTCGGCAATGCCCTTTTCAAAGCCGGCCTGACGCTGCGTGTTGGCGGAGTTGCCATCCAGCGCGGCGATCATGACGACCTTTGCGCCCTTGCCCAGCACTTCGCCGGCATAGGTCGCGGTACGGTAGCCCAGGTACTCCTGGTCGGTGCAAACGTTCAGCACGTCGACATCCGGCGAGGTGTATTCGCAGTCGGCGTTGATGTAGATGATGCCGGCTTCCTGCGCCTTCTCAATGATCGGATCGAGGCCGGTCGAAGAGACGGGGTTGACCAGGATGATGTCGAAGCCTTCGTTGATGCTGTTCTCGATCTGCTGGGACTCGGTGGCCGCATCCCAGTTGGATACGAACGACGCATAGGACACGTTCAGGCCATAGTTGGCGGCGTCGGCCGCAGCCTCCTGGATGTCCGCTTCGTAACGGACGCGGTAGGGGTTGCCTTCGATAATCGCGTTGTGCGACGCCAGCTTAACGTCCTTAGCGCCTTCGGCTGCAGGCTCTTCCGCCGCCGGGGCCTCGGCTGCCGGAGCTTCCGCCGCCGGAGCTTCCGCTGCCGGAACTTCCGCTGCGGGTGCGCAGGCAACTGCCGCAAGCAGCATCGCAACGGCCAGCAAAATGGCAAGATACTTCTTCATGGTGTTTCCTCCTTCATTATATATAACCAGGGTCAATGCCCAAGTTACCGCATACGCCCGGAGCCGCCGGGGCCAAGGCCGGTTACACGCCCGTATCCCCGCTCGCGCAGGCGATACCAAAGCGACCTCATTGTGGTTTTAATCAATCGGTTTGCGCGGACCCGCCGTCCGCATTCATGATACTGTCATGCAAAAATCCTGCTTTATGATTCGTGTGTGTATTATACTATCATTTGCAAACCCATGCAATCATTTTTTCAAATTTTTGCAAAACATTCCCGTATTTTTCCGGTGGAATTCCATTTTTCATCATGGGTGGGCGCATCCTGTCGGCGCCGTCTTGCTGCATGCGGGCGACGATCGTCGTAGCGGCAATTTTTGCCCGGAAATCCGCGTTTTTCGCCCATTTCTTTTGCGTGGGCGCCTCTCGTTTGCGGGCATGCCGTCCCCTGCCGGGCGCCTTCCCATCCGTTTTTTCCATACGGATCCAACATGGAACCGCGGCCCCATCCTGGAGTCTCAATCACAGCTTTAGCCGCTTTCGGCGCGCCGGCACAGGCTATGCCTGTTCAATCAGCCCGCGGAAATAGTTCCGGGCAATGCGAATCTGATCCTCGATGTAGTCGTTATAGCCGCGCACCTGCCCGTTGCGGAACGGCATATGGCAGAACTCAAAGTTGATATACCCTTCATAGCCGGTTTCCTTAAGCGCCTTAACAAACGCGGGGTAGTTGGTCAGCACCGGCTGAATGGCCGGGTCGAACGAGATCATCTCGATGCGGCCGTCCGCATGCTCGATAAACTCCGCATTGGCGTGCGTAATCATCTGCAGACCGCCCACGTCGCGCACAGCCTGCGCAAGATATGCATCGCTCTGATGCTCGGGCGTCCAGCCGCAGCAGGGCGCGTCCAGGCAGCACTTGACAAACGGCGAGTCCACCCACGACACGATATCGAGCATATCATGATAATCGTTGATGATGGGATGGTGGTTTTGCAGCGCCAGCATAACGCCCGCGTCCTCCGCCCACTTTGCGCATTCCCTGAGGCAGGTCACAACGCTCTGCCGCAGCTCGTAGTCAAGCGCGCCGTAATAGGTATGGTACTTTTCCGGAACCTCATAGGTCGCGACGCCATTGCGCTTGACAATGCCGCGCCATGCGGCAAACACGCGCAGCACCGGCGCGCCAAGCTGCCTGGCGACGCGGATCTGCTCGCGCACCATGAGCAGCTCGTTTTCAATCTGCTCGGGCACGATGGAGGCAAAGTTGTTGTTGGCGGCGACGCCGCTCAGCTCCAGCCCCTGCTTTTCAATGTAAGTGCGGATCTGCCCACAGCGCTTCTCGTCCAGATCGAGCGGCGAGCCGTGCGGGCGCTTGAGGTCGAGCTCCACGCCGTCGTAGCCGAAACGCCTGGCGGTGTCGACGAACTCCTCAACCGTCAGCGCGGGCCTGTCGCAAAACCAGGTGCCGGAGCAGGAAATGGAATAGAGACCGACTTTCATACGTGATGTTCCTTCTTTCTGAATATGATTGCGTCGCACCGCCAACGTTGCCCGTACAGTTCCGTTCCCCCTGCGTTTATGCGTCCGGGTTACAGGGGGGAAACGCCCGAAAACAGCGTTTCCGGAGAAGGTCTGCAGAGGCTGTCGCCGGTGCGCGCTCTGCGCAGCAGCGCGCGCATGCAAACACGGGCGTCCCTTTATCCGGTTATCTCATCCACGCGCACCTCGCGGCGCTCCGCGGCGGAACGGTAGAACGCGTCGATCACGGCCGTGACGCTGAGCGTTTCCTCCGGCTTGACCATCAGTTCGGAGCCGGTCAGAATATGGTTGACCGCGTTTTCAAACAGATAATGATGCCCGGGAAACGCCTCCTTTGCAAAGCGCGCCTCGTCCGGGAACAGGCGCGGCTCGATGTCCGCCTGATACCGGCCCATCGTGCCGATAAGCTTCATCTCCGGCAGCAGGATGCCCGCGCGCGTTCCCGCCAGCGCCATGCGGTACTCGTTTGGCAGGTTGACCGCCCATGAGGTCTTAAAGTTCATGCTCGCGCCGTTTTCAAGCCGGATATTGCCCGCGGCAAACTCCTCCACCTCGAACTCCTCGGGCGAATAGGGCCGCGCGTTGTGCACGCCCGCCGGCGCGCCGCTTTCCACAAGGCTTGTCAGCACGTCCTTTTCATTGCGCGCAAGATACGACGAGGTTGTGCCTGAAACGGCTTCCACCGCCGGGTTGCCCGTCACCCACAGCGCAGCGTCGATCATATGTACGCCGAGGTCGCACAGCGCACCGCCGCCGCTGGCGGACTTTTTATGAAACGCGCCCCATTTGGGCACGCCGCGCCTGCGGATCAGCGAAAACTCCGAATAATAAACGTCGCCCAGCGTGCCGTTGTCATAGCACTCGCGCGCAAACCGGTATTCCTGGTTATAGCGCAGCACCTGGCAGGCAAACAGCACCTTGTCCTGTTTTTTGGCATAGTCGAACAGTTCCTTTGCATCCGCATACGTCAGCGCAATGGGCTTTTCACAGGCGACGTGCGCGCCGTAGGAAAGCGCGAGCATCGTCAGCGCCTTATGCGTCGCGTTGGGCGTGCAGACGGAAACGAGATCCGGCCTTTCCCTTTGCAGCATTTCCTCCGCGTCGGCATACCATTTGGGGATGGAAAAGCGCGCCGCCGTCTGCCCGGCGGACGTGGCGTTTAGGTCGCATACCGCCACGACGTCGACCTTGTCCGAAACGCTGCGGTAGGCCGGAATGTGCGCGGCGTTTGTTATCATGCCGCAGCTGATGAGCGCGACCCTGAGTTTGCTGTTCTTCATACAAAATCCTCCTCCCAAACTTCCGCAAAGCAGATTCCGGCGCGCGCCGGGTTCCCACGCGCGCCTGCCGCGTTCATGCTTCCAGCGATTTAAAATAGCGCAGCAACACAAGCCGCGTGCCGCCCAGCGCACACTGAATCGGGCCGTGGGCAAAGGGTACGAACTCCGGCTGCGCCTGTCTGCGCGCCGTCGCCTCCTTTAAAATCAGGTCGTAATACTCCGGTAACGCCGAAAGAAAGCCGCCGCCCAGCGCAATCACATCCGGGCTGACGATTTTGATGATGTTTCCCATGGCGATTCCAAGATATTTTGCACCCCGCTCCACCGCCTCCACCGCCAGGGACCTGCCGGCGCGATACGCTTTTGCCAGCGCCGCCGCATCCGCCGTTTCCGCCCTCCCTTCAAATGGGTCGGGCGCGCCCAGGGCAATCCGCTCCCGCATCCACCGCAGCAATGCGTCCGAGGTGGCGATGGCCTCCAGGCAGCCCCGGTCGCCGCAGCGGCACTGCGGCCCGCCCGGCAGCACCGTCATGCAGCCGATTTCCGCGGCGCAGTTGTGCAGGCCATAGTATACCTCGCCGTCAACCACGAGCGCGCCGCCAATGCCGATGGTGTTCACCATCACGGCAAACAGCGTGCCCGCCTGCTTGTTAAGCAAAGCCTGCGCATCCAGCGCACAGCCCACCGAATCCCGGTCAAAGCACACAGGCAGGCTCAGTGCGTCCGCAGTCATGCGGCCAATCGGCACGTTGTGCCAGCCTGTAAAGTTGGGCGGGTCGAACATGGTGCCCGTCTCCGCATCGTAAGGCCCGGACGACATCAGGCCCAATCCCAGAACGCGCGATTTGGGAACATCCCGGGCTGCGAGCAGCCGCTCCGTCATTTCCCGCATCCGCTCCACCGCCGCCGCCGGCGTACAGCCGCCGGGCAGGTCGGCGTGCTCCAGCGCAATGGGTTCGCCGCAAAAATCCGTAACGACCGCGGTGATGCGGTCTGCGGAAAGCTCCACGCCCACGATGGCGTGCCGACCCGCGTTCACGTGCAACCGGATCGGACGGCGGCCTACCGCCGGGGCGTCCGGCGCATCGTCCGTCTCAAGCACCAGCCCGTCGTCGATGAGTCTGGAAACGATATTGGTTACAGACGACGGCGTAAGCCCGGTGTGCGCCGCAACATCCCGGCGGGAAATCCCGTCGCTTTCATAGATGGTGCGCAGCACCAGCGCCAGATTGCTGCGCTGCATGGTTTTGTTGTTGATCGTTCCGGTCTGCAAGCACGATTCCGCCTGATTGTTTTTTGCAATGAATTAATTATATGGGTATTCTATCAGACCTCCCGGCAATATGCAAGAGGAAAATTTGCTCCGCCACAAGCATCGTTTTTCGGCGGAATGCCTACCAGTTGATATCAAACGCCTCGCCTGATCTGAGCGCGGAAAGCGCGCCTGTTACACGCGCAGCAAATGCGTCCTTCATGGCAAACTCGCACACGCCGTTGACAAAGACGTTGACCCGGCGCGCATCGCCTGAATACAGCGTCATCACGTCGTCCGCCTTGCCGCCGGAATACCGATAGGTAATCGTCATCACCGGTCGGTCTGTCGGCTGCGGCTGCTCGCCCAGGTACCGCCCGTCGTTTGCCGCGCTGCCCAGCAGGCGGAAAAATGAGCGAAACTGCGCAATGTCCAGCGGCTGGCCGTCAAGGGTAACAACCGGGTTCTTCGCATCGCTGTTGTCAACGGCAAACGCAACCGTCCGCGCGCCGTCTTCAACCGTCACGCCCGTGATATCCATCATCAGCGGCGAAAGGAACCAGCGCAGCAGCAGTTTTTCATAGACAACGTCTATAAACGCCTCGCGCGCAATGACATATACCACGCTGCTGCCAAGCGTGTTGGCGTAAAACAGCCGGCCCGATTCATCCGCGGGCGTCACGCGCAGCGTGTAGGGAACCGACTCCTGTGCGCCGTTTCTGTAATCAAACTCCACCTGCAGATACGGCGTGTCGAAGCCGTATTGCCGCAGCTGCTCCTCCGTAAGGCCATAGCCCACAATAGCCTGCGCGGTCAGCCCGCACAGCGGGGAAAGCACGGTCAGCCCGTAGGTCTGGTCCAGCTCGTACACGCCCGCGCCTTTGACAATATGCGTGGCCGCGCCGAACGAGCGCGCAAGCTCGCGCACCGCCTCCCCGCCTGCGGAAACGGACGTGATGGTCACGGGTTCGGCGAGCGAACCGCCCGTAAACGTCACATCGCCCAGCGCGGAAAGCGCGCTCGATACGGCGAGCTTTGGGGTCACATAGAACGAAATGAGCGACTGCTTGGGGATCCGATAGCTTTCCGCAACCTCCGCCGCAAGCAGGTATACGCTTTCGTCGCCCTCGACCGCGGCATAATAATCGCCGGAAAGCGGCTCCTGATCGCCCAGATACAGCGTCAGCGTTTCGCCGTCTTCATAGGCCGCCTCCATCGTTGCCTGCGGCTCGTCCAGGCCGAACTCGGCCCGCTCGCGCCCGCCCGCGTCCACACGCTTGAGCGGAGCGATCTCCGAGCAGTTCACCAGAAACGCGATAAACGCGTCGATATCGATCAGCTCCGCGGGAATATCGGCCACCGTATAGCCGCCGTCCCGGGCGCGCACAAACAATACGCCGTTTTCGTTTTCCACGCGCACGGTCTGTACCTGCGTAGCCTGCCGGCCGGAAAAAACACGGCTTTGCGTCTGCTGCCGGACGGGATTGCGCCACAGCAGCGCCAACGCTGCGGCAAGGGCCGCAACCACGATTGCAAGCACAACCAGGGTTCGCACAAGCTTTTGCATCACTGATACCTCCGGTACAGCCACACGAACACGCCCGCGAGCAGGATGGACAGCGGCAACACGCCGCCGAGCAGTACGCCGAGCACCGTCACCTGCTTTGTCGTAATGCCGAGCGTCTTGCCCGCGAGCGATTTGGGCGCGATGTTCACCGCCTTCTCGCGCGATAACAGGTCGTTGAAGAGGTTGAGCAGGTATTCCGTGTTGGCAAGCGACGAGTTTTGCAGGCACAGCGCGTCAAGCATGGCCGTGGAGGCCGCAACGACCACGTTGGATCGCCTGACCGCCACGCCGTTTTCCAGCACCTGATAGCCGGCCAGCACCATTGCGGGCATCGGGCCCCACTGCGTCGCGTCGGAGGCGCCGAAGTCCTCGCCCGCGTCCGCCGGGCGCACGCCCGCCGTGCCGGCAAACGACAGCAGCGCTTCGGTAACGTATCCGTCCCTTGCGCCAAACAGAATTTCCAGCGGGCGCGCCCTCGGCACGAGGATGGGCGTCGCATCGTCAATGAGCATCCCGCGGTATTTTTCAGCGGCATAGTCCACGAGCGGATAAAACGGCTGATACTGATACGTGCGCTCGGCCCTGGATTCAAACACCGCGCCGGAACCGATTGAAACGCCCCATTCGGCAAGGAACGTTTCCAGATTGGGCAACTCCGTCTGCTCGACGCTCGCGGCGTAAAACAGCGTTTTGCCGTACGCGCCGCCATTGTAAAGAAACTGCTCGAGCGCGCGCACCGCATCTTCGGAAAGGTCGGTCTGCGGCGCAAGCAGGATGGCCGCGTCGCAGCCTTCGAGCGCGCCGGCGGTCATCGAAACCGCCTCGAGCGTAAAGTTGTTGTTGACCAGCAGGGCGGTGAAGTTCTCCGCCGTCTGCACGCCGTTTCCGGTGAGCACGGCCACGCGCGTCACTTCATCGCTGAGCACGTTTACAATCGCGCCCGTTATGGCCTCCTCCGTGCGGGACGATTCCACCGTCATGCCGCCCGTGGCCGTGTAGGCGTAGTTGAACAGGCTTTTCAGCGTCAGCTGCCTGAGCCTGCCGCCGCAGGATACCAGGATATCGCCGTCGGACAGCGTGAGATCCGCATGCTGCGCGGCATAGGTCGGGTCGGATTCATAGTCCACATAGCGCAGAGTGACGCTGTCCGAATAACGCGGGTACTGGTCGATGATGCGCTGCGCCTGCATCAGGTAGGAGGATCCGGAAAAGCTCGTGGCCGTGGCGAGCACGTCGATATTTACCGGCTCGTCGAGCGACGCGAGCAGCGCCCTGGTTTCGCCGCCGATCTCATACGCGGCATTCTGCGTCAGATCCACGTTGAGCGGGTAGCGGTTGGAGAGGATCAGCGCGATGGCGTTGAGCAAAAACGCCGCCGCGATCAAAAGCACGATGATGCCCGCGAACACGGCCTTGACGCCAAAGCTATTGCGTTTGTTTACAAGGTCCGTCCGTTCCTGTTTTTTCATTCGCTTCCCCCCCTTCAGCTCCAGCGCCGCCGCTCGAGCACGGCCGTGGTCAGGCAGATGAACAGCGCGGCGATGCTGATGAAGAACAGCACGTTGGAAAAATCGACGATGCCGAGGGTGAACCCGCGGTAGCGGTCGTTGAACGACAGATAGGAGAACAGCCGCTTGAAAAAGTCGCCGGACACCACGTACACCAGCGCGTCGAGCAGCAGCAGCAGCAGGCTTGCGGCAAACCCGCACACTGCCGCGATGACCTGGCTTTCCGTGATGGAGGAAAGGAACATGCAGATGGCGATCAAGCTCGCTCCAAGCAGCGCCATGCCCACGATATTGCTAACGATGACCGGCCAGTCCGGCGCGGCGTAGGCCGAGAGCACGAGGCTGACCAGCAGCGTGCCGGAGACGGCGATGAGATACACGCAAAGCGCCGAGCAATACTTGCCCAGCACGATGCCCGCGCGCGAGACGGGCGCGGTGAGTAGCAGCTGGTCGGTTTTGGCGCGCTTGTCCTCGCTCATCAGCCGCATGGTGAGCATGGGGACGAGAAACAGCGCCACCGTGAACATCTGGTCGAACAGGTTGGACATGTCCGTGGTGTTGGCGTACAGATTATAGGTAAAGAAATAGTACGCGGTGAAAAAATACATCACGGCGATAAACACATAGCCCAGCGGGGACTGAAAATAGGAGGAAAACTCCCGCTTAAAAACCGCCCTCATACCTCCGCCCCCTTTGTTTGCGCCTCATGCCGGTCGCCGATCAAATGCAAAAACGCCTCTTCAAGCGACAGCTCGTTGTGATAGGTGTACAGGATGGGCATCCCCGCCCCGGCCAGCGCGAAGAACACCTCCGCACGGATGTCCGTGTCCGCATAACCGTCGATGCGGTACTCGAACGTGCCCGGCTCCTTCTGCCCGAGGCAGCGCACGCGCTCCACGCCCGGCGCCCCGGCCAGCGCGGCCGTGACCGCCTCCTGCCCACCGGCAATGCGCGCGATAACGCGGTTGGTCGCGCGGACGGTATGGGCAAGGCGCCCGGGCGTGTCGTCGGCGATTACGCGGCCGCCGTGAATGACGATCACGCGGTCGCAGACGGCCTGGATTTCTGAAAGAATGTGCGAGGAAACGATGACGGTGTTGGTCTTGCCCGCGCGCTTGATCAGGTCGCGAATCTCGATGATCTGCGAGGGGTCCAGCCCTACGGTCGGCTCGTCGAGTATCAGCACCTTGGGGTGGCCGACCAGCGCCTGCGCAAAGCCGACCCGCTGCTTATACCCCTTGGAAAGGTTACGGATCATGCGCGTGCGCATGTGCGTCAATCCCACCAGCCCGCAGAGCTCGGCAATGTGCTTTTCGCGCGCCGTTTTTCCCCGCTCCACGCCCTTGAGGTCGCAGCAGAAGCCGAGGTACTCGTTGACGCGCATTTCCGGATAGAACGCAAACTGCTCCGGCAGATAGCCGGTAACGCGCCTGGCCGCGTTCGCGTCGGAAAAGACGTCGTGTCCGTCGATGGACACGCTGCCGCCCGTGGCGCTGATATAGCCCGTCAGGATGTTCATGGTGGTGGACTTGCCCGCGCCGTTAAGACCCAGCAGGCCTACGACCTCGCCGCTGTCCACGGAAAAGCTCACGCCGTCGAGCGCAACCTTTTCACCGTAATGTTTTACCAGATTTATGACCTCGATCAATCGAAACACCTCACCTTATGGCCCCTTCGCGCAGCCTTGTTGCACGCAAGCGCCCCGCGCGCAGGTTCGCCTGTCCGCCGTCTCCAGGCTCTGCGTCGTATCCAGTATACAAAAAATCCTGTAAATTGCAAATCCCGGCCGCAACCGGGGCAAAAAAGCGGCCCCGGCCTTTATCCGCCGCCGGATGCCGAAAGAACCGTAAGAACGCCGGTAACATAAGGCGAACCCGTTCCCCCGCTCAACGGCCGCCCGCGCCGCTAAGCAGCAGGGAGGCCCTGCCCTCAAGCCGAACCGTCTCGCCCGCGGCCAGGAACACCCCGTCCCCCTTTTGCACGGCGAGCCGGCAGCCGCCGCCAAAAAACGCCGCCGCGCCCGCGATGCACTGGGCGTGCATAAACGTATCGGGCGGCGCAGTGAGGGAATACGCGCCGTCCACGTCCAGCCGGCTCATGGTAAAATACGGGCAGTCTGCGACGCCGGTCAGGCGCGCGTCCCCCTCCTCCCGCACGCGTCCGCCGTGCGGGGGCGTACAATCGGCCGGGGACAGCCGCGATACCTTGAGCGCCTGCTCAATATGCAGCGCGCGCGGCCTGCCCGCAGCGTCCACGCGTCCATAGTCGTAAACGCGGTAGGTCAGGTTGGCGCTTTGCTGCACCTCGGCAAGCACAATGCCCGCGCCGATGGCGTGCAGCGTGCCCGCCGGAATGTAATACGCCCCGCCCGGGCGCGCCGGCACGCGCCGCAGAATTTCCTCCACAGTATTGTCGCGGATGCGCGCGGCAAACTCCTCCTGTGAAACCGCCCTGTTTACGCCCAGATAGAGGAACGCGTCCGGCGCGGCCCCGAGGATATACCACAGCTCGGTCTTGCCCGTGCTGCCCGCGGTTCTGCGCGCATATGCGTCGTCCGGATGCACCTGAATGGAGAGCGGTTTTTGCGCGTCGATGAGCTTGACGAGGATGGGCAGCGCCCCGCCGCCTCCAAAGGCGGTTCCCGCGGCCTCAGGCCGTTCGGTCAGGTACGCGGCCAGCGTCCGCCCGGCAAAGGGGCCGCCCGCAATGCGCGTCAGGCCGTCCGGGCATGTGGAAAGCTCCCAGCTTTCGGCGACGGTTCCCGGCCCGCCCCGTTTTCCGTATTGGGTCACCAGCGTTTGGCCGCCCCAGATGTACGCCTTGAGCGCGGGCTGTAACAGCAGCATATCCCCTTTATCCTCCAATCGTAACCGTAAGGCCCATCGCTTCGCCAAGCGCGCCAAGAGGCTCCAAATCCTCCGCGGTCAGCACGCGCGCGCCGTCAAACGCATACCCGCGCTGCAGCATACCGTATTTTTTGCGTCCCAGCGCATGATACGGAAGCAGCACGTACGCGTTCACGCCCGCCGCGCGCGCAAACGCAAAGCAGCGGCCAAGCGTATTCTCGTCGTCGTTAAAGCCCGGGATCACCGGGGTGCGCAACGTCACGTCCTCGCCCGCGGTTACCAGCGCGCGTATGTTATCCTCAATCAGCGGCAGCCACGCGCCCGTTGCGCCGTTGAGCGCAGCCGCGTCCGGGTGCTTATAGTCGATCAAAAAGTGATTTACAAACGGCATGGCGGCCGCGAGCCGCCCGCCCGGTACGTTGGCGGTCGTCTCCACAACTGTGGAAAGCCCTTCCGCGCTTGCCATTTTCAGCAGCGTGACCGCGTTTTCCTGCAACAGCGGCTCCCCGCCGGAAAGCGTCAGGCCGCCGCCCGTCTCCCGGTAAAACGCGCCGTCGCGATGGACGAGGGCAAGGATCTGTTTAAGCGTCATCGCGCGGCCGGAAAGCCGCACCGCGCCCGTCGGGCACGCGCGCATGCAGGCGCCGCAGCGCTTGCACGCATCGCGGTCAAAGCGCGCTCCGCCCTCAACCAGACGTACCGCACCGTACATGCAGGCGGCAGCGCACGCCCCGCAGCCGACGCAGATTGCGGCGTCGTACAAAACGACGGGGGCGGCCGCCTGCGTCTCCGGGTTGCAGCACCAGCCGCAGCAAAGCGGACAGCCCTGCAAAAACACAACGGTTCGGATGCCCGGCCCGTCGTGCAAGGCGCACCGCTCGACCTGCGTGACCAGCAGCGTAAGCTCGTTGTCGCCGAAAGAAACCGCATTTTGCAGGCCTGCGTTATCCATACAGCACCCTGCTCATCAGCTCCTGCTGCACATCCGGCTCCAGATCGACGAACACCGCCGAAAAGCCGGAAACGCGCACGATCAGGTCGCGATATTCCTCCGGCCGCTCCACCGCCGCCTCCAGCACGCCGCGGTCGACGACCGTGACCATCAGGTGGCAGCCGCCGCCTGCAAAATAGACGCGGAACATGGCCTTGACAAGCTCCCGTTTGCCGTTGAACAGACCGGGCGTAAACTTGATGTTCTGCACGCTTCCGCCGTGCAGCCCCGCGTCAAAGCGCGCAAGCGAACGCAGCATGGCCGTCGGCCCCTCCCTGTTTGCGCCGCCCTGCGGGTTGTTGGCCGGGTTCATGAACATGCCGCTTCTGCGTCCGTCGTACGACGCGGCGGTGCGCCTTCCCCATTCGGTATTGAGCTGATTGTTGCTGATGACGATGAGGTAATACCGCATCCCCGCCGCCATGCCCCGGTCGCGCACGCCGTTTGCAACATATTCAAACAAATCGTTGGCCATGCCGTCGGCCCCGTCGTCGTCGTTGCCGTACTTGGGGACCTCCCAGAGCCTGCGGCGCAGCAGCTCCTGCCCGGCAAAGTCGCCGTTGGCCGCATCGCGCAGCGCGGGCAGCGTCACGGCGCGCTCCTCAAACACCAGCTTTTGAATGGCAACCAGCGAATCCGAGGCGTTGATATTGCCATACGTCTCGTTCGTGCCGCCAAGGTAGCGCACGCCGCCGTCGAGCAGCGCGCGGTTGCGGCCCAGGCAGTCGTCCATGAGGATGCTCGTAAACAGGAACGAAACCTCCTCGCTCATGATCTCATAGGAACGCGCCTGCGCACAAACCGACAGGTCCAGGTAATGATCCAGCAGCCGCTTATACTGGGCGTACAGCGCCTCAAACGTGGTTATCTCCTCGGCGGCAAGCAGCGGCACGCCGTCGCTTTTGTCCACGCCGTCCATCGGGTCGACGCCGCCGTTGAGGGCAAGCTGGAGAATCTTGAGCAGATTGACGCAGGTATTCGGCGTGCCCGTGCTCTGGCCCTGGATGACAAATTCCCCGCAGCCAAACGGCACATACTGCTCGGCCGTCAATTCGTCCACGCGCATGGCGCGCATCACGGCCGGGATGTTGACGTCGTCGTTGTACAGGGTCGGGTAAGTCGCGCCCATGCCGATGGTATCGAGGGCCATATCGAAGATATCCCCAGGCGTATTTCTGTCAAAACGCAGTGTAAACTGCGGCTCCACATACCGGCACGACTGCGCCACGCGCATGGCCAGGCGCAAAAACACGTCCGCGCTCTTTGGGTCACGCCGGCCGCGTCCGCCGACGATGATGCGGCCGTTGACGGTCGTGCGACGGTTTTCAATGAGCGTCCAGAGCGACCTGAGCATCAAAAACGCCTCGTCCTCCGTGAGCGCGCCCGTTTCGAGATCGTGCGCAAGGAACGGCCCGAGCACGTCGTCCATGCGGCCGTAGTTGATGGCTCCCGAGAGCAGCGCGTACAGCCAGAACAGCTGGAGCGCCTCGGCAAACGACGCGGGCCGGCCGGTCCTGACGGCGTTCAGTCCGGCGATCATACGGTCGAGCTCAAAAATGCGTCTTTGCCCCGCTCCCCGCTTTGCAGATTGCGCCTTTTCCATCAGCGCGTCGCAGCAGACCTGAAACAGCCCGAGGCAATCGAGCGTTGCGCGGTAGAACGCGCTGTCGCCGTTTGTCTGTTGCAGCGTGCGAATGCGCCCGATCAGGCCGCCGACGCCCAGATCCATGAGCGTGCGGTAATCGAGCATCATGCCGGAAAGTCTGGCGGTGGCGATCATGGGCGCGTCGCAGTCGATGAACATCCCCACCACGTTGTCCTTGAGCGCGTCGCGGCAATACCTGGTTTTCAGGTCGTGGCCGAGCCAGTAGTCGTAGAGCGCGTGGACGCGCGCATGCGCGCTTTGCGGAAGCTTCTCCTTCAGCGCGGTCAGCCTGCGGAACACACAGTAATGCCCCACGCCGCCCACGGATGTGACGCAGCCAAAGCCAATCGGTAGAAAATCAAGCCGCCCGGCGATTAAGTCGCCCGGCTCGACGGCGCGCAACAGCGCGGGGTAGAGCACCATAAGGCACGCGGCCTCCCGCTCCTCCTTGCTTTTGCCAAGATGCGCCCGATGTACCTGCGTGTACCGTTCCATGAGCCTCAGCTGTCCTATCGGCGGCAGTTCGGGCGCCAGCTTGTGGCTTACCTCGACGTTTTGCGCCATCTCCGCCTGAAAGCTCATAATCAGTGCCTGCTCCTTTCGGCGTCGCGCCAGTTATTCTGATATCCGCCCATCAGGTCGGTAAAGCGTTTCGTAATCAGGTGCGGCCTGGTGATGGCGCTGCCGACGACCACCGCGTGCGCGCCCAGGTACAGGCACTTGATCGCATCCTCCGGCGTATAGATATGCCCCTCCATGATCATGTAGGCGCTCTCGCCAAACGCACGGCACATGCGCGCAAACTCGCGCAGGTCCGGCGCCTCGATATGCCTGGTTGCCTCGGTATAGCCGTACAGCGTTGGCCCGACGATATCCGCGCCCATATCCACCGCGCGCGCCGCCTCGTCATAGGTGGAGACGTCTGCAAAGGTCATCGCGTCCGGAAACGCCTCCCGCACCTTTTTAAGCAGCTCATACGCCGGCCTGCCGTCGGAATTCAACTGCTCCGTGCAGTCGAGCGCAATGATATCCGCCCCCGCTTCATACACCTGGCGCGCAGCCTCCAGCGTGGGCGTGATGAACACGTTCGTATCGTCGCGCCACTGTTTATACAGCCCGATCACCGGCAAATCCACCGCCTGCTTGATATCGCGAATCTGATCGGGCGAATTGGCCCGAATGCCCACCGCGCCGCCCCATGCGGCCGCCTGCGCCATCT
>CAYUTA010000002.1:79227-85398 GCA_964447605.1 uncultured Oscillospiraceae bacterium | reverse complement strand
AGCAGTGGTATGATAACAGATTTGAAAAATTGAGGGAGGGTACAAATGAACAACCGGATAACTGATTATTACGCAAAAAAACTGCAGGAATATAACTCCAAATATGCGGTTGGACCTTTTACTCACATCCATACGGGATATTTTCCAAAGAGCGGTTCCCCTTACTGTATAGCAATATAGACTACAAAGCATTTTCCATGGATAAAATAAAGAACTACATGCATATTGGCCAGGAACTGCTGGTATCGGATGTCGTTACGGAAATACAAAAGCGGCGTTTCGCCCCGGAGCTTTGTATTTTGGATTGCGGAGCCGGTCATGGAGGAACTACGATCTCGCTTGCGGCGGCTTTTCCTCAGGCGCAGATAACCGCTTTAACGATTTCCGATGAACAATCAAAAGAGATACAAAAAAATGTCGCCGGCTTCATTGGCAGCCGGTCCAACATTGATGTCTGGGTACAAAACGTCTTTGATTGCACCGGGCACAATACATTCGATGTGATTGTTGGAATAGATTCTTTATGCCAGATGGGAAATACGCTTCAATTGTATAAATTGCTGTTTGATATGTTGAAACCGGAAGGGATTTTCGTGATAAGCGACACATTTTTATGCGACGGCAAGTCGGGATTTCGAGAATATTTTAACCGGCATTGGCAAAGCGATATCGTGCTGTGCGAAGATTTTTTAACGAGCGTTTTGGCCGCCGGATTTCAAATTGAACTACTTAAAGACAATTCGAACTTGCAGTTGCCCTTCTGGAAGTTAAGCGTTGCTTACAGCGAGTTGTTGTTGCAGAACAGGCTTGCAGAAAATCCGGACAGAACGACAGCCTCACAAACGTTCCATATGAGCATGATTTTTGCAACCCAAAATAGAGAAATTGCTTACTATAAGGCCATTCTGAAAAAAGGGGACGGCCAGAGAAATAGTTTCCAGCCTGCACAACCGGGCCGATCCGGCTGACGGTTCCGGCCGCATTCCGGGCAAGCGTTCGGCGGCTTCCTTTGATTCAAGGCACCCTCCGAAAGAAAGCGCGGTTCCTTCGGAGGGCGTGTTATTTGTCAATGACGCTTCTTTTACAAGTCCGGCGGGCCCGGGCGGGGTTCCTGTTTGCGGAAGACTTTCGGTCCGTATGCGCGCCTAGCTTCTCAGCGGCGCGCCGCTTTCCTGCAGCGCCTCGATGATGGCGTCCATACCGGCCTTGATCTCTTCGTCGGAAAGCGTATGATCCTCGCTGCGCAATGTAAATGAGAACGCAAGGCTCTTTTTGCCGGGCAGCATCCCAACGCCGGTATAGGTGTCGAACAGGCGCGCGTTTTCAACGATCATGCCGGTTTCGGCGGATTCAATGACCTTACAAAGCGCCGCGGACTCGGTGTTTTTATCGACGACCACCGCAAGATCACGCTGCACAACGGGGAATCGCGGCAACGGGACGAACCGCGGCGCAGCGGTTGCGGCCGCCAGCAGCGCGGCAAAGGACAGTTCGGCGGCATAAACGCGCTCGTCAATTTTCCAGGCGGCGGTTACATCGGGATGCACCTCGCCAAGCATGCCGATCGGCGCGCCGCCGTAGGAACACACCTTTGCGGCGCGGCCGGGCTGGAGATAGCTTACGTCCGCATGCGCATAGATTGCGTTCTTTACGCCGAGGCGGTCAAGCAGCTGCTCGATCACGCCCTTGAGCGTGAAGAACGATTCGTCCCGGCCAAACAGCAGCAGCCCGACGGTCTTGCGCTCCTCCGGCAGTTCCCCGCCGAAGTCGACGTGCACATTGCCGACCTCAAAGAACCGCCCCTGGCCGGTGCGGCGGTTGAGGTTGCGCGCGGCAACATCCAGCATGCCGGGCAGCAGCGTGGTGCGCATCAGGCTCTGGTCCTCGCCAAAGGGATTGAGCAGCCTTACGGCCCTGCGCAGCTCGCTGTTTGCGGGCAGCAGCAGCGCATCGAGCGCGGCGGGTCCGGTGAAGTTATAATTATACATCTCATACCCGCCCAAAGCGACGAGCGTATCCTTGACCTTGTCGTCGAACGCGAACAGGCGCCCCAGCGAACCGCGGAACGTATTGCCGCGCATGAGCGTGGGGGCAATGTTGTAATAGCCGTAGATGCGCGCAATTTCCTCGGCAATATCCCAGTCCGCCTCGATGCCGCACTCGATATCCGTGCGGAAGTGCGGAATGGTCACAAGCAGCGCATCGCCGCCGGGCTTGGCACTGATGTTGATGGTATGCAGCATCTCCGCCATCTTTTCACCGGTCAGCTCCAGCGCCAGAAGTGCGTTGACATGCGCAACGCTGACCGGGACGGTCTGTTCAACGGGCTTTTCACGGCACACGTCGATGGTGTCGCCTACGATTGTACCAGCGCCAAGCTGTTCGACCAGTTCGACCGCACGCTCCAGGGCCAGCAGCGCATTGACGGGCTCCACCCCCTTGATAAAGCGCGCCGCCGCGTCGGTCATGTGCTTAAGCTTGCGGGCGGTGGAGCGAATGTTGCTGCCGGCGAACACGGCCGCTTCAAACAGAATGGCCTTGGTATCCGGCGTGATCTCGCTGTTATAGCCACCCATCACGCCGGCGATGCCCACGCCCTTTTTAGGGTCGGCAATGAGCAGCATATCCGGGGTAACGGGCCGCTCCTTGCCGTCGAGCGTGGTAACGATCTCGCCCTCTGCGGCATTGCGCACAACAATATGTCCGCCGTCGACGCAGGCCAGATCAAACGCGTGCATGGGGTGGCCGTATTCGACCATGACATAGTTGGTAATATCGACAATGTTGTTGATCGGCCGCAGCCCGACGCCGCGCAGCCTGCGCTGCATCCAGAGGGGCGACGGCCCGATTTTGATATCCCTGACCACACGTGCGGTGTACCGCGGGCACAGGTCGAAGTTTTCGATGGTGACGCTTGCATATTCGGCAGCGCTGCCTACGCCCTTAACAACCTTGACGGCGGGCGCTGCGAAGGTTTGCCCCAGCGCGGCGGCGGCCTCGCGGCACAGGCCGATGATGCTGGCGCAGTCCGGGCGGTTTGGCGTGAGGTCAAAGTCAAACACCACGTCGTCAAAGCCCAGCGCGGCCTCAATGGGCTGGCCGGTCGGATAATTCTCTTGCAGAATCAGGATGCCGTGCGCGTCGCTGCCCGGGTAGTCCATGTTGGTCAGGCCGAGCTCCCTGCCGGAGCAGAGCATGCCGAAGCTTTCCACGCCGCGCATGTTGACCGGCTTCATCTCATGGCCGTCAAGCTTTGCGCCAACGGCCGCAACGGGAACGAGAGCTCCGTCGAACACATTGTCCGCCCCGGTGACGATGGTCAGAACACCGCCGCCTATCTCCACCTTGCAGATGTGCAGGTGGTCGGAGTTTTCATGCTTGATTACGCTGTCGACGCGGCCGACCACCACGCCCTCCACGCCGGGCATGCCGGTTTCGACGCCCGCCAGTTCAAAGCCGCGCCACATCATGCGCTCGATGAATTCGGCGTCGGTCACATTGAAGTCCACATATTCACAAAGCCATTTTTTTGGCAGTTTCATGTTACGTTCCTCCCGCTTAAAACTGGCGCAGGTAGCGCGCGTCGTTTTCGTACTCGAGCCGGATGTCGTTGACGCCATACTTGAGGTTGGTCACGCGGTCCACGCCGATGCCGAACGCAAGCGCCGTCCATTCGCGCGGGTCGAGCCCGCAGTTTTCAAGCTCGTGCGGATTGGTGACGCCGCAGCCGAGAATCTCGATCCAGCCCGTGCCCTTGCAGACCCGGCAGCCCTTGCCACCGCAGATGGTACAGGACATATCCATTTCGCCCGATGGCTCTGTAAACGGGAAATAGCTTGGGCGCAGGCGCGTTTTCACGTTTTCGCCGAACACCGCGTGCACAAAGCTGTCGAGAATGCCCTTTAAATCGCCGAGCGTAAGTCCCTTGTCCACAATAAAGCCTTCCATCTGCATAAACACCGGCGAATGGCTTGCATCCACCTCGTCGACCCGGAATACGCGGCCCGGCATGACCAGCCGGAAGGGCGGCTTGACCGTCTGCAACGCGCGCGCCTCACACGGCGACGTATGCGTGCGCAAAACCACGCTGTCGCTGACATAGAAGGTATCCTGCATATCGCGCGCAGGGTGGTCCTTCGGCAGGTTGAGCAGGGTGAAGTTATAGTCGTCCAGCTCGACCTCCGGCCCCTCGAACAGCGAAAAGCCCATGCCGACCAGCACGTCGCGGATTTCGCGGTAGGTCTGCGTCATGGGATGCAGGCGGCCGATGGGCTGCAAGACCGTCCCGGGAGCCGTGACGTCCACAGCCTCGCGCTCAAAGCGCAGCCGCTTAGCCCTTTCGGCCAATCCGGCTCTCTTTTCCTCAATCCGCTCTTCCAACGCCTTTTTTACCCGGTTTGCGCCCGCGCCGACCGCTGCGCGTTCCTCCTTGTCCAGCTTGCCCATCGTGCGCAGAATGGCCGTCAGCGAGCCGCTGCGGCCGAGCACCTCCGTCAGCACCGCTTCCAGTTCCTCCTGCGTCTCACAGGCGCGCAAGCGCGCCTCTGCCTCCTCGTGCAGCCGCCCGAGGGATTCCATCATATCCATCGTATCGTTCCTCCTCCTGTATGCGTCATATCATCTTGCTCTGCTTAAAGCGCCGCTCAATATTTCCCGCAAAAGTGCGGCCGCCCTCTACATGCCAATGCGGTCTGCCGCGCCTGCCCCGCGGGAATTGCGGATATGCGGTAAAAACAGCCCGTATTCCCTGTGCATGGGGATAAAAAAACGCCTCGCCCAGATTGGGACGAAGCGTGCTCGTGGTACCACCCAAATTCGCTTTTTGCATACGCCTGCGCGTAAACAAAAAAACCTCATGAAAAGCTGTAACGGGCCTGTCCGCCGCCGGCTATGCGCAAACGAACGATTCACCGGCGGAGCTCCGGGACGAAACGTGATTCCGTATTGGCGTACGCCGCTTGCAGCAGGTGCGGCGTTCTCTGAAAACGCGGTATTCCGGACGCTTCCCATCCTAGCACAATATCGCCATTATTCTACCACCCACGCGCGCTCGCCGTCAAGCGCAATCAGAATTGTTCCGGCCAAATCCGTGCGCAGCACGCGTGTGCCATGCCGCTCAAGCCGCGTAATGACGGGTTCATCGGGCAGGCCATAGGAATTGCCGCGGCCGACGCTGATGACGGCAAGCTCCGGCTGCACGGCCGACAACAGCTTTGCGCTTGTGGACGTGTCGGAGCCGTGGTGGCCGACCTTGAGCACATTGGCGCCAAACAGATGGTCCGGCATCGCTTTGACGGCAAGCCGCTCTGCAAGCTCGGTCGCATCGCCGGTCAACAGCACGGCGGTGTCGCCGTAGGCGACGCGCAAAATGATACTGGTGTCGTTTTCATCGTCATACGGTACTTTATAAGGCGATAGCACATAGACCTCGCAGGCCGGATCCCATTGCTGCAAGGGCGTGACCGCCGCGCTGACGGCCTCGGCGGGGATACCGTTTTCTTCCATGGACGCAAGCATATTGGCATAGGTGCTGCCGGCAATGTCAAACGGGGGGAGATACACAATCCCGACTTCATAATGATCGAACAGTTCCTTCATGCCCCCAATGTGATCAATGTGCAGGTGAGAGCATACGACAACGTCGAGCCGGGCAACGTCCTGTCTTTGCAAAAACAAATGTATGCGGCCAAAGCTGCCTGCCGGGCCGGAATCGACCAGCATGGTTTTCCCCTCCGGCGAGCGCAAGAAGATACAGTCGCCCTGCCCGACGTCAAGAAACCAGACGGCAAGCCCGGAAAAGTCCGCATCCAATTGCGGCGCACCGACAGCAGGCGATGCGGACGGCTGAATGGCGGTGGGTTCGGCCGCGCAGCCCCCGCGCAAGAAAAGAAACAGCGCGGCCGCAGTAACAAGCGTCAGCGCAAGTATCAGCGCCCAACGCGGAAAGCGCGCACCGCTTAAAGGCATGTCCGGCGGGGCGCATACAGCATCGCGGACCGCGCCGGATTCCGCCGTGTCCGGCGCAAATTCGGCCGCACAGCCATTGTTCGGCATTGTATCGATATCCTGCACAAGACGTTTCATACAGACAGTATAGCATAGCGGCTTTGCGGATTTCCACCGTAGAAGCCGGCGCTTTTATGCGCCAGGGGCGGCCGGAGAAGCCTGATC
>CAYUTA010000002.1:0-79217 GCA_964447605.1 uncultured Oscillospiraceae bacterium | reverse complement strand
ATATTTACAAATTATTTGTATTACTTTATTTCCAGCCGCCGTATAATATTAATCATAGTACACCGATATTAAAAAAACGCCCGGGGCTTCCGGGCAAATTGCACATATATGCAAGGGGAAACACAGTGTTGGATGAAATAGCCGGGAGAAACAAGATTTTACTGCATGCATGGGAGTCGTTTTTTTTGGATACCCCCGACATGATCTATTTTAAGGATACACAGCTTACATATGTCGGCGCGTCGCGCGCGTTTGCCGAAGAGGTCGGATGCAAAGCCCCGGAGGACGTGATCGGGAAGACGGACTTCGAGCTTTTTCCGGATGCGGAGCTTGCCAGGCGATATACCGACGACGATAAGATGCTGCTCAGCAGCGGGTGTCCGCTGGAGGCGTATATCGAGCCGCTGCCCATGCGCGGCGGCCGCCCGAGATATTGCCTGACCACCAAGGCGCTCATCCGCGATCAGGAAGGAAAAACCATTGGCGTATACGGCGTATCGCGCGATATCACGCTTGAATACGAATCCAGGCTCAACTATGACCGTGAGCTGAAGTACCTGCTCAGCCTTGCGCCCAATGCATACGCCGCCGTTCTGTTTGACGTTACGGACTGGCGTATGTGCGACTATCGCAGCCAGTCCGTCAGAGAGCAGACCGTGCCGTTGCAGGACACGGTTGAAGCGAATATACAAAACGAAGCGGAGGCTGCGGTTGAGGATGAAGCGGCCCACGGCTTTTTCCGCTCATTCTCCAAATGCGCGCTGGAGGAGGCATACGGCAGCGGAAAAACGAGGCTTACGATGGAATATCTGCGGAAAATGCAGGATGGGGAACAACGGTGGGTGCGCGATGAGCTCCGTTTCCTGTTTGACCCGATTACAAGGCATTTAAACGCGGTCTTCATCATTTATGACATTGACGAATACAAGCGGCGGCAGGATGCGCTTTTGCGCGCTGCGGAGCAGGATTCCATGACCGACCTGCTGAATCACGACGCAACCCTGCGGCATGTCGAACAATACCTGCAGGATGAAGGGCAATGCGGAACACACGCGCTGTTTATGGTGGATGTTGACAACTTCAAACAGATCAACGACACCTATGGGCACGGTGTGGGCGACAGGGTCTTGACCAAGATTGCGGAAGCAATCGGCGGCGTATTCCGCGAAACGGACATTATCGGCCGCGTCGGCGGGGATGAGTTTTTAATTCTGATGAAAAATGCGGGAAGGCGCAAAGCTGTTGAAAAGAAAGCACAGGAATTGATTGACGCCATGCGAACGGCCGGCTGGGACAGCGAGCCCGAAAAGCGGCCAACGGGCAGCGTGGGCGCGACCGTTTTCCGTTCGGAGGCGCAGTCGATAGACACGCTTTACGCAGAAGTCGACGAGGCGCTGTATTTGGCCAAGTCCGCGGGAAAAAACCGTTATGTCGTCTCAGGCGACGTGGCGGAGGAATTGTAAACGCGCACCGCATCAAAGCGCACGCATTTCCTGTTCATGGTAACAGCGTGCAGCCGCCGTTGTGGCGCGTTTCTGGCTGCTCAGCGCCGTTTGATGCGCAGCCGTGCCATCGCGCGGCTTAGGGACAGTTCGCTGTGGCGGTGCTCCAGAATGCTTTGTTTTTGCCGCAGTTCCTCGGTTGCCTTTTCGTAGGCGACGCGTGCGCGATACTCGTCAATCTCCTCGGGCCATTCGCAGGCCTGCGTGAACATGAGCACCTCGTCCGGCCGCACCTCGAGGAAGCCGAACGAATGAAACGCCTCCTTGTCCTCGCCGCCGATGCGCAGATTGAGCGTCCCCGCAACCAACGGCGCGACCATAGGCGCGTGACCGGCAAGAACCGTCAGCCGGCCGTCGCAGGCCTCGACGCTGATCAACTCCACGTCCGCGTCCAGAAACCTGCGTTCAGGGGTCAGAATTTCCAGCCGAAATGTGTGCATGCGCTATGCCTTTCCGGCCTGTCGGGCCTTTTTCCGCGCATCGTCAAGGTCGCCCACGAGGAAAAATGCATCCTCGGGCAGTTCGTCCGCCTTGCCGTCGAGAATTTCCGCCACGCTTTGTATGGTTGCACAAACCGGCACGGAAACGCCGGGATGGCCGGTGAACGCCTCGGCAACGAACAATGGCTGCGACATGAACTTTTGCAGCTTGCGCGCGCGGTAGACCACGAGCTTGTCGTCCTCCGAAAGCTCATCCATGCCCAGGATGGAAATGATGTCCTGTAATTCATGATACCGTTCCAGGCATTCCTGCACACGCCGGGCGGCCTGATAATGCGCGTCTCCAAGCAGCGTGGGGTCGAGGATGCGCGAGCTCGACTCCAGCGGACTCACGGCCGGATAGATCCCCTGCTCGGAGATGCTGCGTGAAAGCACGGTCGTTGCGTCCAGGTGTGTGAAAATTGACGCCGGCGCAGGGTCGGTCAAATCGTCGGCGGGCACGTATACCGCCTGCACGGAGGTGATGGAACCGGCGTCCGTGGAGGCGATGCGCTCCTCAAGCGCGCCCAGTTCATTGGCAAGCGTAGGCTGGTAGCCCACCGCCGAAGGCATGCGGCCCAGCATCGCGGAAACCTCATTTCCGGCCTGTACGAAACGGTAGATGTTGTCGATAAACAGCAGCACGTCCATATTGCGCTCATCACGCAGATATTCGGCCATTGTCAATCCGGTCATCGCCGCGCGCATACGCGCCCCCGGCGGCTCGTTCATCTGCCCGAAGGTTAAGATGGTTTTTTCGATCACGCCGGATTCGCGCATGTCGAGCATCAGCTCATTACCCTCGCGGCTGCGCTCGCCCACGCCCGCAAAAACCGAATAGCCGCCGTGGTTGACGGCCACATTGTGGATTAATTCCATAATCAAAACGGTCTTGCCAACGCCTGCGCCGCCAAACAGGCCGATCTTGCCGCCTTTGGGATAGGGCGCGAGCAGGTCGATGACCTTGATGCCGGTCTCCAGCAGCTCTGTCGCGGGCAATTGAAGCGCCAACGCGGGCGCTTTTTGGTGGATGTTTCGCGTCTGCGTCGTATCGACCGGTCCCAGGCCGTCGATGGGACGGCCGAGCATATCCACAGCGCGGCCGATGACCGCGCCACCGACCGGCACACGGATGCCATCGGAAACGAACTTAACGGCGCTGCCCAACCGCAGGCCGTCGGGCGCGTCGAGCGCAACGCAGCGGACCACGCCGGGCGCGGCCTGCGCCGCAACCTCCATGTACCAGTCCGAATCGGCCAGCTTGAGCAATGCGTCGATTGCGGGCTCAAAGCCCGGTGCAAACCGTACGTCAAGCACAGGCCCGTCGATATTGACAATGGCGCCGGTTCGTTTCTTCTCCTCAGTCATAAGCCTCTCCTTACGGACGAACCCGTTTTTCAGCGTTGGCCGTCCTGCAAAAGTCCTGCTGAAACCGTCTCGGTCAGCTCCTGCGTGATGCGCAGCTGGCGCGCGCTGTGGTAAGCGTGCGAGAGCTTCCCAATCAGCTCGTCGGCATTCTTTGTGGCGCTTTGCATGGCGTTCATGCGCGCGCAGTGCTCGCTTGCGTACGATTGCGCAAGCGTTCCGTAGAGCAGCCCAACGGCATACTGCGGAATCAGCCGGTAAAACACCTCTTTGGTCGAGGGATGGTAGATCATCTCGCGGTCATACTCAAACTCCAGCGCAATATGCTGCAAATCATCCAGCGAAACCGGCAACAGCCGCACCAGCCGCGGATACTGCGTAGCGGTGTTGACAAAGCGCATGTGGATGATGGACAGCTCCGAAATCGCCCCTGCGTCATAGAGCGCGAACAACTCGTCCTTGAGCGCGCGTGCGTTGCCGATGGAGGGATTCTGCGCCATACCCAGGAACTCGCGGTCGGGCGCAACGCCCCTGCGCCTGAAGAATTCCGTGGCATAGATGCCGACGGTTGCAATATATGGGCGCTCCTGCCAGGGAATCCGATCCCATGCAAAATGCAGCACGTTGTGGTTGAATGCGCCCGCCATGCCCTTATCCGCCGCCATGACGAGGAAGGCCGGCCTCTGCGCGCCGTGCGCGGTCTTTTGGTATCCCGCAAGATACCGGTGCTCCAGCTCCGGCGAGTGCGTCAGGATATCCTTGACGGCGGCGCGCATGCGATGAAAGTATTCGCGCGTGTATTCAACCTGCGGGAGGGTTTTTTTCATGCGCGACGCGGAGAGCAGATACATGGCGTTTGTAATCTGCCGCGTTTCGCGCACGGCGCGCATATGCTCTCTGATCTCGCTTATGTTCTTTTCCACGTTGCGCAAAACTCCTTCATGCCGGCGGCGAGCAGCGCCCGCACGCGCCCGTCGAGACTGCCGCGCCGGTCGATCAGCTGCAGCTGCTGCGTATACGCGGTATGCAGGTACGAAAGCAGTTCGCCCACAAACGCGTGGACGTCGGCAACCGCAACCTGCGCGAAAACACCTTCGGTAAACGCCAGCAGCAACACCGCCTCCTCCGAAAGGGCGAGGGGCTGCTGTTTGTTCTGTTTCAGCAGTTCAACCAGCCGCGCGCCCGCGTCAAGCTGCGCTTTTGTGGCCGCGTCGAGGTCGGAACCAAACTGCGCGAATACGGCCAGTTCGCGGTACTGTGCAAGCTCGAGCCGGAGCGTACCGGCCACGGCCCGCATGGCCGGGCGCTGGGCGCTTCTGCCAACGCGCGAGACCGAAAGGCCGACGTTGACGGCCGGGCGCACGCCCGCGCGGAACAGATCGCTTTCCAGGTAAATCTGTCCGTCCGTGATGGAGATGACGTTTGTCGGGATATATGCGCTGATATCGCCGGACATGGTCTCGATGATGGGCAGCGCGGTCATGGAGCCGCCGCCATGCGCCTTGTCGAGTTGCGCGCTGCGCTCAAGCAGGCGGCTGTGTAGGTAAAAAACGTCGCCGGGATACGCTTCGCGGCCAGGCGGCCGGTGCAGCAAAAGTGAAAGCGTGCGGTAGGCGACGGCATGCTTGCTCAAATCGTCGTACACCACCAGCGTGTCGCGGCCGGCGTACATGAACTCCTCGGCAATCGCGCACGCGGCATATGGCGCGATGTATTGCATGGCGGCGGAATCGGAGGCGGTGGAAGCGACGATCAAGGTGTAATCCATCGCGCCCGTGCGCTCAAACAGCTCCACAATCTGCGCGATGGTGGAGGCCTTCTGGCCGATGGCGCAGTAGATGCAGATCATGCCCTTGCCGCGCTGGTTGAGGATGATGTCGGTGGCGACGGTGGTTTTGCCGGTCTGGCGGTCGCCAATGATCAGCTCGCGCTGGCCGCGGCCGATGGGGATCATGGCGTCGAGCGCAAGAATGCCTGTTTCAAGCGCGCGCTCCACCTTGCTGCGCATGATGATGCTCGGCGCATCCGCCTCGATGGGACGGAAACGCTTGCTCCTGTCCGCGTCGCCGAATAACGGCCTGCCGGTGGGGTCGACCACCATGCCAATGAGTTGTTCACCTACGGGTACCTGCATGGCGCGGCCCGTCCCGCGGCAAAAGGAACCGACCGAGGGCTCGCCGTTGAGCATTGCCGCACGGATGACGGTGCTGTCGAGATGCAGCACGATGCCATACCGGTCGTTTTCAAACGCAATCAACTCGCCGTAGCGGCAGTCGGAAATACCGCGCACGGCAACCACGCCGTCCGCCGACGCGGTGACGGTGCCGTAATCGTAGGTCGTCGGCTCAAAGGTCAGCCCGGCAAGCTGTTGCCTGATAAAGCTGCCGATATCCAGATCCACACGCATGTTCATTCCCCCGTGGCGAGTAGCCCGCGCACCTGTTCCAACCGTGTTTTCAGGCTTGCGTCATAGACATGGTTATGATAGCGCACGACAAAGCCGCCGATGAGCGAATTATCGTACGCCACACGCATCCGCTGCACGCTTTCGCCGGTGAGCGCCATCAACCGGATTTTCAGCCGCTCCAGGTTCGCGTCCCCAAAGTTTTCAGGTATGGCCACGTCGATGGTTGTTTTCATACGCTTCCCTTGCCCGCGCTCTGCTGTGGCGGCTCCTGCGGCTTGAGCGCGTTGAAATATGCGTCGATGATGTGCGCGTTATCCTGCTCGCTGACCTCGCGCTCCAGCACGCGCGAGGAGATTTCCACCGCGATATCGGCCGCGTCGCGCTTGAGCTGGCGGACGGCGTCCTCATGCGTATGCTGCGCCTGCTGTTTGGCGCGCGCGACAATTTTTTTCGCCTCGGCCTCGGCCTGTACCTGCATGGCGTGCGCCGCGTCGTTGGCGCGCGCGAGCAGCTCCGTCGCCTGCTTATCCGCATCGTCATGGGCCTTTGCAAGCTCTGCGGCATATTGTGCGTGCAGCGTCTCCGCCTCCGCGCGTTCGGCTCCGATCTGTTCGCGCTCGGCCTGCACGCGGTCGGTGCGCGCCTGCAGGAATTTGCGTACGGGCTTATAGACCAGCGCGCGCAGCACAATAAACAGCACCACGATGTTGAGCATGTGGAGCAGCACGCTGCTGATGACGGCCTGAATGCTGTAGCCTTCCATTTTGCCCGCCCCCCGCTACTTGACAAACAGCATGATTAAAGCCGTGACAAAGCCGTAGATGGCGGTCGACTCCACCAGAGCGAGGCCCAGCAGCAGGATGGAGTTAATTTTGCCGGAGGCCTCCGGCTGCCGCGCGACGGCCTCCACGGCCTTACCCGTTGCAAAGCCCATCATGATACCGGCGCCCATAGCGGGCAGCAGCGCCAGTCCGACGCCGATTGGGGTGAGATCCATCATCTTTTTCCTCCCTTATTCGATCGCTTCGTTAATAAACGTCAACGACAGTGTGATGAAGATAAACGCCTGAATCAGCGGATGGAACACGTTGAAGTAAAGCCCCAGCAGCGCGGGCGCGCCGAAGGCAAAGTTTCCAAGCGCATAATAGAGCAGTTCCATGACGATCATACCGCCGAGCATGTTGCCGAACAGACGGCAGGCAAGCGAGACGGGTACGGCCACGCTGGAAAGGATATTGATGGGCAGAATCACCGGCGTAGGCTGCGCCATCGCCCGAATGCGTCCTCCGATGCCCTTAAGCCGGAGGCCGTAAAAATTGATCAGTAAAAAAGTGATCAGCGCCAGGGCGAACGTCATGGTGACGTCGCTTGTCGGCGCTCGCCGGCCAAACAATTCCACCGCCGCCGCGCCAACCATGTAGAC
The DNA here is from genome assembly GCA_964447605.1 of uncultured Oscillospiraceae bacterium. Classification (GTDB taxonomy): domain Bacteria; phylum Bacillota; class Clostridia; order Christensenellales; family CAG-138; genus CAYUTA01. Next base: position 72,041 of record CAYUTA010000002.1, on the reverse strand, counting down.
GGCCACCGCAAACATGTATGCGGAAAGGTTTTCGCCAAGGGGCCTGCTCAGCCGTCCTTCGCAGTACTTGGAAAGCTGCTCTACGGCAAGCTCGATTGCATTTTGAAATCCTGTCGGCCGGTTGGAAAAGCGCGGGAACACGATCAACCGGAACCATACCGCCAGAAGCGCAAGAACGGCAACCAGAATCCAGCCCGTTATGACCGTGTTGCTGAACGTCAGCCCAAACAGGCTGGTGACCGGGGCGAAGATGGAAACTTCGAACGACGCCTGCGCCGGTCCGAAAATCAGCGTAATTGCTTCGGATACGGCCAGCCACACGCCAGCCCAGAACAGGATGGCCGGCAGGCGTTTGCGCCAGCGGTACGCCCGCCGCACCTTTTCCGGCGCATCCTCGGGCAATGGAGAAAGCCGGCCGGCGCGTTTGCGCAGAACGGCTCCGGCAAGGATCATCAGCGTGCCGAGCGCCGCAAACAGGCAGGTTTTCAGATTCATTGCTTTCCCTTTCCTTTTCCGCCGCCGTTCTTTCCCCCGCGCAGGTTGGCGAGCAACCGTATTGCGGCGCTTAAAATCAATCCGGCGGCAAGCCCGGCGCCCATCCAGACGATATATGGCTTGGCCAGCAGCGCCGTACCGAGCAGCGCGGCGAAGAGAACGGCGATATTGGCCAACATGGGCAGCGTTGCGCGCGCAGCGTCGCCGCGCAAAATGGCGCCTGTGGCAAACGATAATAAAACATATGCGCCCGCGCCTGCGGCGGCGCCGATTCCTACGACAAGCAAGCCCACCAGGGTACGCTCCTTTCCAGCCAAAAACGGATGACAGCCGCTCAGGCGATTGTATATTATATCACTGAAATCCAGCTGCGGCAAGCAGAATACCGGGCAAATCACGACAAACGCATGTAAATTGTATGTTCATGCGTTTGCCCTGCGGATAAATTGTGGGCGGCCTTTTGTTGTTTGAGGCGGGGGGGGGGCGCGCCGCCGTCCTTAAAGGCGGGCGTTGCGCTGGAAAACCGGCATGCAGCGCAAGCCGCGCGCGGATGAATTGTTTTGGACGGACGCTGGACCCTGCGCCCGCCTGCTGCCCAGGGCAAACGGGATACGGCTTGAACGAATTCCGACGCTGTGCACCCCGATAAGAATTTATAAAAAAAATGGTAAATAAGGTAGACTTTGTCGACCAACGAAAAATTGCAGTTTTTGCATCAAAATTTCATGTAAAAATGCGATACGGCTGCTTATTTTCCGATTCTTTTTTGTGGCTTCAGCCCAATATCCCCAAATTAACGTCTGTAGGATATTATATTAGAAGTGGTCGACAAAGTCTGCTTTATAAACCAAATCTGTTTGTATTATACATGCTTCGGTCGACAAAGTCTGCTTTATTCGCCAGAATACAGGAGAGGTGCGGAATGGACGCTGAACGGAAATCTGCAAGGGAAGGCGATCTGCTCGACACACTGCAACAGGAAGTCGGGTGTCCATATCTTTCCAATCTTCACGAGCCGCTGTGGGCGGAAGCCCTGCTCCGGGTGGTCGGCGGAATTGCGGATGAAACCTATTCGATAGAGCAGTGGCGCAGCGCGGCCGGCTATATTACCGGTAAGGATTATTCGTGTCAAACCACCGCCGATGTAAAGGCGCAGTTATACGCGCAGTTAAGCAGGCCCTTTCATAAAATGTGATTCTGAAGCGGCGGCTTTGCGATAAGGGCGGGCCCTATGGCAAACGGCCGTTTTTCAATCGGCAAACAGGCGCGTGCGGCGGTTAATCTTTTAATTGATAGAGCGGGCGTGCACCCAGTCGTTGAGTCCGATGGTCAGAATCGATAACCGTATGCATCATTCAAAAATTGATATGCGCGGGCCGCGGGCAGACCAGTCCGGCGGCCTTTTTTTGACCGTGCGATTGTTTCTTATGCGCCGCTGTGGTAAAGTAATACAATCAAAAAGCGGCGGTCAGCGCAAAGGCGGGCCGGCGGGGGAGGGCTGTTTCAGTTACGGCCCATTGTCATATGCCGAGCGGGCGGGCGCCGACACCCGGTTAAACGGATAATGCTTTGGTTTGGAGGCAAAGGGAAATGGCCCTCCTTTCAGAAATTGGCGGAGAATTCTGGTGGGACGACACGCTGTATATATCAGAAAAGACGGACGGGCGCACAGACCGCTGCCGCGCGGATTGCTGCGGGGAGAAGCGGGCCGTCCTTTCCGGGCGTACCGCCCTTAATGCGATTGCGCAGGATCTGCTCATGCGCCTTGGCGGCTTTCACATCTGCCTGCCTTCCTACTGCTGCCACACGATGATTCAGCCGTTCCTGCGGCCGGGGATAGAAATCCGTTTCTATAACGTATCGTTTGACAAGGCGTTGCATTTTGACTTTTCAGCCGTGGAAGGCTGCGACGTCGTTTATCTGCCGGAGTACTTTGGATTTTCAGATTCGCGCATGCTGTCGCAGGCGCGGCAATGCAAGCGGCGCGGACAGATTCTGCTGTATGACCGAACCCAGATGGCGTTTTCGGACACCGGCGCCATGGAAGCGCTTGCCGATTACACGTTCACCAGCTACCGCAAATGGTTTTATACCAATTACACGGCGCTGCAAAGCCGCCTGCTGCCGCCTATGCGCATTGATTGCGAAAGAACGCACGCGCGTTATCTTGCGCTGCGGACCCAGGCCATGCGCTTCAAGACCGCGTTTATTGAAAGCGGCTGCATGGGTGACAAGGCGCGGTTTCTCTCGCTTTATCGCGAGGCGGAAGCGTTGCTGGAGGAGGAAAACAGCGGTTATGCGGCCGAAGCGGCTTCTGTAGACGCGTTCCAAAGGCTGAATGCGGACAGGCTGATTGAGAAACGCCGCCAAAACGCAACGCACCTGCTGCTGCGGCTCAAGCACATCCAAAATGCGCCGTTTGCGCTGCTGTACGACGCGTTGCAGGACGGCGATTGCCCGCTGTACCTGCCGCTTGTGGTGCGCCCGGAAAAGCGCGACATGCTGTGCCGGGCGCTCATTGAGCAGCGCATCTATTGCCCGCGCCATTGGCCGTTGAGCGAGGCGCATCCCGCGGACCCCGCTATGCGGACGCTGTATGCGCAGGAGCTTTCGGTTATCTGCGACCAGAGATATGGAATTGAGGACATGGAGCGCATCGCCGGCGCGATTGACAGCTGGTGCCGGGACAACGCCTGACGCGCCCGCCGCGCGGCCAATCCGCCGGATAAAAAAGGCGTCAACGGGATTGCTCCGCCAATCCCCTGACGAAAAAAGCAGGATCAACCGGGCAATCCATCAAAATCAGCGACATGTGCGGTGTGATCTGACGCGCTGCATGCGGCAAACCCGACAAACGGCGCAGCCGTTCCCGAGGCCGAGGCCGCGTGCAAAATTTGCGCCATGGCGCGCGGCCGTCATGGTCCTTATCTGCATAAGCGGGTTAACCGACCGTTATGCGGACCGTTCGCGGAAAAACGCGCATTACAGGTCTACGCCGAGCAGCTCTTTGGCCAGCAGGCCGACAAAGAATGCGAACACCGCCACGCCCAGGCTGATGCAGAACATTTCCAGGAACCGCTTTTTGAAGGACAAGTCCTTGGCAACGGCAATATAATAGCTGAAAAACGCAATGATGCATACCACGATGACGAGCATCGTAATCAGCGCCCACAGATAGTTCTCATTGGAAAACAGCAGATAGGGCAACACAAGCAGCGCCACGGTGACCAGGTATGCAATGCCGGTATACGTGCAGGATTTAAACGCGTTCGGGTCGCCGTCGCTTTTTGCGGAGAGGAATTCCGAACTGGCCATGGAAAGCGTTGCGGAGATTCCCGTAATCAGGCCGGACAACGCGACCAGCCGCGTGTTCTGCAACGCAAACGTAATGCCGGCCAGCGCGCCGGTCAGCTCCACCAGCGCATCGTTGAGGCCGAGCACCATGGAGCCTACATACTGCAACCGTTCCTCATCGAGCATGCCGATGAGCGCCTGCTCGTGCGCATCCTCCTGCTCGGCAATCGTCATGCTCTCCGGCACCTCATCAGAAAGGGCGCGGTAGATGTCCCCCGCGGTGCTCTCGCCCTTCTCCATGCGCTTAATGGTGAACGTAAAACCCATCAAAAGCGCGATTATCCGCCGCCAGAACACCTTGAGCCGCTCCGGCCTGAGCGCCTGTCCGGTATAATTCTGCCAGATCTTTGCATGCGCAAGCTCCTCATCGGAAAGGCGTATGAGGACGGCCTTATTGTGCGCGCTCTTTTCGCGGCTCGCCAGCGCGCGGTAGGTGGCCCATTCGGTCACTTCGTTCTGCTGCATTTTCAAAATGGTCTTGCGCGAGAGTTCCGATAGTTTTGCGGTCATTTGCACGTCCTCTTCCAAAGTGTTTAAAGTGTTTTTTGTAGCGAGATCCGGTTTCCCGGTCAGGCGGCGCGTTGAATAGCCGTCTGTTGTACAGTCGAAATGCAATTGAAAACAACCGTCCGCCGGCAAACGGAATTCCGCCGAATCCCGGATGAGCCCCGCATAGGCGGCCTCTCCTGAAAGCAGGGAATTGCCCCGACAAACGAAACCATGCTTTTACGGTTGAATAAAAGTGCGGCAAAACAAAGCCGCCGCATCATTTTGCGTCCGGCAGCGGCGGCAGCTCGCGGGGCGCCGAGGCGCGTGCAGACGCAGCCTTGGCGGGCGCGCTTTGCGGAGCGGCAGCGGGTGAAGGCGCGGCTTCGGGACGCATGGCGGCGCGCTTGGCTTCCGCCGCCGCAGCGGCCTGCTTGCGCTCTTCTTCAAACACCGCACGCAGCCTGGTCTCGATCTCATTGGTCAATTCCGGGTTGTCCTTGAGGAACTGGCGCGTGTTTTCGCGGCCCTGTCCGAGACGGATGTCTCCATAAGCAAACCACGCGCCGGATTTCTGCACGATCTTGCGGTTGACCGCCATGTCGAGCAGCGAGCCCTCGCGCGAGATGCCCTCGCCGTAGATCATATCGAACTCAGCGGTCTTAAACGGCGGGGCAACCTTATTTTTAACCACCTTGACGCGTGTGCGGTTGCCGACGATGTTCGTGCCGTCCTTCAGCGCGTCGATACGGCGCACATCGAGTCGGATGGTGGCGTAAAATTTGAGCGCCTTGCCGCCGGTCGTCGTCTCGGGATTGCCGAACATAACGCCGACCTTCTCGCGCAGCTGGTTGATAAAGATGACGACCGTATTGGATTTGCTGATCGCGCCGGCCAGCTTGCGCAGCGCCTGCGACATCAGCCTTGCCTGAAGGCCCACGTGGGAATCGCCCATGTCGCCCTCGATTTCGGCCTTTGGCACGAGCGCGGCGACGGAGTCGACCACAATTACGTCGATTGCGCCGCTGCGTACGAGCGCTTCGGTAATCTCGAGCGCCTGCTCGCCGGTATCCGGCTGGCTGACGTACAGTTCGTCCACCCGCACGCCCAGATTCTCGGCATAGGCGGGGTCAAGCGCATGCTCGGCGTCGATGAACGCGGCGGTCCCGCCGCTCTTTTGCGCCTGCGCAACCACATGCAGCGCAATGGTGGTTTTACCCGACGATTCGGGGCCGTAAATCTCGATGATTCTGCCGCGGGGAATCCCGCCTACGCCCAGCGCGTAGTCCAACTCCAGGCAGCCGGTCGGGATGACGGAGACCTGCACGCGCGCCGCCGCATCGCCAAGCTTCATAATCGCGCCCTTGCCGAACTGTTTTTCAATTTGCCCCAGCGCGATTTCCAGCGCCTTGTCCTTTTCAACCATCTTGGTATCCTCGCATCTTCAAAAATTCCGGTCTCTTTTGTTGCCGTTTCCCCGTTCAAAACCTTTTCTAACTAGAAATGGACGCATTCCGCCGCCCCGGCAGCTCCGCATCACGAGCGGGCGGCTCAGATGCCGCCGCAGGCGCAAAATGAACTATGCGGACATTATATCATGTATGCGCGGCACAAGTACAGAGGTGACGGCGCAAAATATCGAATCCATTGAGCATTGCGGCGTACCGTATACGCTCGCGGTCCCCATGCAACAGGAACTTTTGCACCCGCGTGCCTTCGGGTGAGGCAAGCGCGACATATACCGTGCCGACCGGCTTTTCCGCCGTGCCGCCGTCCGGTCCGGCAATGCCCGTGGTGCCCAGCGCATAGTCCGCGCCGGAGGAGCGCCGCATGCCTTCGGCCATCTCACGCGCGCACTGCTCGCTGACCGCGCCGTAAGCCGAAAGCGTCTGCGGCGAAACCCCGAGGCGCCGCTTCTTGGCGTCGTTGGAGTATGTCACGCAGCCCTCGAGAAAGAACCTTGAGCTGCCCGGAATGTCCACGCACGCTCCCGCAACGAGTCCGCCCGTACAGCTTTCGGCTACGGCCAGCGTCTTGCCGCGCCCGGTCAGCAGCCTCGCGCAGAGCGCAGGCAGGGGTTCGCCGTCAACGGAATACACCACGTCGCCCAGCCGCTGGCGGATTTGTCCAATCATGCCCGCGGCCATCCGCTCGCCCTCCGCAGGGTCGGCGCACTTGGCGGTGACGCGCAGCGTGACCTCGCATAGCTTGACATACGGCGCGACGGTCGGGTTGGTCTGGTTTTCAATGATATCGCGAATGCGGTAGGTCACGTCCGACTCGCCCATGCCGAAGATACGCAGCTCGCGCGAATACAGGCTGGCGTTGCTCATCTTCTCAAGATAGGGCATGGCGTAGTTTTCAAACATGGGGCACAGCTCACGCGGAGGCCCCGGCAGCAGGATGGCCGTTTTGTCCGCCGCCCGCATGATGCAGCCGGGGGCGGTGCCGTTTCGATTGGGCAGAATGACGGAGCCCTTTGGGAAGCATGCCTGCTTGAGATTATTGGGCGTCATTTCGTAGCCACGCTCGGCAAAAAAGCGCGTGAGCCGCTCAACCTCCTCGGGAAACGGTTCACACGTCAGCCCCAGCGCCGCGGCCACGGTTTCTTTCGTCAGGTCGTCGTCGGTCGGCCCCAGGCCGCCGGTGAACACAACCACGTCCGAGCGTTCGATGGCGCGGTGAACAACGCCGGTTAAGCGCCGCGCATTGTCGCCCACGGTGATGTGGTAAAACACCTGGTATCCAAGCGGGGCGAGCCGCTGCGCAATGAACTGCGCGTCGGTATTGACCACCTGCCCCATAAGCAACTCCGTGCCGACGGATACGATTTCAGCAATCATTCCCAGCTTACCGCCTTTCTGTTCTTCCGGATATAGTCCGCCGCAGACCAGACGGTGAACACTGCGGCAAGAACGGTTACGATGCCGTCAAACGGAACGCCCCAATTGCCAAACACCGGGTTGTCGAGCAGCATGGCCACGATTGCGACGGCCTGCAGAACCGTCTTAGCTTTGCCAAGATTGCTCGCGGCTATGATGGAGCCGCTTGCCGCCGTAACGAGACGGAAGCCGGAGATGACGAACTCGCGCCCGATAAACAGGATGCACAGGATGGGGGAAAGCCGGTTTAACCAGGTGAGCATCACGAACGCGGAGCAAAACAGCAGCTTGTCCGCAATGGGGTCCATGAGCTTGCCGAAGTTGGTGATCAGCCCGCGCGATCTTGCGATGTGCCCGTCCGCCACATCCGTCAGCGCGGCGATGAGGAAAACGGCGGCGGCAAGAATTTCCCACCACGGAATCCACGCCTGAAGGGTACAGCTCGCGATAAACAGCGGAACCAGCAGCATTCGTACAAGCGTCAGGCGATTTGGTAGATTGATATGTTTCATAACCATTCTCCGATCATATCGTATTCCAACGCTCCGACGAGCCGAACGGGTACATATGAGCCGACGGCGGGCTCGGGCGCGCCGTCGGTTTTGGGAACGAACACACGGCCGTCCACATCGGGTGCTTCCGCATAGGTGCGGCCCCAAAACTGCGCCTCGTCGCCGCCTTCAACCAACAGTTCCGCAACCGACCCGATACGCCGCAGGGCGCGCTGCCTGGAAACGGCCTGCTGCTGCGTCAAAAGAGCGTTAAGACGCGCCTGCTTTACCGCTTCGTCAACCTGATCGGGCAGATCCGCCGCCGCTGTCCCTTCCTCGGGTGAAAACGCAAACGCGCCCACGCGGTCGAACGGGTATTGGCTTAAAAACGCCAGCAGCTCCGCAAAATCACGGTCCGTTTCCCCGGGGAAGCCCACCATCATAGTGGTGCGCAAAATAAAGTCCGGCGCATTTTTTGCCAGGTATTTCAGCAGTGCGCGGATCTGCGCGCCGCTGCCACGCCGGTTCATGCGCTTTAGCACGCCGTCGCTGATGTGCTGCAGCGGCATGTCCAGGTAGTGCACAACCTTACCCGTTGTACGGATGCAGTCGATCAGCGCGGGCGTGACCGTGTCGGGATAGGTATAAAGCACGCGAATCCAATGCAGCGCGGCAATGTCACAAAGACGGCTGAGCAGGCCTGCCAGACGCGGCTCGCCGTATCGGTCCATGCCGTAGCCGGAGGTGTCCTGCGCAATGAGCGTCAGCTCCGTCACGCCCCGGTCGGCCAATTGCAGCGCTTCGTCAAACAGCTCGTCCTGCGCAACGCTGGAAAGCGGGCCGCGGATCAGAGGAATGGCGCAATACGCGCAACGGTTGTTGCAGCCGTCGCCAATGCGCAGATAGGCGCTGTACGACGGGGTCGCGAGGATGCGGCGGGCTTTGCCGCGGCTGTCGATAGCGCCAAGCAGCGCGGGAAGCTTTTCATAATCACGCACGCCGAGCAAAAGATCGATTTCAGGCATCTCCTCGGCCAGTTCCTTACGGTAACGCTGACTGAGACAGCCCGTGACCACGAGCGTCTTGCAGCGGCCGCGCCGCTTATACTGCGCCATCTCGAGAATGGTATCGATGGATTCCTGCTTGGCGGACTCGATGAACCCGCAGGTGTTGACCACAAGGATATCCGCGTCCTGCGGTTGGTTTACGATAGAAAAGCCCGCGTCGCTCAACAAACCGAGCATCCGCTCGGTATCCACAAGGTTTTTCGCACAACCGAGGGACACGACGCCGACCGTCCGACCGGTTTTTGAATTGGAAGCCTTTCTGGCTTGCACGGCCGCGTCGGCGCCGGAAAGCAACTCGCCCGCGCACTTCATGCTCCGTCCGCCTTCCCCGTCTTTACGTCGGCAAAGGGAAGCGTGTCGCCGAAGGTCTCGGCGTATTGCTCCTTTGTGATAAGCACCTTGCGCGGCTTGCTGCCTTCGTAGGGGGAAACGTAGCCGAGCTCCTCCATGATATCGATCAGCCGCGAGCCGCGCGTATAACCCACGCGCAGCCTGCGCTGAAGCATGGACGTGGAGGCCACGCCGTTTTCAAGGATGACGCGTACCGCCGCGCCAAGCAGCTCGTCCTCCTGCTTGCCTTCGCCGTATACGCCGCCGGCAGGGCCGCCGGTTGCGGAATCGTCCATGTCGGCGATGACCTGCTCGTCAAACACGGGGGGCGCGGCCTGGTTTTTGAAATGGTTGGTGATGCGCTCAACCTCCTCGTCACTGACGAACGCGCACTGCAAACGTGTAGGTTTGCCCGCGCCGTTGGGGTGGAAGAGCATATCGCCGCGGCCAAGCAGCTTTTCAGCCCCGGTCGCGTCGAGGATGATGCGTGAATCGATGCCGGAACTGACCGCAAACGCACAGCGCGAGGGAATGTTGGCCTTGATCAGCCCCGTAATGATATCCGCGCTGGGCCGCTGGGTCGCCACAATCAGGTGGATTCCGGCCGCGCGGCCGAGTTGTGCGATGCGGCAGATGGAATCCTCCACGTCGTCGGGCGAAACCATCATCAGGTCGGCCAGTTCGTCGATGATGACCACCAGCTTGGGCAGCCGCTTCTCCGGTACGTCCATCAGCTGGTTATACCGCTTGAGATCGCGCGCGCCCGCTTCGGAAAACTTCTTATAGCGCTGCGTCATTTCGTTGACTGCCCAGCGCAGCGCGCCCGCGGCCTTTTTCGGCTCGGTCACAACTGGAATAAGCAGATGCGGCAGCACGCTGAACACGGACAGCTCGACCATCTTGGGATCGATAAGCATCATTTTTAAATCTGCCGGCGAGCTTTTGTAAACCATCGAGATGATGATATCGTTGATGCACACGCTCTTGCCGCTGCCGGTTGCGCCTGCAATCAGCATATGCGGCATGCGCGCAAGATCGGTCACAATGATGTTGCCGCTGATGTCCTTGCCAAGCGCCATCGTAACGGCCGAATCGTTCGATTGAAATTCCCTGCTTTCAACGATGTCGCGCAGCACAACGGTAACGGTGTTCTTGTTCGGGATTTCAATGCCTACCGCGGACTTGCCCGGAATGGGCGCTTCAATGCGCACCCGCTGCGCGGCGAGCGCCAGCGCAATGTCGTTGTTCAGCGATGTGATGCGGCTTACGCGCACGCCAGGCGCGGGCTGCAGCTCAAAGCGCGTAAGCACCGGGCCGACGCTGATGTTGGTGACTTTTGCGCTGATGTGAAAGCTCTCGAGCGCGTCGATGAGAAGCTTTGCCTTTTCCTGCGGGCTTTCGCCGCCTTTTCCATAGTTGACGCTGGCTGCGTTGAGCAGCGAAAAAGACGGCGGCACATAAGCCGGCGCGTTGGTAAATTCAATGTCCGGCAGGCCGTCGCCCTGGCCGTCCCTTGGCTCCGCGCCCACACGGATGGGCTTTGCGGCCTTAGCCGCGGCGGTTTCGGCAGGGGATTCGGCCGCCTTTTTACGGGGGACGCGCTTCGCGGGTTTTTCAGGCTGCAGCGTCCCCGCGCCAAACAGCTGTACCGTGTCGGGGAGGGGCGTTTCAGCAGGCCTGCCCGCGGCGCCCTTAACGGGATTGATGGTCAGCGGCACGTCCACGGCCGGCTCGATCTCGTCCCAGATGTCCGTTACCACGGGCGCAAGCGGCTTCAGCTCGGAATGCCTCGCGGGCTTTGCCGAAAGCTCGCCCTCAATTGGAAAGAATGAGATCAGCTCGTCCACATCGTCAAGCATGGCCTTCTGTTTGCGCTTGCCGACCCGCTTTCCGGACCTGGACGCAGCCGTCTTTTTTTTGCCTGGGGGAGGCGTATTGGCCTCGTCGAGCACAAGGTCGAACGTGGACATCTTTTTTCGCTCACGGCTGGTTTCCACGATATCGTCTCGCATGCTCTGCACGGCGGTATGCATCGATTCGCCCACCTTTGCGGACATATCGCCAAGCGAAAGCCCCGTCACGGCCACGATGGCGATGAGAATGACTGCGATGGTGAGCGTATAGGCCAGCACGTTGCCGCCGAGCAGCTGGAGCGGGTAACACAGCACCGCGCCGATGAGGCCGCCGCCAAGATGCGCCGCAGAGGCGGTCTGATACGCCGTATCGATATAGGGCATGTAATTAACGCCCTGATAGGGGTCGTTGTGGATGGCCTGGAGGAGCGTCATGAGCGCAAGCGCGCCGAGCACAACAAACCAGGGCGAGCCCTGAAGCCGCTCGTTCCGCACGCCCTTGATGGTGAGTATGCCGAGAAAAATGAAAAAAACCGGCAGCGCGTACGAGGCAAGGCCGCACAGGCCGAACAGAATGGAAACGCCGACCGTGCCGAGAAAGCCGGTCGCGGAAACCGTCATATAAACGCCAAGGAGAACCCCGGCGGCAATGAGCGCGATGCCGGCGATCTCGCGCTGACGGCGCTCAACATCGCTGACGGCGGAGCGCGGGGCGCGCCGACCGCCGGATGCTTTTGTTTTGCCGGAAGTTTTGCCTGCCGCCAAACGAAACACCATACCTTTCCCACAATAATGCAATATATTATACAACATCTGGTGGCACGTTTGCAACTCGGAACCAAATGTCGAATCGCGTCGCGCGGGCAGCGTGGGAGAGCGCCTTGCCGAAGCGTATGCATGCGGGAAGAGGAACGGGATGTGAAACGGTTGCGGCAAAGTACGTAGCGGGTTATATCAATACAGGCATAGGGAGACGCGCGGCAGCGGACGGGGCGCCAGACCAAACACATGAACTTTTTTTACGCAAACGCGTGAAAAGGCGGCTTTCATGTTTGTCCCTGCCGGGGTGCGCCGAACGCTTGCCAGGAATGCGGCGATGGCGTATACTAAAACCGGAATCTATCGTTGGAGGCTGAACGATGAAGCTGAAATGGATCGCGCTGGTTGCCGCATTGCTGACGCCCATGCTGATTGCCGGCTGTAAGGCGGCGGAGGAGATCGTCCCCGGCCCCACGCCGAAACCGGCAACGCCGCAGGTGATTGTCAATCACGAGCTTGTGCCAAACGAGCATATCATCACGGTTTCTGGCCTTGGCAAGGTTGTTGCCGCGCCGGACTTTGCGACGCTTACGCTCAACGTGCAAAACACATCGGACACGGCGGAGCAGGCCAACGCGTCGTGCGAGGCGAACCTTGACAGCGTATACGAGGTCGCGCTTTCGCTTGGCGTGCTGCGCGGCGACATCACGGACACGGGCATCAGCATCACGGCCCAGCAGCGTGAATCCGACGGCGCAATCACGGGTTATCTGGCCTCGGCAACCATCACGATCATCGCGCATGAACTGACGACGGCCAACAGCGTCATGTCCGGCATCATCGATACCTCGGCGGGCGAGTTGAAAAGCATTACCTACGGCATCATGGACGCTTCGACGGCGTATCAGGAAGCGTTGCTTGCAGCCATGGCGGACGCGCGGCTTAAGGCGGCCTCCATTGCGGGCGCGGCCGGCGTGACGCTTGGCGCGGTTGTGGGCGTGGAGGAGTCCGCCAGCGACGACAGCTCGCTTGTCGGCGTGGATTTTGAAACCAGCGCAATCGACGTCCCGGCACGCGTGACGGTTGATTTTTTAATTGAATAGGCGGGCACGCCCTTTTTCAGACCGCATGGAAACAGGCTGAAATCCAGCAACCGTAAGGATTTCAGCCTACTTTTTTTCATTTGCCGCTCAAATTTGTACGCTGAAGCTATGAATACAGATGGTCTGATTGTTCCAGGGACAAGTCGCTTTGTATAGCTTACCTGGAATTCGGGTATCAAATATATCCTGGACGAATACCGGGAGGGGGAACCGGGAAGGCCGATGTGGTTTATCAGGGGCCTGCCGCCATATAAGCCCAAATTGAGCGAGGAAACGATTGCCCGCGTCGTAGCGCTGCGGAAAGAGGAAAAAGCGTCCTATTCCGCAATCGCAAAGACGTTGCGCATGACGCCGGAAAAAGCTAAGCGCACCTATGACTGGTTTTATCATAAGCAGGTACCCGGGCTCATTGCGGCTCTGGAAGAAAAAGCCGGGAGCCGCGAGGAAAAGGAAGCCATCTCCGAATTACGATGTTAACAAATTCGGAACTTCAAAAAATCGTTACAACGCGCTGATGGAAAGGTCAGGGGCCGCGGAAAAGAACAGCGGCGGCCCGCAATGAAAAAATCGTCCTGCAAGCGGATGGTTTTGCCGCTTACACATGCAAGAGACCGCTCATTCCCGCCTGTTCGACGATATGAAACGCCCGCACGCATGGAACGCGGCAATATCGAGGCAATGTTAACAATCCGAAATGTTAATAATCCAAAATGACGGCAAAGCTGCGTTGCGGACCTAGTCGGAATACGCCTCCATCACCCGGAGCAAAGCGCCTGAACCGGCGGCCGGCGCGGAAGCAAAATCCGCAAGGGAGAGCGTTTTTGGCCGACTGGCGGAGAGGTCGATCAGCACGTCCGCCGAATAGCTGTATACGAACGCGCCGCCGACGATCAGGTGGTCGCTGAGACGCACGCCGATGCCGGAAAGCGCGGCTTTCACCGCTTCCGTGACGGAGGAATCCTCCTCGGACGGCGCGGGGTTGCCGGAGGGGTGATTATGCATCAGCAGCACGCTGTGCGCGTGATTGAGCAGCGCGGTTTCCGCGATTACGCGGGGGTAAACGGGCGCCTCGGTCAGAGAGCCCCTTTGCAGCGTTTCGGTGCGGACGGCCTCGCAGCGGCTGTTGAGGCATGTCATGAGCATGGTTTCGTAGGGATGCGCGTGCAGGCGCATCAGCGCGAACTGCGCGGCGGCAAGCGGCGTGCCGAGCTTGACGCGGCCGCGCGCGTCGGCGAGCGACGCCAGCGAGATCCGCTGTATCAGGTCGCTCTGCATGCGCAAAAACACCGCGACGCTTTTGCCGACGCCGTCGACGGTTTGCAGCTGCGCAATGCTCGCGCAAAAGACCTGCCCGAGCGAGCCGAAGCGCGTCAGCAGAGCGTGCGCAAGCTCGTTGGTGTCGCGTCTGGGCACGGCATAGGTCAATAAAAGCTCTAAAAACTGATGGTCTAAAAAACCTTCGCCGCCAAATTCGGCATAGCGGGCGCGGAGGCGTTCCCTGTGGCCGGCGTGCGGCGTTGCGGAGGCATTGTTCGACATGAAACGACAGCCGCCTTTCCGTTAGCCAGTATACCGGCAATGGCGGATTTTGTCAAAATCGTGTTCTGCATGAAATCGTTTGATGGATTTTTTGGTTCGCTCTTGTCAAATTCTGCGGCAGCGGGTACAATAAAACAATTAAATAATGGAGAAGTATGCGGTGCGCATTTTAACAGAATCGATGCTGCACAACTGCGGGGTGAGCGGCGCCGATACCGTGCTCATCGGCCTGTCGGGCGGCGCGGACTCTGTTGCGTTGACCCATGCTTTGCGTCGGTTGTGTGAGGAGGGCGCGCTTGCCGCGGTATATGCAGCGCACCTGCACCATGGCATCCGCGGCGAGGCTGCGGATGCGGACGAGGCGTTTTGCCGCGCATTCTGCCGCGAACTGGAGGTGCCGCTTAGCGTGGAGCGGGCGGACGTGCCCGCATACGCCGCGGCAGAGGGACAGTCGCTCGAACAGGCCGCGCGCACGCTGCGCTACGCGTTTTTGCGCAGGGCGGCAAAAGAGGCGGGCGCGGACTGTATCATGACCGCGCATCACCGCGACGATCAGGCGGAAACGCTGCTGATGCATCTGCTGCGCGGGTGCGGAACAAGCGGGCTTGCGGCCATGCGGCCCCGAAACGGCGATCTTGCCCGGCCGTTGCTGCGCGTCGGCCGCGCCTTGATCGAGGCGTACCTTGCCGAAAACGGATTGACGTACCGCGTTGACCAAACCAATGCGTCCGCTGATCAAACGCGCGGCCGCATCCGGCATGAGCTCATGCCGCTGCTTGCATCGTTCAACCCCAAAGCGGCGCAGGCGCTTGCGCAGACGGCGCGGCTGGCTGCGCAGGACGACGCGTTTTTGGAACGGCTGGCGGAGGAGGCGCTTGAAAGCGCTTCGCGGATCCATGGGTATGACCGGGCCATGCTTGCCGGGCAGGCGCCGCCCGTTTTGTCCAGAGCGGTGCGCAGGTTGCTGCTGGAAAGCGGCAATGTAACCGGGGCGGATATCCGGCGCGTTTGCGCGCTGCTTACCGCACAAACGGGCACCTGTATCGAACTGCGCGGCGGACGCGGCGCATGGGTGGACGGCGCGTGCCTGTATGTGGGCGTTTATCCAGGCCCAAAGGCATATGCGGTTGCATTCGTTATCCCGGGCCAAACGCGGCTGCCGGGCGGCGGGCGGCTAATTGCCGGGGAGGCCGGAGCATTCCGCAGGCCGGCCGACGGCAGGGAGGCCTATCTGGACGCGGATAAGCTGCCGGTGGACCTCTTGGTGCGCACAAGGCGTGACGGAGACCGTTTTTTTCCGCTTGGCGCGCCCGGTGAACGGAAGCTTTCGGACTATCTGACCGATAAAAAAATCCCGCGCCATCTGCGGGATATGCCGTTGCTGGCGTCCGGGCGCGAGGTATACTGGGTGGGCGGATACGAGGTCGGCCAAAAAGCCGCGATTACGGTTGAGACCAGGCGGATACTGCATATTATATACGAGGAGGAAACGGAGCAATGAGAGCGCAGAACATGCGGGACGACATCGATGAAATTCTGTTGACGGAGGAGGCCATCGCCGCGCGCGTATCCGAACTGGGCGCGCAGATTTCAAAGGACTACGCCGCTTATGGCGACGATGTGATTCTCGTCTGCATTCTCAAGGGCGCGGTAACGTTTTTCTCCGACCTGGCGCGGAAAATGACCATTCCCGTGCACTATGAATTCATGGGCATCAGCAGCTATGGAAACGCGCAAAAGACCAGCGGCATTGTGCGTATCACCAAGGATATGGATATATCCATTACCGACAAGCACGTGATCATTGCCGAGGATATCATGGACAGCGGCTTGACGCTTTCGCATCTGACGCGTCTGTTGCAAAGCCGCAACCCGGCCTCGCTGAAAATCTGCTGCCTGCTCGATAAGCCGGAGCGCAGGGAGTGTGAAATTACGCCCGATTACTGCGGATTCATCATCCCCAATAAATTTGTGGTGGGGTACGGGCTTGATTTTGCGGGCGTTTACCGCAACCTGCCGTATGTAGGCGTGCTCAAGCCTGCGGTTTATTGCGAATAGACGCGCGGGCTGATCTGTGCAAAACGGGCTTTGTCTGCCGGCTGAAGGCGCGGCATGCCGGAACGTGCTGGCTTGAAGCGTGCAAAGCGGATGAACGTAATTTATAGAATGTTCCCGGGGCCGTCCTGCGCGGGAGCGAGACGCCTTTGTAAAGGACGGACCGTAAGATATGGATTGTGACCGCGGCGCTTGCGCGCGGCCAAGTGTGGAGGATAGATAGTTGAACAAAAAAATCACAACGGCGCTTGTCTGGGTGGTGCTTCTCGGCGCGATCATCATGATGGTGTCGGGGATGAACCCAGGCAAAAAGGGGCCGGACACACTCGATTACAATACGGATTTTTTGCAGATGGCGCGCCGTACCGAGGCGGGCAATGCGTCGGCCGATGAAACGACCATCAAGGCCATTCAGGTCTCCTACCGCGAGATCTATGGTCTCTACGGCGACAGTCAATATGAGATGAAGGATCTGCCCAAGCGCGCGGACTTCTACACGGTCATCCCGTCGGAAACGACGTTCCGGCAGGATATGGCCGCCATCGTATATGCCGCCAATGCGGAAAAGTTTTCCTCCGTGGACGAAGTTTCCAGCGCGGACTATTCGTTTGCCTATGAATCGCACATTGAGGAGGAATCGATCTGGGCCGTCATCCTTCCGTATCTGCTGATCTTTGGCGCGTTCGGCGTGTTCTATTATTTCCTGATGCGCCAGCAGGGCGGCGGCAAGCAGATGATGAACTTTGGCAAATCGCAGGCGCGGCTGCAGCTGCATGACAAAATGAGCGTCACGTTTGCGGACGTGGCAGGCGCGGACGAGGAGAAGGATGAGCTCAAGGAGATCGTGGACTTTATGCGTGATCCCGCGCGTTTCAACGCCATTGGCGCGCGCATCCCGAAGGGCGTTTTGCTCGTCGGCCCTCCGGGCACCGGCAAAACCCTGCTTGCAAAGGCTGTTGCGGGCGAGGCAAAGGTGCCGTTTTTCAGCATATCCGGTTCCGACTTTGTTGAAATGTTCGTCGGCGTGGGCGCGTCGCGGGTGCGCGATCTGTTCGCCACCGCCAAGCGCAGCACCCCGGCGGTCGTGTTTATCGATGAAATCGACGCGGTTGGCAGGCACCGCGGCGCGGGCATGGGCGGCGGCCACGATGAGCGGGAGCAGACGCTCAACCAGCTGCTCGTTGAAATGGACGGCTTTGAACCCAACGGCGGCATCATCGTAATTGCCGCGACCAACCGACCGGACATCCTGGACCCGGCGCTGCTGCGCCCCGGACGCTTTGACCGCCAGATCACGGTCAGCTACCCGGACGTAAAGGGCCGCGAGGAAATTCTTAAGGTGCACGCGCGCAACAAACCGCTTGCGCCGGAGGTGGAGTTGTCTGTGCTGGCCATGCGTACGCCGGGCTTTACGGGCGCGGATCTGGAGAACGTGCTCAATGAGGCGGCAATTTTGGCCGCGCGCTCCAACCGGGAAAAAATCACGATGGCCGAACTGGAAGAGGCCATCACGCGCGTACAGATGGGGCCGGAAAAGCGCAGCCGCGTCATTACCCCGGCCGACAAGCGCATCACTGCTTATCATGAAGCGGGCCACGCCATCGTTGCGCAGAAGCTGCCGGGCTGCGACCCGGTGCATGAGGTAAGCATCGTACCGCGCGGCATGGCGGCGGGCTACACCATGTCGCTGCCCAAAGAGGATATGATGCATGTGACCAAGAACCAGCTGCTCGACCGGATTGCAATGGCGCTGGGCGGCCGTGTGGCGGAGGCGCTCAAGTTTAACGACGTATCCACCGGCGCATACAACGACCTGCAGAGGAGCAGCGAGATTGCGCATAAAATGGTGACCGAGTACGGCATGAGCGAATCCGTAGGGCCGATGTTTCTGGGCGGACAGGAGGAGGTATTCATCGCCAAGGATTGGGGGCATCAGCGCAATTACAGCGAATCGCTCGCGGCCACTGTGGACGACGAGGTGCGCAGGATATTGGACGCGCAGTATGCGCGCGCATCCGAGGCCATCCGATCCGATATGGACGCGCTCGACCGCGTGGCGCAGATGCTCATGGACTATGAGCGCGTGACGGGCGAAGAGTTCGAAGCCGTCTATCACGGCGCCGATCCCAAGCGCGTGGTCGGCAAGCTGAATAAGCCCAAGCGTGCGGCGCACGCCCAGGTTGCGGCGGAAGACCGCGAAACGGAAACACAACCCCCGCAGGAACCGCCCGAAGCGGAATCGGAAAAGCCGGAAGAAGAATAAAAAGCAACGGCGGGGGTGTGGCGGATTGGGCCATGCCCCTGCGGATCGTAAACAAGCGATGCCTTTAACTTAGGCGTACCGTAACGCGGATCTTGCAGGCGCCGCACCGTTTCGCGTATCAAGAAACCGTGTTTTTTGCCTGCGGACGGTCAGACTGCCCCTGCAAAGGCGTGGGTAAGCCGCCGCGCCCGTCGCCCATGCCCATGATTGCGGCTTTTCCTCCCGGGCCTTTTGCCGACAGGTTCGGGAGGCCGTTTATCAGCTGCCCCCTGTATGTCTGCGCCGCGGATTACAGGGGGCGCGCATCGCGCGACGCACAGACAAACGCGGCCGCCGTTTGGCGGATTCTATGGTGCTTCCCCGCTTGGCTTTCGTGCGCGGTTGACACGACAACACGCCGCAACGCTTTTTCGGCGGGCTGCGCGGGGGCGTGCCGGATTACGCCGCGCTTCCGCCTGAGTGGTATTGAAGGATGAAATACAGCGAAGAATGAACGAAAAGAAGATGGATTTGCATATGCACTCCCGCTGCTCGGACGGCACCGACCGTCCATGCGCGGTTGTGCAAAAGGCGGCGGAGGCGGGGCTTCGCCTGATGGCGCTGACGGATCATGACTGCACGATGGGTGTGGAGGAGGCCGTTGCCGAGGGGATCAAACAGAACATCCCGGTGTTGCCCGCGGTCGAGATGGATACCGAATGGCCCGGCGAGCTCCACATCCTCGGCTTGGATATCGATATCTCCAACCCGCGCTTTGTGGAACTCCTGAAAAAGGCGCGGCAACGGCGCATTGCGCGCAACGAGAGCATTCTTGAACGGCTCAGAAAGGCCGGATATGACCCGACCGCCTGCTTAACGCGTTCGATTGGCAGCACGACGCGGCTGCACATCGCACTTGCGCTCGTTGACGCCGGATATGCCAAAGACCTGCGCGATGCATTCGACCAATATCTTCGCCGCGGGCGCGTGGGTTACTGCGCCGTGCCGCGATTCACCCCCGAGGAGGTCGTCTCCGCAATCCTTGGCGCGGGCGGCGTGCCGGTTTGGGCGCATCCGTTCCACGGCGGGCAGAATGTGCACAAAATGCTCGATATGCTCAAATCCGCCGGGATTGTTGGTTTGGAGGCATACCATCCTTCGGCCACGGAGGGCGAGGCGGAAACGCTGCTCAGCCTGGCGGGACAAAACGGGCTGCTCGTCACCTGCGGCAGCGACAGCCATGGCTTAAACCGCCCCGGCGTGACGCTTGGCTGCACCTGGCGCGATACGCCGGAGCTTACCGCAACGTATGATTTTTTTATGGACCGCCGGGGGAGGTAACCAAATTGCAAAAAACCGCATACTATAGCTTGAGGTGGTATGCATGTTGCGCCGCGCCAGGCTATGGATAGCCGTTCTGGCGATATTGACGCTGCTTATCGGCGGCTTTATCTTTATCAACGTCAATCTGCGGCCGGTGCTCGTGGGGTTGGCGAGCGCACGCGTGCAGTCCGTGGCGGCAAAGGCGATGAACGACGCCATACTCGATGTGGTCGCGGGCGGATATGGCTATGATTCATTGATTACCATTCGCGCCACCGAAAGCAAGGTATATCTTTTGCAGGCCAACAGCGCGCGGCTGAACCTGCTGGCCGCCGACTGCGCAAACGCCGCGCAGGAGCGCATCGCGGAACTGGGGGAACAGGGGCTTTCCATCCCGCTCGGCACGATTTCCGGCATTCCGCTGCTTGCGGGCAAGGGGCCGAAAGTGACCATGCGCTTTACGCCGGCGGGAGCGGTGAAATCCTCCTTCGACAGCGAATTCCGCAGCGCGGGCATCAACCAGACGCTGCATCGCATCAACCTCAAGCTTACCGCCACGGTGCGCGTAATTCTGCCCGGCGAATCGCATACGCTCAGCGTGGACGCAGAGGCCCCGGTGGCGGAAAGCATCATTGTCGGAGACGTGCCGGGCGCATACACCAACGTGGCCAACGAAGAGGATCTGCTCAATCTGGTGCCGGGGGATGATTGAGCGGGACGCCGAAATAGCGGAGCAGGTTTGAAGAATACCGGCCTTTATGCGGCGCCCGGCACGTTTTCGATTATAGGCGTATGATTTTTGCCGATCGAAAAAAGAGGCCTGTATCGGGTGGAGACAGGTCTCCGGTTGCTGCCGAATCCATACATGATGGATGAAACAATGCCGGCAGACGCAGGTCCACCGGTATCGATTAATAATATGCAATTGACCTGTCCGTTCGGCAGGAAGCACAGGGAACCCGCCCAAACCAGGCGATCCGTTCCGCCGGAACGAACCTCCGGAAGGCGGCCCTCCGAACCCTGCCTTGGCTTTTGACAGGCTGAGGCAGATTCGTACCTGCGTGCCGTTTTTGGGTACAAATTCGATCATAGGACGCTTGTACGGGGCGGCTGGCCACTCCGCGACGCGCCCGCCGGACTGGCCCGGCACGCAAGGAAACGCGCACCATTTTCGCCATTCGATGGTTGCCTGTACCTGCGCGTTCTGTTATAATGTATACGCATCGTCATTTGCACACAAAATACTGGAAAAAAGAGGGATGTTATGTATACCGGGGCGGGAATTGTCAAGATATTTGCCGGCAGCACCGGCAAACCGTTTGCAAAAAAAATGTGCGCGTATCTTGGAACGCAGCTTGGCGACGCCGAGACAGTCAGGTTTTCCGAAGGCAATATCTTCGTGCGCATTAATGAATCCATCCGGGACAAGGATGTATATCTGGTTCAGCCCATCGGTCGGGCGCCAAACGACGAGTTTGTCGAGTTGCTGTTCTGGATCGACGCGTTCCGCCGCGCCAGCGCCAACTCCGTCACGGCAATTATCCCGTATTTTTCCTATGCCAAGGGCGACAAAAAGGACGAGCCGCGCGTTTCCATCCGCGCTCGGGTCTGCGCCGACTGTATCGAGGCCGCGGGTGTGGACCGCATCATTACAATGGACCTGCACGCGCCGCAGGTTCAGGGCTTTTTTAAAAAACCCGTGGATCACCTGTATGCAAAATCCCTGCTGTGCGAATATGTGCGGCGGCAGGGGATTGTAAACGAGGAGCTGGTGGTCGTTTCGCCGGACGCGGGAAGCGCCAAGCGCGCGCGCGAATACGCCACCGAGCTGGGGTGCCCGGTCGCCATCGGCGACAAGATGCGTTACGGGCATGATGAGAACGCAAAGGTGCTTGAAATCATCGGCGAGGTCAAGGGCAAAAACTGCCTGGTTATCGACGACTTTTCCATCTCGGGCGGCACGCTGGTGGACGTGAGCTATGGGCTGAAGGACAAGGGCGCAAAAAATATCTACGCCGCGCTGTCGCACAACGTGCTGGCTGCCAAGGGGCTGCTGAAAATCGAAGAGAGCCCTATTGAGTTTCTCGTCTGCACGGATACGCTCGAATGTCCGGACGCGCACCTTTCGTCCAAGCTGCGCATCATTTCCGCCGCGCCGATGTTTGCGCAGGCCGTCAAGATCATCCACGACCGCGCGCCCATGAGCACGATGTTTGAGCAGCGGGTGAATAAGCGCCTGCTTGATATGAGCTTTTCCGAACAGCAGACACTGCTGTAGGGGCGATGATATAGCGCCGGAAAAGGACGTGTCCGGTTCCGGGGAGCCTCCGCGGCGCGCGACCCGCGGGCGAAGGTCTGCGGATATCGATTGAAAATGCCAAATTCACACATAATTAACAGCGTATAAATCATCTGCATGGTATAATATCCGTAATATGGCTATTATACGCGTCCGGCGGATTGCAAGCCGCCCGTTTTCCCGCCGTGTCCGCGGCAACCGAAAACGATGACGCACGATACCATCCCCCATAACGGGATATGGTATCATGTTCGCATGGCGGCCATGATATGCCTCCGGCGGCATTTTAACCGCCCGCTTTTTGTCCCTTGCGGGCGGTTCCTTGTGCGTTTTGCCGTCCGTGTCGGGAATCGGAACTGGAAAAACGCGGCACTTCCCGTTGAAAACGGTGTTTTTGACGGCGACTGCGCCCCATTTTGCGGCGCGTGTTGTCGCGTGAATTGGAGGGAGCGAAGTTGAAATTGATTTTTCGATTGATCGGGATTGTGGTTGTCATCATCATACTGGTTATGGCTGTGCTCTGCTATCTGGACACCAAAGGGCTGCTCAGCGGGAAGCTGGAGCGGCTTATCAGCGTTTTGCGCCGCTTGGGCAAGGAGGCCTGGGACGAGATCATGCTGTTTTTGAGCGACAGCGGCATTGCCGGTGACGCGGCGAGCCTGCTGGAACAGGGCGCGGAATATTTCAGAGAGGGCGTGACGCCGCACGTAACGGACAAGCCCGGCGGCAACGCCCTGCCGGAGGGCTATCTTACGCCGACGCCGACCGTGTCGCCTGTCCTGATTGGCTGAGCGCGTACGATTGACGACGGAAGAAGGAGGATGGGGGATGAAGCAAAGGCTGCAATGCGCGGCACGGCGTATTTCATGGCCCATGCTGTTGGCGTTGCTGGCGAGCGGCTGTCTGGCGCTTTCGCTGTTTCGATTATATGCCAACAACTTTGGAACACTGCTGTTTACAATGGCTGTCGGTCCGCTGGCTTGCGCGGCCGCCGGCCTGATTCTGTTTCATACCGCGCTGCCCCGGCATCCGGAATTCAGGCTGCTGCTCGGGCTGCTCGCCGTGCTGTTTGTTTCCTCGGCGCTGAATGAAAGGTTCTACGGTGCGTTTGTGGAAAACCAAAACGACCTGTTTACACTGATTGCGCTGATTTTTGTCTGCTATGCGCTCTGCGCTGCGCTGCCGAAGGAAAAGCGCACGCGCGTGCTCGATTGGCTGATTGACGGTTCCTCCGCCGTGGTCGGCGCTGTCGCGCTGGTTGGCGTGGTTCTTGCCGCGTGCGGCATGTATGTGCTGCCTGCGTTTATGCCGGAATATGGCGTCGGCATCAGCCCCGCAAACGTGGCGATGGGCGCGGACGGGCGGCTCGTGCTGTTTACGCATCCAAATTCGGCCGGCATGATCTGCGAGGTTGTGCTGCTTTTGAACCTGTACCGGATTCTGACGGACTGGCGTCCAACCGTCAGGTGGCTGCACGGCGCGTGCGCGCTGGTTTGCTATCTTGCCATTGCGCTTGCCGCGTCGCGTACGGCAACCATCGCGATGGCCGTCGGCCTGGCGCTTTTCGCGTTCCGCTTTGTCTTCCTGCGGTTTGCGCACAGGAAAGCGCCGTTGCGCTGGTTTGCCGCGCTTGCGGCGGCCTGCGGCGCGCTTGCGGCGGCATATCTGCTCAACGCGGCCGTCTGCGGCTTGCTGCTGTCTGTTTCGCCCGTAAACGCGCTTTCCGATGCGGCTGTAACGGCCGCCGGGCGCAACATTCTGGAGGACTTTGGTATGTTCACCGGAAGAACCACGCTTTGGAACGGCGCGCTGCAGGCCATGCGCGATACGCCGCGCCTGTTTGCAATCGGAACGTCGCCGGTTCGGGTCGGCGCGGTGGTGTCTTCCTATACGCCCATCTATGCGCAGGAACTGCATAATTCGTTTATGCAGATGCTGGTCAGCGGCGGCGTGCTTTGCTTGCTGCTGTTTCTTGTGTTTCTCGCGCTGTTGTGCGTGCGCAGCGTGCGGCTGTACTTTGCCGGAGAAGTCCCCGCATCCGCAGGGACGGACGGGCCTACGGCGCACCTTGGCGCGACCGCACCGCTCCGTGCCGGCTATCTGCCCATCCCTTTGGCGGCGATTCTGATCAACGCCTGTATGGAAACCTTTTTGCTGGTCTATCCCCAGCTTGTATTTGCAAGCGTCTGGTTCTTTATCCTTGCCGGATATGCCGTTTGCCTGTCGTCAGAACCTGCCTGCATCGAGGCGCCTCAATGAAAAGGACCATTGGCGTGATCGGCGGCATGGGCCCCCTGGCAACGGCGGACCTGTTCAAAAAATTGTGTTGCTGACCGACGCGAAAAGCGACCGTGAGCATCTGCATATTCTCATCGATAACAACACCGCCATCCCGGATCGCACGGAGGCGATACTACGGGGAGGCGCTTCACCCATGCCGGAACTGGTCAAAAGCGCGCGCACGCTGGCGCGGGCGGGGGCGGATTTTCTGGTTATGCCCTGCAATACGGCGCACTATTATTATGACGAACTGACCGGCCGTTCGCCGCTGCCCGTGCTGCATATGCTGCGGCTGACTGCGGAGCGGATCTTGCGCTGCGGGTTGAGCGGCATAGGCCTGCTTGCCACCGACGGAACCATTGCAACGGGCATCTATGAGCGGCTGCTTGCCGAATGCGGCATTGCGTGCATTAAGCCGGACAAAGCGGAGCAGCGCACGATCATGTCCATGATTTACGACGATATCAAAGCCGGTAAAAAACAAACGGATAAAAATGAGATACAGGCCATATTAAACGATATGCGCGGATGCGGCGCGCAAAGCTTTGTGCTTGGCTGCACGGAACTGCCTATCGCGTTTGAGCGATAGGCGTTCGACGCGCCGTTTATTGACCCGACGGCCGTGCTCGCAGCCGGAGCGATTGAATTTGCGGGCGGGAGGGTGAGAACATGAGTATTTTGGAACAGATTGCGGCATACCCGCCGTTTAACGAACAGGAGAGCGCCGACAAAGCGGTGTTGCTGGGGCTGCTGACCGGCGGGCAGGAATGGTTTGCAAGAGAAAATTCGACCGCGCACATGACCGCGTCCGCGTGGGTGGTCAACGCCGACCGCACAAAGGCGCTGATGGTATACCACAACATCTATCAATCGTGGTCATGGATGGGCGGACACGCAGATGGCGAGCAGGATCTGCTCGGGGTGGCGCTGCGCGAGGTACGCGAGGAGAGCGGGATCACGTATGTGCATCCTGTGGCGGAGGACATTTTTTCTCTGGAAATTTTAACCGTGGACGGACATATCAAACGCGGGCGGTACGTTTCCTCACACCTGCATCTGAATGTAACGTATCTGCTGGAGGCCGACGAGGCGGAGGCCCTGACCGTGTGCGAGCAGGAGAACAGCGGGGTCAAGTGGTTTTCGCTTGACGAGGCGGTGGCTGTTTCCACGGAGCCCTGGTTTCAGGCGCATATCTACGGCAAACTGAATGAAAAACTGAGAAGGGGCTTCCCGGCGAATGGAAATGCGGGATAATCCAAAAAATATATTTATTAATATTTTGCAACCCTTTTGGGGTATACCAAGTGTAACATACGAAAACCGAAAAGGAGAGAGACCAATGAAAAAAATAGTGATTTTGACGATGTCCTTGATGATGCTTGCCGGCGTTCTGTTCGGCTGCACAGCGCCCGCCAAGCAGCCCGCCGCTACGGCGGAGCCGGCCGAGGCCACGAGCACGCCCGCGGGTTTGCCGGGGGATGCGGCAGAAGACGCGGCTGTGCCCGTAGACAGCAAAATTGAGCTCTATATCAAGCAAAAGACCGTCACGACCGAGACGGAGGCCGTCCAGCTGATCATCATCAACGGCTCGGACAAAACCTACTCGTATGACTATGTGCAAAAGCTTGAGCGCAAAAATGACGATGGTTCCTGGGAAGTTGTACCGCTGACCAACGAGGCCGTCTCGCTGGCGCTGCTGGTCATTGCCGCAGGCGAAACACAGGAGCAGACGTTTGATTTTGCCAACCACTATGAACCGCTGACGCGCGGCACATACCGCATCGTTAAAACATTTGTGGATGAAAACGGCGGCAACGTGGAGGTCAACTGCGAGTTCGAAGCGATGTAAGGCAAAATGTAAGACAAAGAGTTTGCGACGCAATCATGCATGCCTCAATGGGCGAAATCCATTGGGGCATGCGCAGTTTTGCAGGCTGCTCCGTGAAGCCGCGCACGGGTTCGATCGACGCGGGAAGAACCGGATGCTCCGTTTTGGGTTCTCGCTTCGTCCGCTTACCGCTTGGATGGAAAGCCCATACAACAGCCCTTGTCATAAAGAAGCCGCCCTTGCATGAATCCTGTGATCCATGTCCGGGCGGCGCCTTTGCACATGGCTTTCCCCAAAGCTTACGGAATTGCGCCAATGACGTTGTCCGCCAGGAAATGGATGTAAATGAGATCGTTGCCGCTCAGTTCCTTGCCCTCTTCGACAATCAGAGTTCCCTCGTTGTCGTACAGGGGGCCGGAGAACACCGTCAATTCGCCGCTCATGAGCTTCCCTTTGACCTCTTCAAAGTCCTTTGCGATGTCTTCCGGAACGATTTCAGTGTTCAAGTCGGCAATTCGGGCCGCACCGTCTTCAAAGCCGTAAATTATAGGAGCGCCGGACCAGCTGTCGGTCGCAACCATATCAAACAGTTGTTTGATCATGAGCGTCCAGTCGAAAATATGGGAGGTCAGCACCGCGCCCGGGGCATAATCGTGCATGTCGATGTACATACCGGTGGTAAAGCCCTGATGCTCGCCGCAGGCCTGGGCCACCGAGGCGGTGGAGCCCATGTAACCGATCACATTATGTCCGGATTCTAGCAGGGAATTAGCGGCCTCCTTTTCAGTAGCCGGGTCATACCAGCTGTTGATCCAGATGATCTTAACCTTTGCGTTTTCATTGGCGTACTTTGCGCCAACTGCAAACGCATCCAGACAGCAGATCAGGTCCGAGGTAGGCATGTTGCCGATATAGCCGATCTCGTCGCTTTCCGACATACGGGCTGCGATATAACCGCATAGGAAGGATGCGGCCTGATCGCTGATGGAATACATGGCATAGTTGTCCAGGCCTTCCACCGGACACTCATAGCCACAAAAATAGACATCCGGATACTTCTCGGCAGCCGTCTTCAATTGATCGACATAGCCGGCCGAATGCGCCATAATCACATTGCAGCCTTCGCCGACCATCTGATCGATCATATTGTCCACATCGGCCGTACCGTCATAGATGCTCTCCACCCAGATGATCTGTTCATCTGTCATACCGGTCTGTTCCTGCGCTTTCTTAAGCGAATCATATAATGCAGTGCCCCATCCGCCGTCCTGAGCGGTGGTGTTGGAGATGACGCCAATCTTTACCTTGCTGTAATCCACTGCGTCGCTAATCTGCCCTGCTGCATTGCCCTGGGGACTGGCTTCGGTCTTGCAGGCAATTAAGCCAAGGGCCATAACGAGCATCATCAGGACTGCAATCAACTTTTTCATACTTACTCTCCTTTATTTATTTTTGACAAAGGGAAAATTCCCTGCACCAATCGTTGCCGCGCCAAAGAACAGCGGCCGCTAGCGGGACTCACGATCATAATACTTCCCGAGCATTGCCGGCGCTGCAGACCGTTTTGCGCGGAAGCTGCCGGTGGAAAGGATCAGAACGACCACCGTACAAAGATAAGGCAGCATACTGATGAAGAAGCTGGATATCTCGACCCCCATCAACTGCAGCCTGAGGCCTACGGCAGACACGCCGCCAAACAGCATGGCGCCGAGAAACGCGTACAACGGGTTCCAGCCGGAAAAAATGACAAGCGCCGCGGCAATCCATCCTGCGCCCGCCGTGATTTGATCATACCAGGAAGGGGTATAGCACAGCGTTACATATGCCCCGCCCAGCGCCACGATTGCGCTGCCCGCGATGACATATGCATACCGGGCCAGATATATTTGGTAGCCGGCCGCGTCCAGCACCGAAGGATTTTCTCCAAGCGCACGCAGCCGCAGTCCCGGCCGCGTCTTATAGATATAAACCATCATCAGCGGCACAAGCAGGTACAGCGCGTAAATCAAGATGTTCTGATTGAACAGCACGCTCCCGATTACGGGAATCCTGGAAAGCAGCGGAATGGGGGCCTTCGAAAAGGAAACGCCTGAAACAATGCCCGCATAATCCTTGCCGATAAACCCGGACATGCCGGTTCCCAATATTACCATGGCAAGGCCGGATACGATTTGGTTTGCCTGAAGCGTAATGGAAACGATTGCATAAAACAGTCCGAGCAGCGCGCCGGCGCCGACCGCTGCCAGCACGCCAAGGGCCAGTGAGCCGGTTTTGACCACCGTTACATATCCGGCAACAGCGCCCATAAGCATAACACCCTCAAGGCCGAGATTGATCACGCCGCTGCGCTCGGAGATGATCTCGCCGATGGCGGCGTACATAACCGCGCCGGAGGAAGTAATGGCTGCGCTCAGTATCGAAATCAAAACGTCCATCTGTCAAGCTTGCTCCGGCGCTTCGCCGGATACCTCCGTCCCTGTTCGTTTGATCACCAGGCGGTTGCGCAGAAATATTTCGCCGCCCAGCACAAAAAAGAGGATTGCGCCCTGCATCATTGTAACCACGCGCGGGGATACGCCGATAATCTGCATGCTGTATCCGCCCTGGGTCAGCCCTCCGAACAATACTGCGATGAGCAGCACGATGAAGGGATTGAACTTTGCCAGGTACGCAATGATGATGGCGGTGTAACCCGCGCCGTTTGGCAGGTTCGGCTGCAGGCGATATACCACGCCCGTCACATAAGTTGAGCCTGCCAGCCCGGCCAGCCCGCCGGACATGAGCATAACCAGCAAAATGTTTGAGATAATGTTCATGCCGGCATACCGGGCCGCACGCGCATTCGCGCCGATAACCCGCATCTGATAGCCTCTGGCAGTCTTCTGATAAAACAGATAGATGAGCACCGCGGCTGTCATCGCCATGATCAGCCCGGTATGAACCCGGGTGCCAAACAGCGTGGAAAGCTTTGCATGCTCTGGAAACACAGCCGTGTAAGGCATATTGGATCCGGCGGAGTCCCGCCAGGGTCCATAGCACCAGTAATCTACAAAATACAGGGCCACGTAGTTGAACATCAGCGTTACAATGGTTTCGTTCACTCCAAGAAACGCCCGCGGCGCAACGGCGAGCATTGCCCAGACAGCGCCTCCGGCAAAGCCGGCAAGCATACCCAAGGGCAGCACAAGCCGGCTGGGTATGCCCGGGCAAAACAGAACGATACCGGTTGCACAAAACGCTCCGATGGCAAACTGTCCCTCGGCGCCGATGTTATTGACGGACATCTTAAGCGCCATCGCAACGCCAAGGCCGCAAAGCATGAGGGGGATTCCCTGCAGTACGCTTTCCGAGATCCTGGAACCGGAGCCGAATCCGCCTTGCAACAGTCTGATATATACCTTGACGGGATCAAAGCCCTGAATGGCGATGATTGCCGCACAGCATATAAGAGCCAGCAGTACGCAAATCACCGGCACAGCCGCCCGCATCCAGGGCGCAAGCCGCTCCCGCTTTTCAAACCGGATGGCGATTCGTCCCATCATACCGTAACCTCCGATCTGGCCGTGCCCAGCATCATCCGACCGATTTTTTCATAATCCGCCTCTGCAACATCATAAACGCCCATTATCCTGCCTTCATTGAGCGCCGTAATACGATCCGAAAGCTCGAATAATTCATCCAGATCCTCAGAGATCAACAGGATGGCGGCGCCCCGGTTTCGCTGGGCAATCAAAATATCGTGAATGGCCGCCGTTGCCCCGATATCCAGCCCATGGACCGGATACGCCGCAATGATGACGCCGGGTTCGCCATTAATCTCCCGGGCGATAAGCAGCTTTTGCAGATTTCCGCCGGACATCAGGCCAACCGGCTTTGTCAGGCCGGCATTTTTGATCCGGTGCTTTGCTGCGAACGTCTCCGCGCGCCGCTTGATCGCCGTATAATTGAGCAGCCCCATCTGACTGCAGGGCGGTTGATCGTAATCGCGCAATATCGCGTTTTCATACAGATTCATGGAGGAAACAAGACCCGTGCCGATGCGGTCCTCCGGGATGCTTGCCACACCTGTGCGCAGTATTTGTTTCGGCGTACGGTTTGTGATCTCCCCCGCGCCCATTCGGATGACCCCGGACGTCGCCGGACGAAGGCCTGTAATCACCTCTGCCAACTCTCTTTGACCGTTGCCGGCAACGCCCGCAACGCCTAAAATCTCTCCGCTGTTGATGTGCAGCGTTACGTTTGTCAGAGCATTGACGCCCTTATCGCCTTTGGCGCAGACGTTTTCGAGGGAAAGGGCGATCTTGCCGCCGCCGGTCTTCTCAGTTTTCCCCGCGGCAGGCGAAAGCGGCCTTCCAACCATTCTGGTTGTAAGATCCTCCGCGCTGGTCTCGGCCCGCAGCATGCTGGCAATGGACCTGCCGTCCCGCAACACGGTGATGCGGTCTGCATAGCGCATCACCTCGTTCATCTTGTGGGTGATGAACATGACCGTTTTTCCGCTGTCCGCCATGCGTCTCAGAGCAGTAAACAAATCCTTTGATTCCTGTGGCGTCAGCACGGCGGTCGGTTCATCCAGAATCAGGATCTCCGCCCTGCAAAACAGCAGCTTGACGATCTCCACCCTCTGCTGCTCGCCGATGGAAAGCTGCCATACCCTTGCGGACGGATCCAGGTTCAGGTTGTACTCCTTTGCGCAGCGCTCCACCTGTCGGTTGATCTTTTCCTTTTTCAGCAGGAAACGGCAGCGCTTGGATACGAGGAAGACATTCTCCGCTACGCTGAGCGTGTCGATGAGCTTAAAGTGCTGGTGTACCATGCCAATGCCAAGCTCTGCCGCCGCTTTGGTGCTGTGGACCTTCACAAGCTCGCCCTTATAGTAAATCTTGCCCTCGTTTGGATAGTATATGCCGGTGAGCACGTTCATCAAAGTACTTTTACCCGCGCCATTCTCCCCCAGCAACGCATGGATTTCGCCGGGATACAGGGTCAGGTCCACCTTATCGTTTGCAAGCACACCGGGAAAGCGCTTTGTAATGCCCCGCATTTTCAAAATCGGTGTTGCCATCATTCCTCCTCTTTCAGGCTTAAAGATTCTGAAACGCCCGGCAGGTGTTTCTCAGTACACGCTCGCATACGGCTTCTGCTTCGCGGGCAAGTTTTTTCTCATCCACCCGGGTCAGCGCGCCGTTTTCATACACCACCTGACCGTTGATCATGGTGAGCCACACGGGCCCGGTGATGCCGGTACGGGCCAGAACATTTTTTGGATCATGCAGCGTGCCGGTGAATTCAAACACGCTCGTATCCACCAGAAACAAGTCCGCGGCCTTGCCGACTTCAAGGGAGCCGATTTCCGCCCGCCCAAGCGTCTTTGCTCCGCCCGCGGTTGCAATTTTCAGGATATCGTAGGGCAGCATACTTCCGCCGCGCGCTTTGCTCTGCGACGCCTGCATAAGATATGCCATTCTCAACGAATCCAGCGGGTTGGAGGAGTCGTTGGTTGCCGATCCGTCGCAGCCAAGGCTCACCACCACGCCGTTTGCCTGCATGTCCGGGATATTCAGCGGCATGAAGCCGCCCAGAATAGCAGGCCCGGGGCAGTGTGAAACGCCCATGCCATAACGCCCCATGCGGCGGTATTCTTCCGGCGGAATCTCCCAGGCATGCGCAACCCAGATATCATCCCCCACAAAACCGATGTTTTCGAGCCAATCCAGCGTGCGCCTGCCCCACCGGGCCTGCATGGCTGCATTTTCCCCCTCGCCCATATGGGTGTGCAGCCGGACGCCCTTTGAGCGAGCAAAGGCGAGGGCTTCAATAAAGGTTTCCTTATAGCAGTTCACGGGCTGGCAGGGGGCTACCACAACCTGCCGCATGGAAAAGGGAGACGCATCATGATAACGCCCGATGATGCGTTCGCAGTCCTGCAGGAACCCATCGGTGGTTTCCAGCATTTCCTCCGGAATGGTGCTGCCCTCGCGCTCGGGCAGTGTATTGGCGCCGCGGCCGGCGACAAAACGGATGCCCATCAGCTCCGCCGCTTCCATCTGCTGATCAATGGTCGCCGGGCCAGACGCATGCGTAAAGCAATAATGATGATCAAATGCAGTGGTGCAGCCGTGCTTAATCAGATCGCCCATGGCGGTGATGGAGGAATAGTATACGACGTCCGCATTGATTTTTTGAAATATGACATAGATTTCCCGCAGCCAGTCCACCACTTCCAGGTTGGGATAATCCACGGTTTTTAAATTGCGGACAAAGGTCTGAAAAAAATGATGATGCGTGTTTACCAGGCCCGGATAAACAAACTTATCCCGGCCGTCAATGACCCTTGCTCCGTCTGCGGAAAGATTTTTGCCGACGGCTTCAATCACATTGCCGTTGATGAGGATATCCGCATCCCGCAGCACGGCGTCGTGCGCATCACAGGTGACAATGGCTTTTGCACCCCGAATCAGTGTCTTCATAGCAAACCTGCAGCCTTTCTTTCGAACTTATTCATACTCAAAGGTCAAACTGGGACGGACGCTTGCGCAAAACCGTGTATTTCATCACATTGGGCGTATAGTATTCTAAAGACCACATGATCGGCTGCCCTTCGATGTTATAAAACAGCTCGTCCATGTTCAATAGCGGCGCGCCTACCGGTATCTCCATAATTGACGCCAGGGCTTCATCTGCAACCACCGCGTTGACCTCCGTCAGATCAAGATGGACATCCGTGTTACAGTACCGGCGGAGAAACTCAAAGATCGGCGCCTCCAGCTCCTGCCGCTGATAGCCGTAATCGCAGATTGTCTGAAACGAGATGTGATCCATGCAGTAGATGGCGCTTCTCCCGCTTGCCTTTACAAGCTTGCATACCCGGAACACCGGCGAGCTGAGGGCAACCCCTAATTTTTCGGCCATGCGTTTATCGGAAAGTACCGTTGAGACATCTGTCAGAATGGTTTCCGGCTCGTATCCCATGGCCCGAACGCGGTCGGCAAATTCGATCTCAAAATCCATTCTCAGCGGAACGTCGAAAACGTGCCGGTTGATAATGGTTCCAATACCCTGACGGCGACTGATATAGCCTTCGCGTTCCAGGGTTCCCAGCACATCGCGAATTAACGTCCGGCTGACGCCGAGGGTTTCGGCCAGCATTGCCTCGGGCGGCAGACGCTTTTCATTCCGATA
This sequence comes from uncultured Oscillospiraceae bacterium, assembly GCA_964447605.1. GTDB lineage: Bacteria > Bacillota > Clostridia > Christensenellales > CAG-138 > CAYUTA01. The sequence continues at coordinate 38,473 of CAYUTA010000002.1, read as the reverse complement.
GATGCCTTCCTTCATTTCGTACAAAAGCTTTGTGCGCAAAGCAGCCGGGCCAGGCTTATTTTCCATACGTCTGCTCCTCCATTACCCGTTTTCCTTCCCAACCACCGACAGGATAGCCGCGATGATGTTCTCATAGCCGGTGCACCGGCACAGATGCCCTTCGATGTGCTTTTTGACCTCTTCCCGGGTATAGCGCTTTCCGGATTCCACCAACTCCATCCCGGCCATAATCACGCCCGGCGTACAAAAGCCGCACTGAATTGCCGCCTGCTCTACAAATGCCTGCTGGAGCGGATGCAGTTTACCGCATTGACCCAGGCTTTCCACGGTGCGGATCTCGTGCCCGTCCGCCCAAACCGCAAGCTGAATACAGCTGTTAACCGCCCGTCCGTCCATGAGCACTGTGCATGCGCCGCATTCGCCGGCCTCACAGCCCTTCTTTACGCTTGTAAGCCCCAGACGGTTTCGCAGCATATCCGTTAAGGACTCCCGTTCATCTACGGCCAGCTCTCTTTCCCGGCCGTTCACCGTCAGTTTGATACATTTAAGCATAAAGCGTTCCTCCTGCCGCAATGATCGCGCCCTCTGTCGCCCTGCCTGCCAGTTCCCTTGCCAGCTGCAGCCGAAACGCCTTTGAAGCACGCCAGCTGTCACGCGGCGTCAGCTCCTCAGGCGCCAGGCTGGAAATTGTTTTCAGCGTCTCTTCTTTGACCGGCAACCCCTTTGCCCTCCGCTCCGTCTCCCGGCACCGGACGGGCACCGGCCCCGCAACCGTAAAGGCAAGATGCAGCATGTCGATGGCTCGCTTGTCCTTTGTCAAACGCACCAGGGCCGCACATCCAAGGGTTGCGATCTCCATGGCGTTCCGCTGGCCGAACTTGATATAGCTGGAACCGGTATCCATCGTGTTTTCCCGGGGAATCTCAAAGCGCAGCGCAAGCTCATTGCCTTTTCGCACCGTTTTTCCGGGGCCCTGGTAAAACGAGGCGACCGGTACTTGCCGCGTTCCTTCCGCTGAGGCCAGCACCAGCGAAGCTTCGTAAACCAGAAGGGGCGCCGCGCTGTCCGCGCTGACAGCGCCGTTGCAGATGTTGCCGCCGATGGTGGCAACGTTGCGGATTTCATGCCCGCCCACCTGAGAAGCCGCCCAGGCAAGGGCAGGGGCTTTTTCAAGCACCAGCGGTGAGGCCGAAATATCGCTGAACCGTTCCCCCGCGCCAATAACGAGGGCGCTGTCATCGAGATGAATTCCCCTTAGCTCTTTGATATGTCCGATGCCGACCAGGCTGCTTCCGGCGAGCGCGCCGTTGCGCAGCTTGATCATCACATCCGTGCCTCCCGCAACCGGGATGGTTTCCGGCGATACAGAAAGCAGGGCCAATGCATCCTGAAGGCTGGACGCTCTATATGTGCCGACAAGATCAAACATTGCTCAGCCCTCCTCAACAAGCCCGGCTTTTGTAAATGCTTCCACCAAGCGCTGGGGGGTCATTGGCAGCTCGCGCATGGCGACGCCTGTTGCATGCAGAATCGCGTTGCGGATGGCGGGAGCCGTTGGAATCACCGGCGGCTCGCCCAGAGATTTGTTTCCGAACGGCGCCTCAGGCTCCTCTGTCTCCACAAAATCCACGACGATCTCCGGCATATCCATGGCCGTCGGAATCTTGTAATCCAGCAGATTGTCGTTGCGCATCTTTCCGGTCTTCGGATCAAACAGCATCTGCTCCATCAGCGCGTATCCAAGCCCCATGGATACGCCGCCATGAACCTGTGCCTTTGCCAATGCCGGGTTGATAATTCTTCCGCTGTCAAGCACAATGGCAAGCTTGTTGACCGTTGCTTTGCCCACCGGCACATCCACTGATACGTCGGCAAAGCACGCGCCAAAGGAAAATGCGTTCTCCTTCATACAGCAGGTGGATTCGGCCGTGAGATGCCGGCTGTTCTTTATATCGTACAGGGAATGAAGCGCGATCTCTTCCAGCGTATAGAGCGCTTTGCCGTCGCCCTTTGCAACCACACCCGTCTCGGACAGGTCCATCGTGTCCGCAGGCAGGCCGGCGAGCCGCGCCGCAACCTCCAGAACCCGCGTTTTGAGCTGCTCTGCCGTCTGCTTGACCGCGCTGCCGGCAACAAACGTCTGCCTGGACGCAAAGGCGCCGGGGTCATAAGGGCACACATCCGTATCCTGGTTGGATACCACATGTATCTTATCTTCCGGAATTTTGAGCACTTCGGAGGCCATCTGCGCAAAAGCGGTGTCTGAGCCCTGTCCAAGTTCGGTGGCTCCCACCTGAAGCTGAACGCTGCCGTTTTGGTTCAGCACGATACGTGCGGATGAGGTTTCCAGTGCAATCCTGCCAAGGCTGGTGGTATAGATGTATATGGCCATGCCGATACCCCGGCGGATGTTCTTCGACGCTGCGTTTGCCTGCCCGTAGCGCGCGCGGGTGTTTTCATAATCCGTCAATTCCATGCCGCGGACGACACAGGCCTCCAGGCCGTTGCTCAATGCCGCGATCCCGTTGAAGGGGTCCACAAAGCCCGGCTTTGTCATATGCGCGCGCCTTAGTTCCAGCGGGTCGCGGCCAAGCTTTGCCGCCAACTCATCCATAAACGCTTCCATGGCAAAGTTGATCTGCGGAATGCCGTAGCCGCGCAGAGCGCCGCCGCTGGGTTTATTCATATAGACGGAGCAGGACTCGCCGATACAGCGGTCGCTTTCATACAGATAATCAAAATTTATAATTGCATTTGCGGCGACCGCATGGCCGTGGGCGGCATGGGCGCCCTGGTCACAGATCAGGTTCGCCCTTCTCAGCTTAAAGCGGTTGTCGCCATAGACGGCGCTCAGGTCCATCTGCATCCCATGGCGGGTCCGGCTGTTGACAAACGTTTCCTCCCGGGACAATAGGAACGCCACGCAACGGCCGCCGAGCTTTTGCGTCAGCCAGGCCGCGAGCGGCTCGTAGTATACATCCTGCTTGTTTCCGAAAGCGCCGCCCACATAGGGTTTGATGACACGAATATCCCCAAGCGGATATGAAATGGCCTCCGACACGATGCGCCGCATGATGTGCGGCACCTGCGTGGCTGTGACCACCATGATGCGTTTGCCCTCCATATAGGCAAAGCAGGTGATGTTTTCGATATGGCAGGCATGAACCTGCGGCACGCGATAGGTAACGCCCAGGGCCAGGTCCGTTGGAGTTGCGACTGACTGAATCTCCTCGGCATACCGCTTTATGCCGGGAAAGCCAATACCGGCAATCCGTCCGTCCTTTACCGCATAATCAAGGCCTGCAAAAACATTCGTGTCGAAGCATTCCGGATGGAGCGGGCCGGATGCCCTGGCCGCCTCCGCGTTCAGCAGCGGCGGGCCTTCTTCGTATTCAACCGTGATCAGCGACAGGGCCTTCCTGGCCGTCAGTCCGTCTTCCGCCACAACAACCGCCACATCATCGCCGTAATAGCGCACATCCCTGGTCAGCATGCGCTTGTCTGCAATGTCACGGTGGGCTGGGTCGAGCGAATAAGGATGCCCTGGCGTTGTGTAAAGCCGATCCGGCACATCAAAGCAGGTGGCGACATAAACGACCCCCGGCAGTTGATTGGCACGCGAAACATCGATTGCCTTTACTTTGCCGTTTGCTATGGCGCCGTGCAGCGTAGCCGCCATCAGCGCGCCCCGGGGCAGAATATCTTCCGTATATTTTGCGGCGCCCATTGCTTTTTCAATGGCGTCCTGCCGTATCACGGACTTTCCTATGCCCATATCCGCTCCGTCTCCACCTTTCACACAGAATTGCAATTGGTATTATATTAATTAATATACATCATACTTATATATTTGTAAAGCATACCATTCGAGATTTTTTTAATAACCATATCGCAAATTTCAATCCCACTGTTCATCCAATGATTTTGGCGGCGGCGAGCCTGCACCGAGCGGGATGCGATTTTAGCCTTTCGGCCATTGGCGCCTGAGAAGGTTGGAGGCGAAATGGCAGGCAGCATGAACGAGCCCGGGGAACCGGGGAAAGCGGCTGCAAAGCCGGCTGAATGAGCCGGGCGGTTCTGCTGCCGAGACTGCTTAAAAAGGCTGTCGGCACGCATGGGGGCGGCAAAAGCCCGCGTGTTTGCAGATTATGAAGCGAAAGCGCCGGATTGGGAGAGATTCAGAACAGGTCATTTTTCAGTCGTGAAAGAAACCGGAAAAGGGAAGGGTATCCCGGTCGATGAACCGACCGTTGTAAGCCGGCGCCGTCCCTCTCTCAAAGCACAACAGCCCGGCATAAACGGCAGCGTCGGGAATCTTCTGAATGTGATTCGGCAGGGAACCGGAACGATAAAGGACAGACTGTCCTGTCCCAAAGCGGATCGCGCTGATTTGGAGAAACAAAAAGCCCTGGCACAGATGGCGACAAGGCCGTATGCCCCCGTATTTGGGTTGAAAGATTTGATTGGCGGCGTTGAAGGCGTCGGGATCCCAAAGCGGACGGTCGAGCCTCTGGCACAGCCGGCAGCCTGTACGATGATCGACTTAAAATTCCATTCAGCGATTCGCCGTCCGGCGCTAAAACGGAACTTCGAATCGTGAAGGCCTCTGCGGATTTCGATATTGAGCGTTTGTGAACGGCCGGCAAAGGAGAAACGTCACTGATAGATTTTTCCTACCAGATAATTGACCAGCGTGGCCGGAAAAACCTTGGCAATGAACGCAAAAAGCCTGTACTGCGCGCCTACGGTATACAAAGCCTTGGGTTTTTTGCTGCCCGCCGCGCGGCAGATAGCCCTTGCCACGGCCTCGGGCGGCATGCCGTTTTGCTCATCGTGCTCCATGACCTCGACCGCATGCGCAAGCGCGTTACCATAAATTTCCGCGCCGGACGCGCTCTTTTTCCGCGCCGCGGTGAAACCGGTCTTTACATCGCCGGGCTGCACGGCGCAGGCCCTTATGCCAAACGGTCTTACCTCATTGCGCAGCGACAGCGTGAGGGAATTGACGGCCGCTTTGGTTGCGGAGTAAAAGGCCTGAAACGGAATGGCAATCGACGCGGCGACAGAGCTGACGTTGATGATGCAACCGCTTTTTTGCACGCGCATGGCCGGCAGAACCGCCTGGATGCAGTTGAGCGCGCCAAAGAAGTTGACCTCAAGCTGCGCGCGCGCATCGGCCGGCTCGGTGCATTCCACCGCGCCGGAGATGCCAAAGCCCGCGTTGTTGACCAGCAGGTCGATGCGCCCTTCATCGGCAAGCACCTGCTCGACGGCGCGGAAAACGGAGATCCTGTCGGTTACGTCTGCGGTAATATGGACAATTTTGCCGCGCGAGCTTCCCCTGCGGCTGAATTCATAAACCTGATATCCGGCCTCCGAGAGCATCTGTGCTGTGGCGCTTCCGATTCCGCTGCTGCCGCCGGTTAAAACTGCTACTTTTTTCATAATCAGGCGTTCTCCGCAAGCACGTGCTGCATGATATCCATTGCTTCGTCAAGAATTACGTCGGTATGCGTCGCCATATAGCTTGTCCTGAGCAGGCATTCTGTCATGGGCGTGGCGGGCGGCAGAGCGGGGTTGACGTATACGCCCGCGTCATACATCTGGCGCGCGATATCCAGCGTGCGGAACGGTTCGTAGGTAAAGATCGGAACGATGGGGACGTCTGTTCCCCGGTGCGGAATGCCGCGCGCCGTCAGGCCGGCCTGCACGTATTTTGTGATTTCATACAGACGCTTTACACGCTCGGGTTCGGCCCTGAGGATGCGCAGCGAAGCCAGCGCGCAGGCGCAGTTGGCAGGGGTCAACGAGGCGGAGAAGATGAACGGGCGCGATGCGTGGCGCACAAAGTCGGCAATGCGCGCGCTTGCGGCCATGTAGCCGCCGAGGCTTGCCAGGGACTTTGAAAACGTGCCCATGTACAGATCCACTTCGTGTTCGAGGCCGAAATGGCTGGCCGTACCGCGGCCGCCGTCGCCCAGCACGCCGAGGCCGTGCGCGTCGTCCACCATTACGCGCGCATGATAACGCCGCGCAAGCCGGATAATTTCAGGCAAATTGGCAATATCGCCTCCCATGCTGAACACGCCGTCGGTGACAATCAGGATGCCGGCCGATTCCGGCGCCTGCTCCAGACAACGTTTGAGGTCGTCCATATCGTTATGCCGGTAACGCAGCATCTTACCGTAGCTGAGCTTGCAGCCGTCGTAGATGCTGGCATGGTTTTCCTTATCACAGATTACGTAATCGTTGCGCCCGACCAGCGCGCTGATGATGCCGAGGTTGCTCTGGAAGCCCGTTGAAAAGGTGACGACAGATTCCTTGTGTAAAAATTCGGCCAGCTCGGTTTCCAGTTCGATGTGCATGTCCAGCGTGCCGTTGAGAAAACGGGAGCCGGAGCAGCCAGTTCCGTATTGCTCGATGGCTTTCACGCCGGCCTCGACGACCGTGGGGTGCGCTGTCAGTCCGAGATAGTTGTTGGAGCCAAGCATGATGCGCCGCCTGCCCTCCATGACGACCTCGATATCCTGACGGGATTCCAGCGCATGAAAGTACGGATAAATGCCCAACTCCTTTGCCTTTGCCGCCAGCTCGTTTGGCACGAGCTTTTCAAATAAATCCATAGCAACTCCCCATATCCCAATTTAACTTATACACTATATCAAAATAACGAATATATCGTCAAGATATACACATGGCGGAATTGCGCCGGAAAGCGGGGCGCTTTTGCATAAAACGGCGTGCATGGAAACCGTGACCGCTTCGGGCGCAACGGTCCGCATGCCGCCGTTTTGGGCAATATCACCCGGTTTTGAGCATACTTTCAAGGCGGGATTGACGGAGCAGGTTCCGCAACTGTGAGTTTGGCCGGAACAGTGGGAAGGGGGAACCGTTCAGTCGCGTTCCCACTCGGCGGCGATATCGTTGAGCTGCCGCGTGACGGCCTTGAGCTCGCTGTTGGAGCGGCCCTCGCCTTTTTGAATCAGCCTGCTAAGCCGTTCGAGCGAGAGCAGCAGCTTGGCGTATGGCGAAGCGGGATCGGGCTTTTTGGGCCGTGCGCCGCCGGTCTCTTGTCGGACGCTCTTCGGTTCGCCGGCCGCCGGTTCTTTTGCGCGGCGCTCCTCCATCGGTACGGGTACGGCTTCATAGGCATAGGCGTTGTGCGCAAGATCATAGATTGCACCGCTGTAGGGGGCGGTGACGGCAAGCCCGCAATCGTTGCGCAGGTGCGCGCTGAACGCCTCGCAAACCTCCGCATCGCCGTGATTGACAAACACCATTTGCGGCTTGGGCGCATAGTGCGCAATCCAGTAGGTCAGGCCGTTGATGTCCGCATGCCCGCTGATGCCGGGCAGCTGTGTAATCTCCGCGCCCACGCGCACCTGCTCGCCAAAGAGCTTGATTTTATCCGCGCCGTTGAGCAGCGCGCGGCCCGTCGTACCCTCGGCCTGGTACCCCACGAATACGATGGTGCTGTTCGCATCCCAGAGGTTGTGCTTGAGATGATGCTTAATGCGGCCCGCCTCGCACATGCCGCTGGCGGAGATAATCACCTTTCTGCGCGTGTCAAAGTTGATGGTCTTGCTTTCGTCTGCGGTCTGGGTGGTAATCAGATTGTCGCAGGCGATGGGGTTGATCCCCTGCTCGAGCAGCGCGTGCGCCTCGCTGTCGTAACAGGCGTCGCCATTGTTGACGAATACGCGCGTTGCGTTAATGGCAAGCGGGCTGTCGACATAAACGACGAACCCGTCGTGCCCGCGCACAAGCCCCTCGTTTTTGATATGCCGCAGAAAGTACAGCAGTTCCTGCGTGCGGCCCACGGCAAACGACGGGATCACGACGTTGCCGCCGCGGTCAAAGGTGCGTTGCAAAACGGCGGACAGCGCCGCGGCGTAATCCGGCGGCGCCTCGTGCACGCGGTCGCCATAGGTGGATTCGATCACCACATAGTCGGCTTCATCAATGCACGAAGGATCGTTGAGTAGCGGCTGGTTGACGTTGCCCAGGTCGCCGGAGAAAACAAGCTTCTTCTGCACGCCGTCCTCGGTAAGCCACAGCTCGATGCTGGCCGAGCCGAGCAGATGGCCCGCGTCGGTAAAGCGGACCTCAACGCCGTCGACCAGCGTGAAGCGCTCGTTGTAAGGGTGGGGGATCAGCTGGGAGATGAGCCCCTCCGCGTCTTCCATGTCATAGATCGGCTCATAGGGTTCGTCGCCGCTGCGCTGCGCCTTGCGGTTGCGCCACTCGGCTTCAAACTCCTGGATGTGCGCACTGTCGCGCAGCATGATATCGCAGAGGTTGCAGGTTGCGTGTGTAGCGTGCACGCCGCCGCGGTAGCCGGATTTATACAGCAGGGGCAACATGCCGGAATGGTCGATATGCGCGTGCGTCAGCAGCACCGCGTCCAGTTCCGCGGCATGGATGGGAATGGGGCTGTTTTCAAAAAAGTTTCGGCCCTGCTCCATTCCGTAGTCGATGAGAAGCCGCTTGCCGCCAACCTCCAAATAGGAGCAGCTGCCGGTCACCTCATGCGTCGCGCCCAAAAATGTCAGTTTCATCGTACGTCTCCCAGCCTTCTTTCATATGGATTATGAATGTTTTCGTTGCTATATGCGCCCGCCCCGGACGCGGGTGTGCTCAAAGAGTTTCCGGCCGCTTATGCGCCAAATTGCGCAACCAGATCCATAATCTTCTCCGCGATTGCGGTGTTTTCATACGTACCGGAAAATAGCTCCGCGCCCCGGCCAAGCGCGTACACGGGCACGTTGACGCTGCTGTGGCCATGGGTGCTGAAGGAAAGCCCGGCGCGCTGCGCCACCAGCTTTGCCGCAGCGGAGGCCACGGGCGAATACACGCCGTAGCGCTCGAGCGCCTGCGCCTTGGTAAGCTTGCCGCTCAGGGTATGCCCGTATGCGGTCTTGAGATACGCCCGCTCCTCGTCGGTCGGTTCCGAGAGGCCGAATGCCGCGCAGATCTCCGGCAACGCGGTCTCGAAAGCGGTTTTATCCGCCCTGAAACGCTCGGCAAGGGTCTTGTCGAACCGGTCACACGAGACGGCCTGCCGGGCCAGCGCGGCCCGGTCGCCTTCCGCCAGGACCAAACCGCCCGTTTCGTGGTCTGCGGTCACAATGATGAGCGTCTCCTCCGGATGCGCTTCATAAAAAGCGACCGCCGCCTGCACGGCAAGGTCGAAGTCGAGCGTCTCGGCATACAGCCCGCCCGGGTCATGATAGTGGCAGGCGAGGTCGATGCGCCCGCCCTCGGCCATGATAAAAAAGCCCTTGCCATCGTCTGCCAGCCGTTCGACGCCGCGCGTAAGGTTACGGGCAAGCTGGCCCGCGCGAACCGCATCCGCATCCAGCGCGAGCGGCATGCCGCGGTCGTCGGCGAGTGTTTCGGAGGAAAGCACCATTTTAAAACCGGCGGGAACCGTGTCGGCGGCCGCGTCGCCAATGGCGAGGGAATAGGAAAACTCCGCGGCAAGCGCGGCGATATCCGCGCCGTCATGGAACCCGCCGCCGGCGAAATAGTCGAAGCCGCTGATGAACAGGTCGATCCCGATCTCGCGGTAATTCGTACGTGCGGCCGTGTGCGCGTAGAAACCGGCCGGCGTGGCGTTATCGAGCGAAACCGTGGTCAGAACGCCGACGCCGTAGCCTGCCGCATGCAGCGTCTCGGCGATGGTGATGCGGCGGTTCCCTTCCGCATCCTGCCCCAGCATGCCGTTTGCGGTCTTGTGCCCGGTGGCGATGGCCGTTGCCGCGGCCGCGGAATCGGTCAGCTTGCCGTGGACGTTGTTGGTGACGGTCCCGCCCTGGATGGGAAACCGTGTAAAGCAAAGCGAGGGCTTGTTTTGCTGTGCGAGCGCCTCGTTGACGCAGAGCGCCTGGTTGGCGCCCATCCCGTCGCCAATGAATAAAAACAGGTATCTCAGGCCCGGCCGCGACGCAGGTTCCGGCGCCTGCGCCGTTTCGGAAACCGGCACGGCTTCGCCGGGCATCAGTAAAATGGGCGCGTCGCTTGCCTGCGGCGCAGGCTGAGAGATTTTACAGCCCAGGCAGGCAATCAGCGCCGGCAGGATACACAAAGCCGACGCTCTGCGTATGAATTGGCCGATATATGGCGTAAACATACTTTAGTTTATCACAAAAATCATTCGCCCACAACTGGACGGAAGTTTATGAAGATGTTATATTATGATTACTTATGCTCTGGCAACATGGCGACCGGGGCGGCGGTTGGAAATTTTGACCGTGGAGGGATTGGGAAGCGATGAGTCCAACAAACAGGCCGGGCGGCCGGCAGAAGCGGACTGTATCCGGCGGCGGGAATGCAAACCGGCGCGGCGGCGGACTTGGAGGCGGCCCGGTCGGCGGCGGCACAGGCGGCGGCTTTTCCGGCGGTGGGAGCGGCGGCTCCGGCGGGGGCCGGGCGGGCGGCGGAGGCGGTCTGCTGGGCATCCTTGCCGCAATCCTGATCGGCAAGGCGGCGAGCGGTTCCGGCGGCAGCAGAAGCGGTTGTTTGAAACGCATCGTCATCCTTGCGCTGCTTCTGGCGGGCGTCTGGTTTTTGATGCGCATGTATTCCGGCAGCGGCCCGTTTTCAGGTTATGATTACGATGGTTCAGGAGAAACAGGCGGTCTGACGGAGATTTCCGAACCGGTGAGCACAAGCCCGCCCACGGTTGCGCCCGGTAGCCTGAGCGAGCTTATTGGCAGCCTCAACGGCGGTACGGCGGCGGTTTCGACCGCATCCGATGCGGCGTATCACGCGCACGAACCGGATTATACGGTGCACGAAGCGGCGCGCGGGCGTTATACGAACTTGCGCGGAAACGGGAACGACACTGCGACCGTTCTTATCTACATGTGCGGCGCGGATCTCGAGAGCAAGAGCGCAATGGCGACGTATGATCTCGAGGAGATGGTCGCCGCGAACATCTCCGATAACGTCAATATCCTCGTAGAAACGGGCGGTGCATCCAAGTGGCAAAATTCGCTGGTCAGCAACCGTACCTGCCAGATTTATCAGGTGAAATCGGGCGGTCTGAAGCGGCTGGAAAGCGATGTGGGCAAAAAGCCGATGGTGGACGCGGATACGCTGACGGAGTTTATCCGCTATGGCAGGCAGAACTTCCCGGCCGACCGCTATATGCTCATTATGTGGGATCATGGCGGCGGCTCGATCTCCGGATACGGCTATGACGAGTTGTTTACCGGCAGTGGAACGATGGCGCTCGACGCGTTTGACGGCGCGCTCAAAGCGGCCGGATGCAAATTCGACTTCATCGGCTTTGACGCGTGCCTGATGGCGGGGCTGGAAACGGCGCTTGTGAGCGAGCAGTACGCCGACTATCTGATTGCTTCCGAAGCCACGGAGCCCGGCACCGGCTGGTACTATACCAACTGGCTGACGCGGCTGTCGCAGGACGCCTCCATGTCCACGGTGGATATCGGCAAGCAGATTATCGACGACTTTGTCAAGTACAGCCGACAGTCCGCGCCGCAGAGCAGCGCGACGCTCTCGCTGACCGACCTTGCCGAACTTTCCGGCACCGTGCCCGGGGCGTTTAAAACGTTTTCCATCGCAACGAGCGATCTGATCGCCGGCGATCAGTATCAATTGGTCGCCGACGCAAGGAGCGGCGCGCGCGACTTTTCCTCAAGCAAAAAAATCAATCAGATCGACCTGATTCATTTTGCCGAGAATCTGGATACCGAAGAGAGCAACGCGCTTGCGCGGGCGCTGCGCGGATGCGTCAAGTATAACCGCGTGGGCGCGAACCTTTCGCATGCAAACGGACTCTCCATCTATTTTCCATACAACTCGCTGCGCAGCGTGAGCACGGCGGTGGCGACCTATCAAAAGATCGGCGTCGACGACAGCTATGCCAAGTGCATTACCGACTTTGCCTCGATGGCGGCGGGCGGCAGCGTGGTCTCCGGCGGCAGCGGCAATCCGCTCGGTTCGTTGCTCGGCGATTCCTCCGGCAGCCTGCTGGGCAGCCTGCTTGAACAGGCCGGCGGCTCGTCCGCGGATTCTTCCTCCGCGTCCTCCTATGGCTCGGCGGATATGGTGTCGGCGCTGCTTGAGACGCTGCTGCAAAGCCGCGACCTGTCCGCCGTGACGGGCGATGCGGACAGCAGCTGGGTCAACAGGGGGCTGCTCGGCGCCTCAAAGCAGTATTTTACCAAAACGGCAACCGCCGCCAACTTTGCCAACCTGATGCTGACGGAAAAAAATGGGCGGATGGTGCTCGCGCTGTCCGAGGAGCAGTGGTCGTTTGTGAAAACGCTTGAGCAGAACGTCTTCCTTGACGATGGCGAAGGGTACATCGATCTTGGCCTCGATACGGTGATGGACTGGAACGAAGACGGCGATCTTGTGATGGAATACGACGGAACCTGGCTGTCGCTCAACGGACAGATCGTCGCCTACTATTTCATCAGCCGGTCGAACGTAGACGGCGGCGATGCCTTTACGGGGCGCGTGCCCGCCATGTTAAACGGCGAACGCGTCAACATCATCCTTGTGTTTGACGAGGCCAATCCATATGGCGTTGTACTCGGCGCGCAGCCGGATTACAAGGGAACGGCCGATACGGTCGCCAAGGGTCTTATTGAGATCAGGCGCGGCGATCAGATCGATTTCCTTTGTGATTACTATGCCTATGACGGCACATACAGCGACGCCTATTATCTTGGCGAGCGGATGAGCGCCACAGGGGAATGGGTCGTCGGCAACGCGACGGTTGGAAACGACAATTACCGCATGACCTACCGGCTGACCGACCTCTATAACGCAAAATACTGGACGCCGGCCGTCACGGGGCAACCATAAACAAAGCGGGTTCCCGGCAGGATTGCCGCCGCACCGAACGAAAAGACAGGGAGAAGAACAGCAAAATGAGACAGGATGGAAGACGGGTAAAGGATGCAAACCCAATGTATACGATCATGCCGTACATTCTCAAGCACCGTTATGATGCGATGAACATGATCGAGCTGGATATCCCGGTTGCGCCTATGCAGGCGTATCTCAACGCAAAGCGCAAGGAGGGACACCGCTATTCGCACATGGGGGTTGTGCTGGCGGCATATTTGCGCGCGGCCGCGGAATTCCCGATGATTAACCGGTTTATCGCCAACAAACGCATCTATCAGCGCAACGAGTTCTCCATTGCGATGGTGGTGCTCAAGCCCGGCGAGCATGACGGTACAATGAATAAAATGTACTTTGAGATGGCGGACGATATCGACGCCGTGCATCAAAAAATCGAGGCGTATGTAACGGAAAACCGCGGCACGGGCGACACCAACGCAACCGACGCGCTGATGACCACGCTATTGAGCGTTCCGGGGCTCGTCAATGTGGGCGTGGGCCTTTTTAAGCTCATGGACCGCTATGGACTGCTGCCCAAAAGCATTATCAAGGCCAGCCCGTTTCATGCCAGCCTGACCATCAGCAATCTTGCCAGCATCCGGACCAACCATATTTTCCACCATATCTATGAATTCGGCACCACGTCGGTATTTGTTACGCTCGGCAACATGCGCGAGGTCGCCCGGCGCGCGCGCGGTGAAATCGTGCATGAACGCTGCCTGCCGATGGGCGTTGTGCTCGACGAGCGCATCTGTTCGGGCAGCTATTATGCGGCGTTTTTTGCCCGGTTCAAGCAGTATATGCTCGATCCCTCGCTGCTTGAGGGGGCGCCCGCGGTGGTCAACACCGCGTTTTAACACAACCCGGCGGGCAGGCCGGGCGCGCGAAAACAGCATGTACTGCCGGTGCGGAACCCATCACATCGACTGAGCGGGGAGGAACGAAAATGAAAAAACAAATCATCCGGACCAGCGCGGCTCCGGCAGTCATAGGCCCCTATTCGCAGGGCGTGATTGCCGGCGGACTGGCCTTCTTTTCCGGAATGATCGCCATCGACCCGGCAACGGGCAGTATGGCGGGAGCCACGGCGGGGGAGCAGGCGGAGCAAATCTGCAAAAACATTGCCGCATTGCTGGAATCCCAGGGACTGTTGCCGGAAAATGTAATCAAAACGACCGTATTTTTAACCGATCTGGGCGAGTTTGCGGCGGTCAACGCCATTTATGGAAAGTTGTTTGGCGCCGGGCCGCCCGCAAGAAGCTGCGTTGAGGTCAGCCGCCTGCCCATGGATGCGCTTGTGGAGATTGAATGCATCGCAGTGTGCGATTGAGAACGGCGCGGTCGGCTTTCCCGTACCATTCCATCGTCTGTTTTGACAGACGGGCGGGCACGGGCCGTTCCTGCATTGACGGGACTGCCGGCGCAGTCCCGCCGCAACACTTTTTCGATGGGCTGCGGTCCGGCGTTCATCATTCCGGCGGCAAACGCCGTGCGCAATCGAAAAATTGGATTGCCCAAACGGGACTGCGGCGCCCTCGGTTATACCTTGGCAGCCGATACGGATATCACAACGGCATTTTCATTATGCTTGATCGGAGGGATAACGGCTATGCAACAAAGGCTTTCCATGCAGGCGCTTAACAGGCTTTACGGGGCGGACGCGCGCCGGCAGCCCGCGCGTTATGCGGCGCTGTCGGATTCATTTTTTGAAGCTTTTGGCATGCGCGAGGAGGTGCGGCTGCTTTCCGCACCCGGCCGCAGTGAGATCGGCGGCAATCATACGGATCATCAGCATGGCTGTGTGCTGGCCGCGGCGGTCACGCTGGACGTTATCGCCGCGGTCGCGCCGCGCGCGGACGGCCGGATTTGTATCCGCTCCGCAGGCTACCCGCCCATCCTCCTGAACACGGAGGATCTGGCGCCGCGCAGACGGGAGAACAACACCTCCATCGCATTGGTACGCGGCATTGCGGCCCGGCTGGCGCAGCTGGGATATCGTATCGGCGGGTTTGACGCATGCGTCGACTCCGACGTGCCAAAGGGCTCTGGACTGTCCTCCTCCGCGGCATACAGCATTCTGATTGCAACCATATTTTCCTATCTGTATAACAACGGCCGCGTGCCCGCGGTAGAGCAGGCGCTTGCCAGCCGGTATGCCGAGAACGTGTATTTTGGAAAGCCCAGCGGGCTGATGGATCAGCTTGCCAGCGCATCCGGCGGATTTGTCGCAATTGATTTTGCCGATGCGGAGCATCCGGTCATTGAGCGCATTGACTGCGACATCGAGTCGCTGGGATATTCCGTCTGCATCGTCAACGCAGGCGGGAGCCACGCGGACCTGACGCCCGAATATGCCGCCGTTCCGCAGGAGATGGGGGAGGTGGCGGCGCGGTTTCAAAAAAGCTGCCTGCGCGAGGTGGACGAGACTGCGTTCTTCACATCGCTTGGCGGGCTGCGCGGCAAGGTAAGCGACCGGGCGTTGCTGCGTGCCATTCATTTTTTTGAAGAAAATGCGCGCGTGCCGCTGCAGGCCGCGGCGCTCAGGGCGGGCGACATGGACGCGTTCCGGCAGCTGATGCTCGCAAGCGGACGTTCCAGCTTTATGCAGCTGCAAAATGCCTGCCCGACGAACGCTGCCGAGCGCAGCGTTGCGCTTGCGCTCGCGCTCTCGGCGCGGTTGTTGCAAAACAACGGAGCATGGCGCATCCACGGCGGCGGCTTTGCCGGGACGATACAGGCGCTTGTGCCGCTTGCGCAGGTCGAGGCATACGGGGCTGAAATGGAACGTGTGTTCGGCGGCGGCTGTTGCTACCGTCTGGCGATTCGGCCGGCCGGCGGTACGGAGATTACGGCGTAGGCCTTTGCCGAGCCGGCGCGCGAGCGCCGCAGAATCCGCCGGCTTTTGATAAGGATCGGACTAGCGTGTAACAGGGGAAATCCACGCCGGATAAAGATTTGAGGGCGGCATGGGGGAATCCGCCGCGTCAACGGCCTCCGGCGGGGACCGTTGATTGACAACCCCTGCGTTTCCGCGTATAATGCATTCGTTTGAGACTGTTAGTTAAGGGAGATCGGATTAGGAATGAAGCACAACAGATTTTTTGCATGCGCACTCGTTCTTGCACTGGCGCTGACCGCCATATTGGCGGGCTGTGCGCCGGCAAAGATTGCCGCCAGGGTTGGCGATCGTGAGGTTACGGTTGCGCAACTGGAAAACTACTATAACAACAGCTCGGCTTACTCGTCGTTTTATGGGTATCCGCTCACCACGGCCGAGGAGGTTGAGGCGTTTCAGGATTATTTGCTCGATTCGCTCATTGCCTCGGAAATGACGGCATACCAGGCGCGTCAGTCTGGAATTACGCTGACCGCGGAAGAGGCGGAGCAGGCGAAAACGAGCGCGCGGGAGGCCTATGACTCCACATATCAGTCTTTTGTCGACGCGGCGAAGGAATCCGGCTCCACAGACGTCAATGCATATGCGCAGAAGCTGTTTACCGATGCGCTGGTACAAAACGGCACCACGGTCAACAAGATGAAGAAGGAGTTGCTCACGAGCGCGGAGGACGAGTTGCTTGTGGCCAAACATAAGGCGGCGCTCATTTCGGATGCGGGCCTGTCCGCCGGGGAGCTTAAGGCGCGCTATGACGAGGAGCTGGCAACGCAGAAGGCCTTGTTTGCGGAGACGCCCTCGATGTATTTTTCTTATGAGACCAATGCGATGTACGGCTATACGGCGATGCCGCTGTGCGTGCCCGAGGGACTGTTCCGCGTAAAGCACATTCTGGTGGAGGATGAGGAGACGGCCAACGAGGTGAAGGCCAAGCTGGATGCGGGCGGAGACTTTGACACGCTGCTGGCCGAATATGGCACCGATCCGGGCATGAAAGCTGAGGAAAATGCCGCCGGCTATCTGGTTGGCGAAGGCGCGAGCTTGAGTGCCGAGTTTCTTGACGCGGCGCTCAAGCTGGGCCAGGAAGGCGATATTTCCGAACCGGTGAAATCCCAGCATGGCTACCATATCATCAAACGCCTGGCGGACGAGCCTGCGCGCGAGATTCCATATGAAGAGGTGCAGCAGGCGTTTGACACCTATATGCAAACCTCCGTGCAGGAGGAGTATTATAACGGCATTATCGAGGGATGGATTTCAGACGAAACCCTTGTAACCCGTTATCCGGAGAACTACCGCAACATCGGGAAAGCCGCGCTGGCCGGTATTACGCCTGCGCCGGAGGCGACGGCTGAACCACAGGAGGAGGCTGAGGGCACGCCCGCGCCTGCCGCAATGGACGATGCGGCGGGTGAAGCGGGCGAGGGGGCTGCCGCCGAATGAAAAATAGCACGCGCCTTTTCTGCCTGATTCTCGCGGGCATCATGCTCTTTGGAACCATTTTTACACTGATTGCGTCCTGCGCAGGCTAGCGGGGCGCGGCAGAGTGCCTGGACGGTGCAAATGATGATCCCTGTCCATGCTATCAGCCGTATTCTTTGCACAAAACATCTGGCAAAGCAGCGCGGGCGCTCGGTGTACAACCGGCGCCCGTGTGATTGCATATTCGTTTGTAAGGAAAAAGCGGGTTCGGTTGCGGCCGCTTTGCCAATTCGCCGGAACGACGAAGCCGCTTTGTTAATCTGCAGGAAGAAGAAGCCGCGTAGCTGCGTTTACGCCGCCTTTGGCGTCTTAGCGGGGGCGGGCGTGGCGGATGCGGCCGCGGCCGGTTTTTGCATGCCGTTGTTGTCAATCGTCGTCTCGCCCTGTAGCAGCAACTCAGACATTGTAACGAACGTGTACCCCTGCTCCGTCGCCTTTTCGATCAGAACGGGTAAATAGTCCTTGATGCGGTAGCCGTTGTTGTGGCACAAAATGATGCTGCCCGGCGACAGCTTGGGGAGCACCGTATTTAAAATGACCTCCGCGCTGCGTTCCTGCTTCCAGTCGATGGTATCCAGGTTCCACTGGATCGGTTCATAGCCGACATCGCGCACGGCCCGGATAACGGTGTCGTTATATTCGCCATACGGCGCGCGAAACAGTGTGCAGCGTTTTCCGGTCAGGGCCTCGATCTGATCGTCCAGATCAGATATCTCCTTCTGTATGGCGGCCGCGTCAAGCTTATTCATGTGCGGATGCGTAAGGCTGTGGTTGCCGACCTCATGTCCCTGCGCGGCGATGGCTTTGACCTGATCCGGATAGGCTTCGACCCATACGCCGCAGAGAAAAAACGTGGCCTTGATATCGTGCTGCTTGAGCGTGTCTAGGATGAACGCCGTTTTGTCGTCCTCCCAGGCCGCGTCAATGGTCAGCGCAATCGCCTTGTCCGTGCGCTCGACATAGTATACCGGCAGTTCGCGCCGCTTGCCGGCCAGCACGTTGAGCTCATATTCCTCAATTTTCTGATACTGCATGGTCGGCGCGGTCGATTCCTCCCTTGCAGCCGCCACGCAAAGGATAATGATGCCGGCAATCAGAACCACGGCGATAATGGCTGCGATGATGAGGGTCTGCTTTTTGACGATAATCACGCGCATCGGACATTCCTCCCCTGTTGCACTCTCCATGCACTGTATGCGGCAAGTTGACGAAAAATAACAAAAGACCGCCCTGTACGCGGCAGGACGGTCTCTGGGCATACGGTGACGGTTGCCGTCAAACGGAAGGAAAGCGGGTTTGTCGGCGCTTATTCCACTTCGGCAAACGCCTCCTTGCCGGCGCCGCAGAGCGGGCAGACAAAGTCATCCGGAAGATCTTCGAATCTGGTTCCGGGGGCGATGCCGTTTTCCGGATCTCCCGCCGTTTCGTCATATTCCCAACCGCATACCTCGCAGACAAATTTCATAATAAACCGCCACTCCCTTCCGTTATGCTTTCCACAGGCCGTGGAGGTTGCAGTAGGCAAAGGCGGCCTCCACCGCGTCGCCCTCGCAAATTTTGAAGCAGGCGCTCGGCGCGCCGCCGGGCGTAAGCGGCTTGAACTGCCTGCCCTGCGCGGTTTGCAGCGCGATCCATTCGATGTAGTGTTCGGGAATCATGGGGTGCGCCACGCTGCCGACAGTGACGCTCACCCTGCAGCCGTCGGCTTCAATGACGGGCACGTGCTTTTCCTGCGCCGCATCGGTTGTGTTGGGGACAAGCTCCTGCATTTTCTCACCGCAGCAAACAACGGGCACGCCGCTGTTTCTGGCAAACGCGATGATGTTTCCACAATGCCTGCAAACATAGTATTTCTGTTCCATTTTGTACGCTCCCTTTCTTTGGTTATATTTTGTTGGAATTGTCGCTTTGGTAAAGCGCGCCTTTCCATTACCCCAGCGGCTCAAAGTCCTCCGCGCCATGCTTGCACAGCGGGCAGATAAAATCTGTCGGCAGCACGTCGCCTTCGTAAACGTAGCCGCAGATTTTGCAGACAAAGCCCTTTCTTTTCGCTTCCGCCGGTCGCGGCCCGGTCCTGATGTGGGCAAAATAATACGCGTAGGTCAACGAGGGCGCGTCCGAAAGCGCCTGCGCCTGCGTGACCTCGGCGACGAAGAGCGTATGCGTGCCGTAGTCATATGCATTGAGAACCCTGCCGGAGATAAACGCGTTGGCGTATTTGGTCAGGTAGCGCAAGCCGTTGTCGCTAAGCGCACCGTCTGCGCAGCCGCTGAACTTGTTCACATTGCGGCCGCTTTGGAAGCCGAATCGCTCAAATACGCGCAACGGCGCGTCCTCGGTGAGCACAGAAACGTTGAATTCGCCGGTCCTTTGAATCATATCGTGCGTATGATTCCGTTTATTGACCGAGATGGTGATGCGCGCGGGGCTGCCGGTCAGTTGTTCAGCGGTATTGATGATGCAGCCGTTGTCCTTTTGTCCTTCGCGCGCGGTGAGCACAAACAGGCCGCAGGAGAGCTTGAAAAAAGCGTCCGCGTCCACGGCGGCTTCCGGAGACGGAGCCGGGCTTGCGGCGCGCCGCGGCATGGCCGCAAGCATTGCGGATACCAGTTCGTCAAGCTGTGCGCCCTGCTCGGGTTTCAGTGCGGAGCGAATGGTGAGCGTCTCATCCAGGATGGTCATGTTTTTGCAGGACGCCACGATCTCACGCATCAGCTTGCCGGCAGCGGGGGCCCAGGAGCCGTTTTCCACGAACGCCACCGTGCGGTTTTGCAGGTTATGCGCGGCAAGGTCGTGCAGAAGCTCATCCATGCTGATGAAGACGCCTGCGTTATAGGTGGTGGAGGCAAAGATCAGGTGGCTCCAGCGGAATGCAGCGGCCACGATTTCAGAGGCGGGCGTAACGGACACATCATACATTGCGGTTTGAACGCCCGCGTCGCGCAGGCGGCAGGCCAGGCTCTCCGCCGCGTTCTCCGTGTTGCCGTATACCGACGCATAGGCGATCATAACGCCCGTTTCCTCCGGCGTATAGGTGCTCCAGCGCTGGTATTTTTCAAGATAATCGCCGAGCCTGCTGCGCCAGACAAACCCGTGCAGCGGACAGATCATCCGAATATCGAGCGAAGCGGCCTTTTTTAATAGAGCCTGCACCTGCGCGCCGTATTTTCCAACAATGTTGCAGTAATAGCGGCGCGCCTCGTCCATGTAGTCCCGCGCAAAATCCACCTCGTCGGCAAAGATTGCGCCGTTGAGCGCGCCGAAAGTTCCGAACGCGTCGGCGGAAAAAAGAACTTTATCCGTTGCGTCATAGGTGACCATAACCTCGGGCCAGTGCACCATTGGCGCCATGAGAAAATGAAGCTTATGACGGCCGGTTTCCAGCACGTCGCCCTCGCTGACCATGTGGAAGGGCGCGGAAATTTCTGCGCCGAAGAATGACTGCATCATCGCGGCAGACTTTTTACTGCATACGACGGTTGCTTCCGGGTGGCGCAGCAACAGCTCGGCAAGCGTGGCCGAATGATCCGGCTCCATGTGCTGCACGACGACATAGTCGAGCTTTTTGCCGCCGAGCGCATGCGCAAGATTTTCAAAGAACACGCGCGCCACCGCCCTGTCCACCG
This sequence comes from uncultured Oscillospiraceae bacterium, assembly GCA_964447605.1. GTDB lineage: Bacteria > Bacillota > Clostridia > Christensenellales > CAG-138 > CAYUTA01. Next base: position 17,590 of record CAYUTA010000002.1, on the reverse strand, counting down.
TATCAAACAGCACGGTGATATCGTCTTGTAACAGGTAGGAATTGTAGGAGACGCCGTCGGGGACGGAATAGACGCCCTCGAACATGGCAAGCCTGCGGTCGTTCCCGCCGACCCAGGTCAGATCCTGCGTAATGGCCTTTGTGCAGAACATAAAAATTACCGCCGTTTACTTGATTTTTATATAGTATGGCATATAATGGGGACAATAACCGTTGTGATTACAACAAATGAGGGCAATGCATGGGTATTTTTCAATCCGCCGCACAAAACGCGCTTTTTTGCGGCATCGGCCGAAGCGAGTTGGAAAAAATATTGCGCTGCACCGGCGCAGCCGTTTGGAAATACGACCGGGGAGAGATCATCATGCACGGCGGACAGCCGATTCCAAAGATCGGAGTTCTGCTTACCGGCGCCGTATTGGTGGTGCAGGACGACGCGCTTGGGAACCGGGCGCTGCTCTCCCGCGTGGAACACAACGAGCTGTTCGGGCTATCGCTTTCCGTAGCGCACCGTTTCAATGAGGATGTGTACCTGTATGCCGAGAGCGACTGCGAGGCAATTCTTATGGATGCGCGGCGGCTCATCGACGGCTGTGAGCAGAGATGTGAGACGCACAGCCTTCTGCTGAAAAACGCGCTTGCGCTACTGGCCAACAAGAACATCGCGCTGATCCGGAAGCAATGCCATATGGCGCGGCGCTCCCTGCGCGGCAAGCTGTCGTCCTACCTTATGGAGCTGGCCTCGCAAAACAACGCGCGGGAGGTCTGCGTTCCGTTCAAGCGGCAGGGCTTTGCCGATTACCTCGGCGTGGACAGAAGCGCGTTGTGCGCGGAGCTTTCGCGCATGAAGCGCGACGGCCTGATCGATTACCGCCGGGAGCGTTTTACGCTGTACGACGCATTGTTTGAACCGTGAACATCGGTTAGATTCTGTTGCGCACGGCGCTTCCCTTAACGGGTCCGATTTGCAGAAAAGCGGCAAAATCGGTCGTATTTTTGTTAAAAATGTATTGGAAGCGGACATGCCGCCATGTTAATATAATTTTATATAACCTGGCCTTCCACCAGATCAGAGTCCGAAAGAGGGGAGTAATTTGTCAAACAGCGAATATGCTGAGCTCCTTGCCGATGAGATCCAGGCGATTGCATATCTTGCGGACATGGAGAACTATGCGCTATTATACATGAATCGATTCGGAATGGATATTTTCGGACAGGCTTCGCACGAGGCATACCGGGGACAGAAATGCTATGCGGTTTTGCAGGGTCTGGACGCGCCTTGCCCGTTTTGCACAAACAGACAGCTTTTCGAAACCGGAGCCGTTTATTGGAAACATTATAACAAACATGCCGGCCGGCATTTTGCTATCTGGGACAAGAAGATTGCAGCCAAAGCCGGGCGCAGCCTGCGTTTAGAAATTGCTTACGACATTACGGAGCAGGAGATTGAAATCGAGAAGCTTCATGAAAGGCTGACAGGCGAGGCAACGCTTGCAGAGTGCCTGCGGCTGCTGGCCGAGGAGACGGATATGGAGACGGCCGTGGAGCGCCTGCTGGAGACGATCGGCCGGTACTATGGCGGAAAGCGCGCTTATATTTATGAGGTGGATTTTGAAAGCGACATGCTGCGGAAAACATATGAGTGGCGTGCGTGCGGCATCGCCGGGCGCGCGCCGTATCTGGGCGGGTTTTTCGGCATCTGGCTGCAAAGCCCCAATAAAAGCAAGCAGATCTTCTATAGGAATTCGGAAAGCGCGGAAAAAAACGGCAATATCGGCCGGATTCTCAGGGTAAAGGGGGTCGGGAGCCTGGTGGCCGCGCCTTTGGAGGAACTCGGTCAGATCGTCGGCTTTATTGGCGTGGATGAGCCCGCGCTTTTTGAAAGAAGAGAGTCGGACGGCGATATGGGTCTGATTTATACGGTGAGCAAAATGATCGCCGGCGACATGCAAAAACGAAAGACAGCTCTGCGGCTTGAAAGAATGGGCTATGTGGATATGCTCACCGGCCTGTTCAACCGCAATAAGTATATTGCCAGAATACAGGAGCTGGAGCGTGCGCCCTCAAAGTGCGCCGGGATCGTTTATGTGGACATCAACGGGCTCAAAACCATAAATGATACCTGTGGGCACGAATACGGGGATCATCTGATTCAGGACGTGGCAAACATGATCCGCGGCGTTTTTCCAGACCAGGCATTCCGGGTGGGCGGCGATGAGTTTATTGTAATCTGCACGGATATTCCTGAGGCAGCCTTTGAGGAAAAAGTCGGGCAGATGAGGCAAAAGTCTCAATTACGGCGTGATTTCAGCGTCTCCATCGGCGCGGTCTGGGATCGGGGAACCCGGGATATCACCCTTTTGATTCGGGATGCGGACAATCTGATGTATGCTGAAAAGCAGTCCTACCACAAAGGCGCCCTGTATGGCGCGCAGGATAGCCGAAATCAACTTGTCAGGCAACTGCTGCAGGATATCGTCCAGGAAAAGTTTATGGTGTACCTGCAGCCGAAGGTTGCGCTGTCCGGCGGCCGTACCTGCGGTGCGGAAGCGCTTGTCCGCCGCAAAAAAACGGACGGGGAACCGGTTTTGCCGGACCAGTTCCTGCCGCTGCTTGAAGCCGGGAATGCGCTTCCATACCTGGATTTTTATGTGACAGAGGTGGTGTGCGCCACGCTCGAACGGTGGAAGGCGGAAGGGTACGATCCGGTCGGAATCGCCGTCAACCTTTCAAAAACTACATTGCTTGCGCCTGATGCTGTGGAGCGTATTCTGGAAACCTGCTTGAAACACAGCGTGCAGCCCCGGCAGATCTGTATCGAGATAACCGGGAACGTCGCACCGGTCGAGATGGAGGAATTGGTTCGGATTGCGGAGCGGCTTGCCGGGGCGGGTTTTTCCGTTGCGCTGAACGATTACGGCGCGCAGAATCTGAACCTGTCCATTCTGACCGAGATCGACCTTGGCGAACTGAAACTGGATAAGAAGCTGATAGCGGGCTTTGCGGAGAATGACAAGGCCGGAGCCCTGGTTGAGCACATTGTCGGCCTGTGCGGCGAATTGAATCAATTGCCCGTTACAGCGGTGGGCGTGGAAACGCGGGAACAGCTTGAGCGTCTGAAAGGACTTGGGGTTCAATATGCCCAGGGCTTCACTTTTTCCAAGGCGCTGACGATTGTTGAGTTTGAGCGGACGTTTTTGAAAAAGTGGTGATTCCGCCCAAATCGGACCGCTGGGCCGCCGAAAACCGCCTCTGCGGACGTTTTCCGATCTCAACACGTATGGCTCTATTTGAATTTACAAGCCTCCTGCGGCGCACGAAGGGCTGCAAGACGACGAAAGCGCAGGGGGAAACTGGGGGGACTTGCCGTTGAACCATGGGCCGGACCGGAAATCAATGCGGCCTTCGGATGCTGACAACCTCGTGATAAAAGCGCTTCTCAAACGTTGCGGTGACGACCGCCGTCTGATGGTTGGCCGCGTTGGTGGCAACCCGTTTGACCGTGCCGCCGCAGACCGGCGCTCCGTGGCGGTCCACCATGCACACGCTGCTTCCGACAGCCGGAAGAGGTAGGTATTCATAGGGAAACATGACGCTGGCCAGCGTATCGCTCTCAGCGGCATTTTTTACGAGGATGGCCAGGCCGGGGCATCTGCTGATGCAGCGTCCGCAGCCGGTACACAGCGCATAATCGACCGACGGCAGGTTGGTGATCGGTTTGCCGACCCGGATGGCGCCAACCGGGCATGCGGACTCACATGGATTGCAGGGGATGCACTCGACACACTCCACAATGGCGATGGCGCCTTTGCGTATGGCCGTCCCGTCCGGATAAGAGGCGGATGCTTTCAATTCTTCAAGGGAAGGCGCGCCGGTGGTTTTTAAACCGTTTTCACACATGGAATCGTTCCTCCGCGCATTGTAAAATCTTTTGCTTGAAATCATACCGAATCCGCCCAAAGCGGCCGGAGCGCAGCGCATCGAGGCTCTCCCAGATCGCGGCGGTCCTGCCGACGGCCGTATCGCCTGCGATCAGCCCAAGGCTCGCCGCGGCGTTGACGCCGGCCAGGCGGCCCTCTTCCATCGCGGTGCTGGCTTCCTCCACGCCGGCGATATCGCCGGCGGCATAGATGGTGGGGACGGACGTCTGCATCCTGCGGTCATGCAGGGGAAGAAAGCCGCCCAACGCGCGGATATGCGTGGTTTGACAGCCCGCAAGCTCGCCAAGCTCGATCAACGGCGTGAGGCCGGTGGCAATGCATACCGTATCGGCGCAGACCGGAAATTCCGTTCCGGGAACGGGCCGAAAGCGCGCGTCCACCTTGACCAGCTCAACGGCTTCGACACGGCTTTCGCCCATGACGCGCCTGACGGTGTGGGAGGGGAAGAAGGGGATGCCCGCACGGCGCACCTTGGCCGTGTGCACGCCATAGCCGGTCAGCTTCGGCGCGGCCTCAACGATTGCGGCGACGTTTGCACCGGCCTGCAAAAGCTGATACGAAACGATCACGCCAACGTTGCCGGAACCGATCATCACCACGGTTTCGCCGGGCAATACGCGGTTGACATGCGTCATGGTCTGCGCCGCGCCCGCGCTCATAACGCCGGGCAGATCCCAGCCGGGGAAGGGGACGGCGTTTTCTGTCGCGCCCGTGGCAAGAACGATGCGGTCGGCATGTACCTGCCGCGGCGTTTCGTCGCCTTGCACGATCCAGAGCAGATGCTGCTCTTCAATTCCCAGCACGACGGAGGAAAGCTGAACCTCAACGCCCAGTCGCTCGATTTCTTCAAGGAGCATGCGCCCGATTTCGAATCCACGGACGCCCGCATGGTGCTCGCTGGAACCAAAGAACTTATGAATCTGCTTAAACAGCTGGCCGCCGGGGCGCGTGTTTTCATCAACGACCAAAACTGATGCGCCCGCCCGCGCAGCCTCGATGGCGGCGGAGAGCCCCGCAGGGCCCGCGCCAACAATCACGACTTGAAATTGCTTCATACTTGCGGCTCTTTTCTCCATGTTCCCGTACCCTGCTGGACGCTTAAGCGCATCCCGTCCCTGGCCGGCGTCACGCAGGTTCTCACGTTGGGAACGCCGTCCACGGTCATCACGCAGTCGGTACAGCGGCCGATTGCGCAGAAGATTCCGCGCGGCCTGTGGTGTTTTTTTGTATAGCGGAAGGTTGAAATGCCGTTGGCGGTCAGCGCGGCTGCGAGCATTTCGCCCTCGCGCGCAGGGTAGGGCATGCCGTCGACATAGATGGTGATCTCCCGTTCGTCCTCCAGCTTACCGAGGACCGGATGCTCTGCGACGCGTCTCATTCTTGCTGCTCCTTCCCACAATGCGGTTGCTCCGATGCAATCTGTCCGACGGTCACGGGGCGTACCGGCGGGCGAAACGTGGGCGGTGCCACATCCTCGGGCGGCCGTCCCGTTTTTTCCGCCAAAATGCCCAGCACGGTCCTGCGGCAGGTTCTTCCCTGACACAGGCCCATACAGGCGTGGGTGAAGCGTTTGAGCTCGTTGGCAGTGACCGCGCCGTCCTCGATGGCCTGTTCGATTTCCGAACGGTAGACCTCCTCGCAACGGCAAATCAGTTCGTCTTTCATGAAATCACCTCGCAGTCGTAGATTCGGGCGCGGCAAACCGTTCCGGGGCAAACTCGGCAAACCGCCCGTCCACGCTGCGGCCGCAAATCATGTCCGCAACCGCGCGCCCCATCAGCGGGCAAAGCGAGATGCCGTCGCCCTCGTGCCCGGCAAGAACAAAGACGCCCGGCAGTCCGGGGACCGGACCGACCAGCGCGCGTCCGTCCGGCGTTGCGGGGCGGAAGCCCGCGATGGTACGAATGATATGCACCCGCTCGAGAATGGGAAGGTACCGGATCGCATGGCGCAGGATGGTTTCAATCACGCGCGTGTGCGTTGTTTTGTCGAACCCCGCGTTTTCGCGCGTGCCGCCGATTAAATGGTTTCCCTCGGCCGTGCGCGAGAACACAAAACCGTGCCCGATCTCCTGCTCGAACGCATCCCGTCCACCGACCAGATCGACGCCCAGCTTGGAGGCAATGTAAGCGGCCGACCACAGGTGCGTGGGGCTGACGGGCGGGATGGGTTCTGTGATTAAAATATGGCCCTTGCGCGGCCGGACCGGAAGGTGGACGCCCAGCATTTCACCCAGCGCGGCCGTCCACGCGCCCGTTGCCAAAAGCACGGCGTCGCACTCCGCCACATCGCCCTGCCGCGTTGTTACGCGCCAATGGTCGCCGGAGCGGTCGATGCCGGTCACGTCCGCAGGACGGATGATGTCTGCCCCCAAACGGCGCGCGTTTTTTACAAAGCCCCTCAACAGCCGGAGCGGGTCGATGTGCGCGTCGCTTCCGCAATAGGTCGACGCAACGACCCAACCGGCCACATGCGGCTGCAGCTGACGCAGCTCTTTTTTTTCAACGATACGCACATCGAGGCCATAGGAACGCTGCTTTGCAACAAACGCCTCCATCGCGGAAAGCTGGCGCGCGCTGTCGATGAGCACCATGCCGCCGCAGGGATGGTAGCCGACGTCCTGCTGTAATTGGCCGCCGAGCGAACGAAACAGTTCAAGTCCGTCCAGCGCAAGCGTGAGATTGCTGCCCAGCTGCTTGGACTGCATCATAATCATGTCGTCGCATGCCGCGGAAGCGCCGTCGCCAATGCCGCTGCGCTCAAAAACAACGGCGGACTTGCCCGCCCTGCTCAAATAGTAGGCGGAAGACAGACCCATTACGCCGCCGCCTATGATACAAACCTCTTTTTTTATCACCATATGCTGACCCTCATTCTAAATAGCATGCCCGCTCAGCCGAGCCGCTTTAAAGACTGTGAAGCGGCAATCAACATGGGGTCGTAAACCGGCGCGACCGGCGGCGCATATACAAAATCAACGCCGTTGAGCATTTCGATCGTCATCCCCGCCGCAATGGCCGTTGCGGCCACGTTGAGCCGCCCTGCAATGGAGCAGCCGCCGGCAGCCTGCGCGCCGAGCAGCCTGCCGCCCGATTTTTCAAATACCAGCGTAATGTGATTGTCCGTTGCGCCCGGGTAATAGGAGGCCCTGTCGGCTTTTTTAACCGAGCAGCACGCCGCGTCATAGCCAAGCGACAGGGCGGAAGCGAGCGAGAGGCCGGTTGCGCCGACATACAGCTCAAACACCTTGGTGATCTGTGAGCCAAGTACGCCGGGGAACCGTTTGTTCGCGCCGGCGGCATTCAATCCGGCCAGCTTCCCCTGCTTGTTGGCCGTGGTGCCGAGCGGAAAATATGCGGGATTCTGGTCGATGCAATCGAACATCTGCACACAGTCGCCGCAGGCAAAGATGCCCGAATCGGAGGTACGCTGGTAAGCGTCGACAAGAATCGCGCCGTTTTTTGCAACCGCCAGGCCTGCGTCGGCCGCCAGAGCGCCGTTTGGCCGGACGCCGACCGCGGCGATGACAAGCTGCGCAGGCAACCGCCGACCATCCTCCGTACGGACGCTTTCAACGGCCGCGTTCCCCTCGACCGCCGTTGCGCGGGTGTTCAGAGCAACGGTAACGCCGTTGTTCTCCAGCGTGTCCACAACCATTTGCGCATAGGCTTCGGGCAACATGGGCAGTAAGCGCGGCATCGCCTCCAGCAGGGAGACCCTATGCCCGCATGCTGCAAGCTCTGCAGTCAACTCAAGGCCGATGAAGCCGCCGCCGATGCAAACCACCTGCTTTGCGCCGCCGCCGAGCGCGCGCTTAACGGCGATCCCATCCTCCACGCAGCGCACGGTAAATACGCCCGTGCGGTCTATGCCGGGAATGGGCGGCACGATGGGCGACGCGCCGGTTGCGATCACGAGCTTTGTATACGGGACGACTGCACAGCCGCCGCCCGCCAGATCCTGAACGAGTATGGTTTTTGCCGCGCGGTCAATGGAGAGCGCCTCATGATGAACCCGCACGTCGACGCCGCGCTTTTGCCGCATCTGCTCCGGCGTAAAAGCGATGAGATCGTCGGCGCTCTTTATGATGTCTCCGATGAAATAGGGAAGCCCGCACGAACCGTAGCCGACGTACCCGGTCTTTTCAAAGACGCGCACGTTCCAGTCCGGGCATGCGCGCTTGGCCGCGGAGGCCGCGCTCAAGCCGGCGGCGGTCCCGCCGATGACAACAAGCTGCTCCTGCTGCATGACTGATTCCTCCAGAAACGCTATACCGCGTATTTTTCAAACACGCCGAGCTCTTCCATGACCCGACGCAGATGCTCGAGCCGTTCGCCCGCCAGCTCCTGATAGGGATTCCGCACATGCCCGCCGGGCAGCCCGAGCAGGCGCAGGGCTGCCTTGATGCAGACGGGGTTGGAGAACATATACAGCGCCTCGAGCAGCGGATAATACCGGAAATAGGTTTCACGGCATTCGTTGATGATCTCCATGCTGGTCCAGGGACGCGAATAGACGGCGACCTCCTCCGGAATGATGTTTGCGCCGATGTTTGCCGCGCCGTTTCCGCCGATGGCAAGCACCGGAAGCATGATCGAATACTTGGGAAAATCGCAGCAGAGGATGTTGATTGCATCGCCGCACAGGCGCTTGACCTGTACGAACTGCTGGCAGTTCGGGACGGCCTCCTTCATGACGACAAAGTTTTGGTGCCTCTGTAAAAGCGCATGGATGGTCTCGGGATTGACGTTTACGCCGAGGCGCGAAGGATTGTTGTAGATTCCAACGGGAATGCCGACCGCGCCCATGCATGCGTCAAAATGCGCGAACGCCGCCGACTGCGAAACCAAAACATACGCCGGTACGGTGAAAATTACGCCCTCCGCGCCCTCGTCCTCGCAAAACTTTGCAAAATCAATGCTTGCCTGCGTTGAGGCCATGGAGGCATTGAAGAAGGTGGGGATACGGCCCTTGGTCATCTTGATGGTTTCCCTGACAATCCGCTTTTTTTCTTCCAGAGAAAGCAGGGACGTCTCGCCGCATGAACCAAGGATGAAAAGTTCACTGGTATGATAGCGGATTTGCCGGTCGATCAGGATTTCAAAGCCGGGGAAATCGATTTTGTCATCCGGCGTAAAGGGGGTTGGAAGCGCCGCCCAGGAACCCGTAGGCTTCAACATATTTCGTTATACCTCTCTTTGCGTATCAGGATACGTACATTATAAATTGATGGGGGAACCTGTCTGCTGTCTGACGCTAGTAGTAGCCGGCGTTACATCATAGCTTGATATGCTTTTGCAGTTTCGGCAAATACGGTATATTATAGAGGATAAGATGATGCAAAATGATTTGGACGCTTGGGTGCGGGGCAAAACCGATGCGGCCGACCGTGCCGGACTGGATACATACGTAACAGGCGCGCTGCGCCGGGCGCTCATGCATGCGCGGCAGGCTCCGTTTTACCGGCAGTATCCGGAAGCGGACGGAATCGAGATGTTTTCCAGGCTGCCCACGATTGACGCCGAGGCGCTTGCGCTTCATGGGCGGCGGATGGTCTGCGCCGGGGCGGGGGACATATCCCGCATTGTCAGCAGCGGCACCAGCGGAACGAGCGGCCTGCAAAAGCGCGTCTGGTTCTCTGCGGAGGATCAGGAGCGCACGATTGATTTTTTCTGCGCGGGCATGCGCCGGCTTCTGCGGCCGGGGGAGACGGCGCTGCTGCTTCTGCCCGGATGCAACCCGGGCGGGCTGCAGGACTTGCTCGGCCGCGGTATTGCGCGGTTTGGCGGCAGGCCGCATCCGTTTGGCAGCGTGTCGGACCTCCGGCCGGCCGCTCGGGCGCTCGCCGATTCCGGCGCCGTCTGCGCCGTAGGCGCGCCGTTGCAGTTGCTTGCGCTATGCCAGTATTGCGCAGACAATCACGTTGCCCATTCGCTCAAAACGGCGCTGTTGAGCATGGAATACGCGCCGCTGGCGGTCAGGCGGCGTTTGGCGGAATTGGGCGTTGAGACATTTGACCATTACGGCATGACGGAAATCGGCTATGGCGGCGCGTTGGAATGCGCGCGGCACGACGGCATGCATATTCGTGAAAACGACGTATTTTTCGAGGTATTGGACCCGCTGGGGCGTCCGGCGGAGGGGCGGACCGGCGAAATCACCGCGACGACCCTGACGCAGCGCGCAACGCCGCTCGTGCGCTACCGCACGGGCGATGTTGGACGCATTGTCAGCACACCGTGTATCTGCGGCGGCATTACGAAACGGCTGTATACGCTGGGCCGCAGTCCTGCGCTTGCCAGGCTGGATGAAAGCATTTTTGCGTTTGATAAAACAATCGGCTGGCAGTGGAGCGGAGCGCGCGAAATCACGGTGCAGGTCCTGGGGGAACGCGCCATCCCGCCGGATGCGATTGCGGGCTATACGCTCAAAACGGCGCCCGCGAGGCCGATTCTGCGTGGGACGGGCAAAAGAACGTTTCCAGAAGGAATCCGAACGGAACCATATATTTGACGCACAACGGGTAATCATCGAAGCAATACATAAGGAGGGGCAGAATGAACCAGGCAGTGATGAACGCGTATGTCGCAATCTTAAAAGAGGAACTCATTTGCGCCAGCGGCTGCACCGAACCCATCAGCATCGCCTATGCGGCCGCCTATGCGCGGGACCTTCTCGGCAAATTGCCGCAGCGGGTCGACATCGGCGTCAGCGGCAATATTCTTAAAAACGTGAAGGGCGTGGTTGTGCCCAATTCCGGTGAAAGAAAGGGGATTTCCGCGGCTGTGGCGACGGGGCTTGTCGCGGGCCGTGCGGATCGTCTGCTGGAGGTGATCGCGCAGGTTGAGCCCGAGCAGATCGAGCAGATCGGGCGTTGCCTGGAAACCGTGCCGATCCGCGTATCCTGCCTGCCGCCCGAGCGCGCCTTTGATCTGCTGATCGAGGTTTACCACGGCGGCGAGCGCGCGGCGGTGCGCATTGTAAACCACCATACGAACATCGTATATGCGGCGCATAACGATGAGATTCTGGTGGCCAGACCCTTTGCAGATTCGTCTGAGGAAAACCTGCAGGATAAGAGCGTGCTCAACTTCCTGGATATCCTGGAGTTTGCCGATACGGTGGAGCTCAAGCGTGTGCGCGAGGTGCTTGAGCGGCAAATTGCCTGCAACAGCGCAATCGCGCAGGCCGGACTCACGCATGATTACGGCGCCAACATTGGAAAAATGCTCTTGGAGAGCGGCACGCAGGATATTGCCAACGAAGCGCGCGCCTATGCGGCGGCCGGTTCCGACGCGCGCATGAGCGGCTGCGAGCTGCCGGTGGTCATTCTTTCGGGCTCCGGCAACCAGGGCATGGCCGCCTCGTTGCCGGTGATCCGCTATGCAAAGCATATGAAAGCAACGCAGGAGCAGCTTTTGCGGGCCCTGATCGTTGCCGACCTGATCGCAATTTATCAAAAGGCGGGCGTGGGACGGCTTTCCGCATTTTGCGGAGTGGTTTGCGCGGGCTGCGGAGCGGGCGCGGGGATTGCGTACCTGTGCGGCGGCGGCCGGGATATGATTGCGCAGACCATTCAGAACACGCTGGCCATTGCGCCGGGCATCATCTGCGACGGCGCAAAATCTTCCTGTGCGGCAAAGATTGCGGTTGCGGTAGACGCCGGGCTGCTAGGCTACCGGATGTGCACCCATGAGCGGGACTTTGTTTCGGGGGACGGAATTTTGCAAAACGACGTGGATGAAACCATTCGCTGCGTCGGCAAGATTGCCAGCGAGGGGATGGACAAAACGGAGCGGGTGATTCTGGACATCATGTGTCCTTGAGCGGGACCATGGCAGTTGGGTATCGGGAGGCGCCTTCCTGCGTTTTGGGCCCCCGAAACGGCAACAGGAAAGCGGGGTCATGCTTTCAAATTATAGCGGTCAAGCGCAAAGATTCCGCCCGCGCCGCCGCTGTGCAAAAAAAGGAGGTTCTCCCGTCCTTCAAAGTAACCGGCTGCGTGCAGCTCCAACAGACCCGCAAACGCCTTTGCCGTGTATACCGGATCCAAAAAAATTCCTTCCAGCCCGGCCATCAGGCGCATGGCGGACTCGCCCTGCGGTGAGGAGACGGCATAGCCGCCTCCACTGCAATCATGTAAATGCACGTCCTCTTTGGAAAAAACGCGGTCGCTTCCAAGCAGCCGCGCGGTCCCGTTGGCAATGTTGCGGACCTCTTCAAAAAAATCAACCGCCGGATCAACGCTGATACCGGTCACGCGCGTTTCCGGCAGATACAGCCCGGCGGCGGCCAACAGCCCCGCATGCGTTCCGCCGCTGCCTGTGCAGCAGACAATATCGTTAAGCCGTACATGGTTTTCGACCGTCTGCGCGGCGATTTCCTCCACTGCGGCAGCGTATCCAAGCGACCCGCGCGCAACCGAGCCGCCAACAGGAATCCGATAGGCCTTTCGCCCCTGCTTTGCCAGTTCGCCGCCAAGCCGCTCCATGCGTGCATAAACGTCGTCATAGCTGTCGCTGTCGACAAACTCAACCTCCGCGCCCAGCAGATCGTCGAGGAGCAGATTGCCGCGTACGCCGGTTACGCCGCGCTTCTTCAGCACCAGGACACAGGAAAGCCCCAGCCGGTTACAGCACGCGGCCGTCAGCATCGCATGGTTGCTCTGTGCGCCGCCCGTGGTCAGGACGGTATCGCAGCCCCGTTCCATCGCATCCCAAAGCAGATATTCCAGCTTGCGCACCTTGTTGCCGCCAAGCGCGACGCCGCACAGATCATCGCGCTTCATATATACATTTTTATTCAATTTTTGGCTGATTCGCTCAAGCCGGTGCAACGGTGTTGGAAAAACGCCGAGCCGGACGCGCGGAATCCTGCCCGCGGAGAGCACGCCTAAATTTACGCTCATACGCGCTCCTTTTCAGGCCGCACAACCGTCTCACAGTTGCCCAACTCGACCAGCACGCCGCACAACCGCTCCGCTGTGTCGATGTAGTGAAACGAAGCGTTATAATAATGTCCGCCGTATAAGACCGGCATGCCCAGTTCGGCATAGCGGCCGACGCTACGCTGCATATTTGCATCGTCAATCTTTTCCTTAAAGTGGTGCATGCCCTCTTTTTTGTTGGCGAGATAATCGGAATAGATCGGCGTGGTTTCGTTGGCCTCCATCAGTTCGATCTGCATATCGCCCACCATTGTGGTCGCAATGCGGTACGAAACATCCGGCCTGACCGCGCCTTTGTTTATGATAAGGTCCGGTATCGCGTCATGTGAAAGCCGTGATACCACCCACGGGCCGATGCGGTACAATTCCGACCATTTTTGCATTGCGTCCTCAAGGTTCTCAACGGCAATGCCGATTTGAAAAATCCTGCGCTGCTGATTCAAGGCTTTTAATTGCTCGTCCGTCATGGGGATTCCCCTTCCCTTTCGAACGCCCGGAAGCCGGCGCTCTGCGATTCGGCAGCACGGAACCGGTTTCGCGCGTCAATCGGCCTCCTCTCCGCTATGCCCGGATTCATTCTCTACCGTAAGCCCGGCAGCCGTCTGTTGTTTTCAGCGCGTGGTAGCCGGGACAACACTTTATTGGTACTGGTCAAAGAAGCGGTCCATGTATTCATTGTACTGCCTGATATTCACTTGAATCCGGCGGTTTACCAGGCGGATGAACCCCTCGTCGCAAAGCTTGTTGATCAGCTTGCTGACCGTTACGCGTACGCTGCCGATCAGCACGCCCAGATCATAATGCGTATATTGAATTTTCAAGCCATACCATTTGTCGTCGATCACCTTGGTTTGGTCAACGCTCATGCAGATGGTGCGCATCAGCCGCTCCTGGCAGGAGTTGAAGCAAAGGCTCGCAATCTCATGGCGCAAAAACAGAACCTTATACGTCAGGCCCTGGTAGACAAGATTCCGGAACAGACGGTTTTCATCGAGCAGCCTGTCGAACTGCCGATAGGAAATCTTCCAGAGCTCGACGTCCGTTTCCGCGTTGGTATACAATCCCGTGGGCGCGCCCATGAAAAACCAGGGTTCGCCAAAGACCCAGCCCGGCGACAGCACATACAGAATTTTTTCAATCCCGTCAGGGCTGGTCATGTAATGGCGCGTGGAGCCGGAATGGATATAATAAACGCTTTGAAACGTTTCCGTCGGTTGAATAAAAACCGTTTTTGCCGGCACGCGAACCCTGGTCGCGCACGTCTCGAGCGCCTTCTCAAGCTCCGCATCGCGAATATCCGGAAACGGGAAAGAAATATTTTCCAGCTGCATAACGCCTCCTGACCGTATAAATAAAACGCCGCAATCCGCCCAAAATGCTGCTTTATGACGGAAACGCCGGGTTTGCCCGCGTCCCTGCGGGCGGCAAAGCGTGCACGAAGGCATGCTCCCCCGGGCCGGCGCATGTGGAATGCATGTGCAAAAAAACTGTGGCCCCGCCATCCAGCGGTCGCTTTGACAGACGCCGCCCTGCCGGCCAATTATAGTCTTTGCAAACAATATGCTTCATAGTACAACATCTTTTTTACAAAAGCAACATTATTGCAACGGCCTCACCGGCGCGCGCAATGTAACTTAGACTGCTAATTAGCTCGAATAACAGACAAACGGGCGGTTTTGCGGGAAAATGGGTACGGCGGAGAAATTGTGTTAGAATAGTGAACGCGTTAAATGTTGCATAGGGAGGAAAGATTATACAATGACAAACGAAGAGCTGACCGCTTATAATGAGAACCGCAAAATCTTTCAGATCGGCATCGTCGTCAAGGACGTCGACGAAGCGGTGGAGCAATGGGAGACCCAGTATCAGGTGGGCCCCTGGCGCAAGGTGACCTTTGGACAGGCCTGTTTGAAGGGGATTATCGCAGCTGAAGGCGCGGTAAAGGAGGGCTTTGCATACCGCGCGGCCATGACCATGATCGGCGATTTGCAGATTGAATTTATCGAGGCCAACGAGAGCGTTCCCATCTTCAATGAGTTTCTCAAAAAGACGGGCGGCGGCCTGCATCATATCAAGGAGCGCGTCGACGACAACGTTCTGCCCGGGTTGCTGAAAGATTATGCGGATCGCGGCATGCCGCCTGTGTTCGGCGCGCAGTTTTACAACGCCAACTTCTACTTCATGGATACCGTCGACAAGCTCGGCGTGCAGCTGGAGTTCGGTAACTGCGTTCCCGTAAAGAAACCTGAATAACGCCTCTATGGCCGCCCGGACGCGGCTCAGGCCGTCAAAAAACGTTGTTTTTGACGGGGTAACCGCAATTTGCCTCTCGCGCCTGCGGGCTCCCGGGCGGCAAAATGCACAGAGTGTGGGCGTCGGACGCACTTGCCGCCCTCGTCCATTTAAAGAAAGATTTCCTCTGCGGAGGAACTTTTTTAACAAGCTGCGGCCGGCTGTTCCCGGCCGTAACACGAAGGAGAAATCATGAGCAAAGCAGAAACGGTAAAACGTCTCGAGGCCCTCGCAACCGAACAGCGCGTCCGGCTGGTTCGACTTTCGGAGTCCTTTGATGGAAACATTCACCTCGGCGGCGATCTGTCCATGACGGATGTGCTCGTCGCACTGTACCACTACGGCATGCACGTTTCGCCCGAGCGCATCGACCTGCCGGACCGGGATCGGTTTGTGCTTTCAAAGGGGCATGCGGCCGCGTGCATGTACGTGACGATGTCGCTGTCCGGGTTCTTTGATTTTGATGAAATTCTTGCCACGTACGGCAAGCTGGATTCCGCCTATGGCATGCACCCCTGCCGGATTCACCTGCCGGGCGTGGAATGCTCCTCCGGCTCGCTCGGACAGGGGCTTTCCATGGCCATCGGCATGGCGCTCATGGCACGGCATGAAAAGGCCTCGTACCGCGTGTATTGCCTGATGGGCGACGGCGAAACCTGCGAAGGTTCCGTTTGGGAGGCCGCGATGTTTGCCGGCAGCTATGGCCTTGGCAATCTTATCGCCGTGCTGGACCGCAACCGGCAGATGATGACCTCTTTTACTGACGCGCAATTCATGCATCTCGATCCCTATGCGGATAAATGGCGCGCGTTCGGCTGGGAGGTGGTCGAGGTTGCGGACGGCAACGATCTGTCGCAGGTTGTGGATGCGATCGACCGCGTAAAGGCGATGCCGCAAAGCAAGCCCATTGCGTTGATATGTAACACCGTCAAGGGCAAGGGCATTTCGTTTATGGAACGCCGGATTGGCTGGCATGCCGGAAGTCTGAGCAGGGAACAGGCGGCGCAGTGCTTGAGCGAGCTTGCCGCGCAAAGGAGGGACGAACAATGAGCCGGTATCATTTGGGCGATCAGGTAGGCACGCGCGTGCTGCTTGGCCAGGCCATCTGCGACCTTGCCGGGCGCGATCAGCGTATCTGGAGCATCACATCCGATTGCGGCGGCAACATGAAAGCTTTTATCGACAAGCATCCCGACCGGTTTGTGGACACCGGCATCGCCGAACAAAACGCCGCGGGCATTGCGGCGGGTCTTGCGCTTGCCGGTGCGGTCCCCTATATCATGGGCATGGCCCCGTTTCTCACCATGCGTGCGTTTGAACAAAACCGCAGCGCCATCTCCTACCAGAACCTGCCCGTCCGCATCATCGGCTATGTCGCCGGCATGACCACCGGCGGCGGCTCCACCCATTATGCGATGGAGGACGTTGCAATCATGCGTTCCATCACGAACATGAGCGTCCTTTCCGTCAGCGACCCCCTGCTTGGCGTGGAAGCTGTCAGGGCGGGCGCGGTGTACGAAGGGCCATATTATATGCGTATGGCCAACGGCAAGAGCGACCCGGTCATTTACGAACCGGGCTCCGTTGATTTTCAGATCGGCAGGGGCATCCCCGCGCGCGAGGGCAAAGACGCAACCATCGTTGCCCACGGCGCAATGGTCGCGCGTGCGCTGCAGGTTTCCGATTCCCTGAAAAAGGAAGGGATCGGCGTGCGCGTCATCGATATGTTTACCATCAAGCCGCTGGATACGCAGATTCTGCTTGCCGCCGTGCGCGAAACCGGCAGGCTGATCGTCTGGGAGGATCATTATGCATACGGCGGCCTCGCCTCCGCCGTTGCGGACGCGCTGGCGGACGCGCGTCTGCTGCCGGAAGCGTTCCTGCGCGTTGGCATCCCCGCCGTATATCCCGGCTTTGGATCGGAAAGCGACCTGTACGGAAAATACCGCATGGATGCGGACAGCGTGGCGCAGGATATCCGCGCCATGCTCCGATAAACGGTGCGTATGGAGGAGCTGCGTGTGCGGGAGCTGCTTATGGAGGGCTATTGCTGCGCCGACGCGCTGTGCCAGGCGGCCCTGGAAGGGATGGGTAAGGAGGACGCGCTCCTGACCCGCGCGCTCAAAGGGCTGTGCAACGGCATGTACAGCGGTGGCGTTTGCGGCGCGCTGACAGGCGGCGCATGTATGATCAGCCTGCTTGCCGCGCCCATCGCCCGCGGGCCGCTCGTGCGGATGCTGTCCGATTGGTTTATGCAGGTATACGGTGAAAGCTGCGGCGGCATTTGCTGCAGGGACATCCGTGTAAAATCGGACTGCTCGGATGTGCCCTTACGGTATAATAACGACAAACCGGAAAAGCCCGTAGTATCAAGGGTTTGAGGGTTTCAAGCCTGCTTTTTCATCCTTTTC
>CAYUTA010000001.1:0-89639 GCA_964447605.1 uncultured Oscillospiraceae bacterium | reverse complement strand
GCCCTTGCAATTAGGGCTTTTTGTTTTGCCTTGCCCCGCCGCTACGGCCATTTCTCTACCGTCGATGCTTTTTTCACGCTAATCTCCTATTGGGCAACCCTGCCAATAGCCGTGCAGAGGGTGGGCGGCCTGTCATTATTTTAGTATAAGCCGTTTGTAAATGCAATTCCCGCCCGCCTGTGCTATACTGTTGACTGGTGAAAAAACAGGAAACAAACCGAAAATCAAATATGGAGCGTAAGGCATGATCTATAATTTTTCCAACGATTACAGCGAGGGCGCACACGAACGCATTCTCGAGGCGCTCCTTGCGGCCAACCGCGGACAGACCGCGTCCTACGGGATGGACACACATTGCGAGGCCGCGCGTGAGCGCATTGGCGCGCTGCTTAAACGGCCGGAAAGCAGCGTGCA
Organism: uncultured Oscillospiraceae bacterium; assembly: GCA_964447605.1. Lineage (GTDB taxonomy): Bacteria > Bacillota > Clostridia > Christensenellales > CAG-138 > CAYUTA01. Next base: position 89,225 of record CAYUTA010000001.1, on the reverse strand, counting down.
TTTTCTAACCGGCGGCACGCAGGTCAACGCCGCGCTTATCTGTGCGGCGCTGCGCCCGCATCAGGGCGTCGTCAGCGCGGATACGGGACACATCAATACCCACGAGGCCGGTGCAATCGAAGCGACCGGCCACAAGGTGCTGCCCATCCCCTCTCCGGACGGCAAGGTACGCGCAAACGAGGCCGAGGCGGTCTTTTCCGCACACTATGGAGACGCCAATGCCGAGCACATGGTGCAACCCGGTATGCTTTACATCAGCAATCCCACCGAATTAGGGACCGTTTACACGCGTGTGGAGCTCTCCGCCCTGCAACGTGTCTGCCACGCGCATAACGCGCGGCTATATGTTGACGGCGCGCGGCTGGGCTGCGCACTGACCGTTCCGGAAAGCGCGCTGACGCTTTGTGATCTGGCCGCGCTCACCGACGCGTTTACCATCGGCGGCACCAAGATGGGCGCGCTGTTTGGCGAGGCGCTCGTCATCAACGAACCGGCGCTCAACCGCGACTTCCGTTATCTCATCAAGCAGCACGGCGCGCTGCTTGCAAAGGGTTGGCTGCTGGGGCTGCAGTTTGAAGCGCTGTTTGCCGATGGACTGTACTTTGACCTTGCCCGCCGCGCCAACGAACAGGCCGCGCGGCTTCGCGACGGACTTTCCGCGCTCGGCGTCCCATTTCTGGTAAACTCCCCCACCAATCAGCTTTTCCCGATCCTGCCCAAGGTTGCGCTTTCGGACATTGGCGCACGGTTCGGCTATGCGTATTGGTCCCAGGTGGATGAAACGCATGATGCGGCGCGCTTTTGTACCTCATGGGCAACGCCGGATGCGCAGGTCGACGCGCTGCTAAGCTGCGTAAACGACGCGCTGCGGAATATGGAGAAATGAACCCGGCGGGCCGTATGCGGCAGGGTGTCCGTTTGCAGGCGCGGCCGTTGCCGGAAGCGGTTCGGCAGGGCGCATGTGTATGGCGTGTGAAATACGCTTAAAAGCAGCGCGCTATCCGCGAAATGGCGCGCGCCGTGCAAGAAAACGTTGCGGTGCGCCCGCCTTTTCGTTATTCTGAAATACAGCGGAGCGGCAATGCGGGCGGATGATTTTTATGTATTGAGGCTTCGAATGGAGGAAATATGCGTATTTGCATCGTATCGTTCAGCGCGAGGAAAAACGGAAACTGTGCTTCGATCGGGAATTATATCAGGGGGATACACTGTGGCCCCGCCAGCCTGTTCAGTTTCGCGGATTTTTCAATCACCTCCTGCGGCGGCTGCGATTATGAATGCTTTACAAAGAATTTGAGCTGCCCCTATATGGATGATATGGCGTGCACCTTGATTGACAACATCCTTTCGCATGATTTGACCTATTATATCGTTCCAAATTATTGCGATTACCCATGCGCTAATTTTTTTGCTTTCTGCGAAAGGCAGCAATGCTGCTTTCAACACAACCCGGGAGCGCCGGACGCCTACGAAAAAGCGCGCAAAAAATTCATTGTTCTGAGCAACACAAACCAGGACAATTTTTACAGAGCCTTTTCCAGCCATGTGACCCAAGCGCCGGCAATCCTGTTTTTAAGCGCAAAACGCTATGGAAAAATCAGCCTGTCCGGAGATATTCTTTCCTCCGAGGAAGCAAGGGAGGATATCGAAAAATTTGTTCTTGGGTGAGTCTTTGCGATTGCGCGGGCAATCCCTTTAGCGTCCCCCGCCCAACAGCGCCCATGCCCCATCCCGTGCAGACATAGCGTTTTGCCGTCACAACGCATACGGTGTGAGAACCGTTTTTCAGGAGCCGTGTTTCCTTCGCAAAACGGCGGTCGCGTTGTTCTTTGTGACGGCGGTGCGAAAGCCGGCCGGTTCCCCTGTGCTCTTTGCGGCATTATGCGGACGGTCGTTTACAGCGCGCCCTGCACCGTAACGGTGGTAAAGGTTTTCAGCCGGTTTTGCAGCTGGTCGCGCTTGAGTAGCGGCAGCAGCGCACGCACAACCTGCTGGCGGGTCAGCCCTGAAAGCACAAGTAGCATCTCCGACGCATCCTTGACGGAAGGAAACTCGTCGCACAGCAGCGTAACCGCATCCCCGCGCAGCAAAAAGTGCAGCACACGGGTGCAGGGCGTCTCAATGAAATGCGCGTTGAGATGCAGCGCCCACTCCTCGGCGCTGATGCGCTCGGACTGGTAGTTGGTGCGCACAATATACGTATCCTCGCGCTGTGTAATCAGGCTCTGCTCATAGCCGGTTTCGGACAAATAGAGCCTGTGCACATGCGCGCCCTCGGAAAACTCGACCCGCAGCCCGCCGTCGCTTTCCCGGCGAAACGCCACATGCGCGATCCCCGGGCCGTAGTTGTTTGCCACGCTCGCAAGAATAACCGGCATCAGCGAGGCCGCGTTGGGGTCGAACGTGTACACCAGCCCGTCGAGCCTGCGGCACATCTCATCAAACGGCACGGGCTTGCGCGCAGGGTCGTAAAACGGCGGGCGCAGCCGTGCGCTCAGCGCCGCGCCGGTAACTGTCAGCGCCTGCGCAGCGGCCGGGTCTGCGGGCAGAGGACCGCCGGAAACCGCCGAAAACGCCGTGTCGATCTCCTCCATAACCCCGCCCTGCGCGAACAGCCGCGCCGTGCCGGAAAACAGCGCCACGATCACATCGCAGTCCGGCAACGCCAGCATATACTGGCCAAAGGCTCCGTTAAACAAAAACGAGCCGGGACGCGAGGTCATCCATATCTGATGCCCGTAGCCGTAGGTGATCTCGCCGTCCGGCGTGTCGATCTGCGGCCTTGTGGCCTCCTCCACCCAGCGGCGGCTGATGAGCCTGCGCGGTTCTCCGTCCACCGTCCACAGTCCCTTGTTCAGATAGAGCTGGCCGATTTTGGCCACGCTCTCGATGGTCAACGACAATCCCCATCCACCCTTTTCCGTTCCGGAAGGCGAGGTCTCCCAGACATGCGAATCGATGCCAAGCGGCTCGTACAGACGCGGCGTGAGGTATTCGGTCACAGTCTGGCCGGTTTTCCGGCGGATGATGGCGGCGAGCATATATGTATTCATGGAGTTATACAAAAAGGCGGAACCTGCGGGAAACCTTACTCCCGCACGCATAAACTCGCCCTCCCAGTCGGAACCGAGCGCGGTGCCGATCTCGTTGAACTGCGAGCCCGTGCTCATGTTGAGCAGGTTGCGCACGGTGAGCTTGCGCGTCGGATGTTCCGGGTCTTCCGGCGTCTTATCGGGGAAGATGTCGCAAAGATGCTCGTCAATCGAAAGCAGGCCCTCGTCCACCAGCATGCCAATTGCCGTGGCGGTCACGGATTTGCTCAGCGAATAAAGCTGATGCGGCAGGTCTGCGGTATACGGTTCCCAGCTTGCCTCGGCAACGACCTTGCCATGCCGCAGGATCATGATGACATGCGCGTCCGCCATCGGGTCGGCATGGATGGCGTCGATCAGCCCGTTGATGGCGCGCGTGCTCACGCCCTGTGATTCCGGCGTGGCGCGCTCAAGCGGAAGCGCGTCCGGCGCGGGTGTGAACGCGGGCTTGGCCGGCTTGTATGGATAGACGTAAATATTCTGCATATCCTGCCGCAGGAAGCGCCCCATCAGGTCGAGCGTGCGCTTTTCAAGCATTTGATCCACCTGCTGCAGTTCCCTGCGGAACAGGCCGCGCTTGCGCCGCAACGACGCTTTATCCAGGCCGGTCAACACGTCGTAACGCGCGATCACGCGCTCGAAAATATTGGTCCACGGCACAGGTACGGTCCGGCGCGCGCAGCACCCGATTGCACGGGCGCGGACGCCGTCGGCAAGGTAACGCGCGATCACATCGGCCATGCTCTCCGGCGTATCGTCGCACACGAGCCCGTTTACACCGTCCGTTACGGCTCTGGCCGAAGCGGTGTTGCGCAAGACAAGCGCCGGGGTGCTTTGCGCCGCGGCCTCGCATACGACAAGCCCCGTTGAAACGCTCTGCCACGGAAACAGGCAAAGATCGGCGGCGGCGTACAGCGCGTCCAGCCGGTTGCAATCGGTTATCGCGCCAAGGAAGCGCACAGAGCCCATCAGACCCAGTTCGGAAGCAAGCGCTTTAACGGCCGGTTCATCCGGCCCCGCGCCGATAAACAGAAGCTGGAATGCAACGCCGCGCGATTTGAGCAACGCAGCCGCCTGCAAAATCCGCGGAAGATTTTTTGTACGTTCCAGGCTGCCCACGCACAGAAGGATCGGCGCGTCGGTCAGATGCAGCCAGGCTTTCAGCCGCAGCACTTCCTCCGGATCGGCCGGGCCGGCATAGGTGCCGTTTTCAAAAATCTCGATGTTGCAGGTAACGCCGAACCGTTTGAGCCGCTCGCGCGCCTCCTCGCTGCTGGTCCATACCTCGTCGCAGCGGTTGTAGTAATCCAGCGCATAGCGCGCCGCAACGGTTGAAACCCCGTCCGCCGCGCCGGCCGGAAAATATTGTTCAAAATACTTTGGATGAAACGTGCCCACCAGCGGCACATGCAGCCTGGCGGCAAGCCTTGCCCCCTCCATCCCGGCGGCCCCCGGCGAATGCGCATGCACAACGTCGAGCCTGATCGAATCGGACCGGTACAGATAGTGCATGTCGAGCATCGCTACGGCCGCGCGATAATTGGGCATGCCGAGCTTTGGCCCGCTCATAAAGTCTACAATCTCGAACGGATAGTTGCCGCGGTAGCCGGTGTTCGCCATAGGCGTAACCACATAGCACGCATGCCCAAGCGTGCCCAGCGCGCGCGCGTATTCAAAGCATACGCGGCCTACGCCGTCGGTTAGAGGCAGGAATGAATCGGTGCACAGGGCAATCTTGAGCATGGGACTCCCTCCATGCGCGAACTTGCGTCCGCTACATCCGTTTTTCCATTTAGTTTACCATACGAATGCCGGCTTGAAAACCATATTTCCCGCAGGCAGGGTTTGGGGGCGTTTAAATGACGGCTTCGCTTGCCTTGGAGCAAAGCGCCGGCATATTCCCCATGTGGTTTAACCGGATTGACGCAACCACAGGCTTTGCGTTCCGCCCATATCATTCCCTCGATTAATTGTATAATCTTAGCTGGCGGACATTGGGTACAGCCGCCTAATAAAGGATCGGTGTGGTAACTAAACGGCTGCACCCCTGTCCTCTTTTTCTTTGGCGCCATTTCAATTTGCGCAACTTGATTGCACGTTATCGGTTACCATGCCGTCGATGGCGTTAATCGTCAGAAACGTCGATGGAAACCCGTGGAAATGCTTCTCGTTCTCCATTCGCATCAAACTTCAAGTCGCCGGAATCTCGTTCAGGACCATATTGCTGCAATCCTGATCCCTCCCTGCCGCCCCTTCTCAATTCCCCGTAATCACCGAGCCGTCCACGGCATTGATGGTCAGCACAGAGACGGGACTTTGCCCGCCGCCGTTATATGCACCGCCGTCTGTGAAGTCTATCCAGCAAAGCCCATAGAATTTCCATACGGGTACCAACAAGCCGGATTCGATCCCTTCATTTTCATCAATTCGCTCCAAACAGAGCTCAATGCGATCTACGGAAATAAGAATTCGCTCTAGCGTTTCCCGATGCAGCCATTCATCATTTACAACGGGCACCATCTTTTCAAATACATCCATCACGGCAGCAAAAGGTAATAGCTTTGAATTCTCTACCACGGTTTCAGACACGGTTACAGGCGCATTCCAATGAAAGTCCATAATACCGTCATCGTTGTACATGACTTCGCAATACTCTTTGCTCCATCTTGGCGTCCAGAAATCCTCCCAGCCAGCCCCGATACCGGGCTGAACAGGTGCAAATGAACAATTTACGCCTAAAACCTGCCTTGTACAGCAAATCACATAGGCGTAGTCCATATTAGCAGCGGCGACAGGGCTTTCTAAATCATTTGCGCTGATGAGATAGAGACGTGTTACTGCCATATCCGTTCCTTCAAACACCTTTTCGACAGCCTTTCGCGCTTCCTGTGGCGTAACGCTTAATGCCTGCTGCGCAACGGTTGGGACAATGGTTTCATCCTCAATAGGAATTAACGCCTCTGTTCCGCTTACGCCGTAGTTGCCGTTGGTTTTGGGAGCGAAAATCCCATTGTTATTATACGATAACTTGGCGCAGTGTCCGGCTTCCACACCACCCGTTGGCTTCCCATTATCATAATTGGTAATATAGGCTTCCGTCAGATCATTATCATTATGGACTTGAAAGTGGATATAGCCCCGGGCTGTTCCATCACCAAAATCGCTCTGGGCCTGCATGCCCATATGCGTCTCAACCTTTTTGCCCGTTTTTCGATCATAACTGGTCAACGGAATTAACGTACCGTCAGCCTGCACAAGTTCCAACGTATCCGGCGCGGATTTCATTCTCTCTTCGATCTGCTGTATTTCAAGTTCGCAGTCCGTGATATACGCCTCCCGGTCATCATAGTAGAAGTCATTGTCATAGGTTGAACGGATGCCCTCAATCTGCGATTGCAGCTGCTCCTTTGTCCAATCGGCGTAAATGTCACGGTTGTAGAGCGTATGGCCTGCGGTCAGTCTTTGGAACATCATCTTAACCAGCTCTTGGGAGAATTGCGCAGGCTTAACGCGAACCGCTGGAATCTGTCCAACATTTGGCAGAACAACATCGCCGTTGATTTCGATCGTCAGCTTACCATCCGCTAACTCCAGTGATTCAGAAACATGCTCCGGGGCTTCAAGCTGCTCACGAAGTGCCGAACCTGCACCCTCCACTGGCTGCGCCGCCGTCTCCAACATCTGCGCCATGTCCAGCTGCATCGTCGGTTCAACCGCTTCTTCCTTCTTCACGCACCCCGCCAACGCCCCCGGCAGCATCATGCCGACCAGTAGAATCACTAAAACTCTTTTCATTCTTAACCCTCGCTTTCTGTGTTGTTGCTTTCACGATACGCAGAAAACATCATCAAGTCTTCAACAGGTTGTAAGCGGATTGTAATTTCCGATGAATAAATTGTTAATTCGTGTCGTTTTTGATCGTCACAATCTGCCCGCGCGTCTTTTCCAGCGTCTGCACGGCAATGCGCGGGATGCCGAATACCGAGAAAGCCACAAGCGCAGCCAGTACGAGAATCAGCAGACTCCACTTCGATTTACGCAACAAAAGTCAAACACCACCTTTACCGTCGTTCCATTTTCAAGCTCGCTTTCGATTTCCAAATGCGCGTGATGCAGCCGCGCAATCTCGTCGCAAAGCGCAAGGCCGAGGCCGATACTGCCCGCTTTCTTTGCACGGGATTTATCCACCATATAGAAGGGCTGCGTAATCTTGTCGATCTCATCCCTCGGGATGCCCTTCCCGTGATCGGTCACGGAGATGGCATTTCCGCTCGCACGAAGCTCGATCACGCCGCCGCGCTTGGATGCCTTTCCCGCGTTGTCGATGAAGTTGAGCAGCATACTGGTCAGCAAGTCCGTTTCCATTGGAAGCGTGTCGATCTCGCAATCGACGGTCAAGAACAAGCCGCGCTGCTTCACTTGCTCCGCGCAGGAGGTCGCAACGCCGTCCAATAGCTTTTGTACGCTATATGGCACAAGCGGCAGTTCGTCGTGATTCCGTAATACGATCAGCTGCATCATCTTCTGCGAAAGCCGCTCTACACGGTTGCACTCCGCATCGATGCGCAGCAGCGCGTCCTCGCGTTCCTCGTCGGTCATCACCGTGCCGAGCAGGGTTTGCGCGTTGCCGGAAATGCCCGTCATGGGCGTTTTGAGTTCATGTGTCAGGGCGGACATCAGTATGGTGCGGCGCTCAGCCTCATCATGCAGTTCCTGCACACGGGTTTCCACCGCGTCGGCCATGCGGTTGAAGCTCAATGCCAGTGCGCCCACCTCGTCGTATTCGTGAATCTCGATGCGCTTGTCGTACACGCCGTCCGCGATGTGCCCGGCGTTTTTGTTCAGCGTTCCGATAGGCTTTAGCACAAGCCGCACCAAAACCATGAGAACTGCGCCGCACAGCACCACCACGGCAAGATTGATGAGCGCAAACTGATAGGCCATTTGCTCGATACCCGTATACACGGAGGTCACGTCGTGGACGACATAGAGCAGATAATCCGTGTTCTCGATATTCATGCGGCTGCCTACAATCAGGATAGAACGGCCGCCGATCTCCGCAATGATGTACTGCCGCGTGTCGGCGGTGATAGGCAAGTAGGCGGCCGGTTCAATGGCGGTGCAGTTATAGACCGTGTCGCCGCCGGCCAGCAGGATCGTTTTCTCGTCGGCAAACTTGTCGATGAGATACCGGGCAAGGCTGCGCCTGGCGGTGTTGCTGTACTGCTTGTCCAGTTCGGAACTCATGGCGGTCGACCACGACGCGGCGCGTACCTGCTGGTCGGTCAGCGTGTTTTGCACCGCCAGATCGAGGTTGCTTTGCCCGCTGCGAATGAGCATAATCAGGGAACAGACGCTGATGGCGATGGTCACCATGATGAGCGAGAGCAGCGATACCTTCAGCCACAGCTTCATGGGGAGGCCTCTTTTGTGAGGGCGCATCCCTCACACTCCCGCCAAAGGGCATTCGCCCTTTGGAATCCTATATGGCGTATGCGCATGATCTAATCCTCCAGTCGATAGCCGAGCTTGGTGATCGTTCGGACTTGGTCGGTGAGGTCGAGCTTTTTGCGGAGCTGCGCGATATGCACGTCTACGGTGCGGGTTTCGCCGGCATAGTCTACGCCCCAGACCCCGTGCAGCAGCCGTTCGCGGGAGAGGGCAATGTTCTTGTTCTTCGCCAACATGACGAGCAGATCGAATTCCATCGGTTTTAGAAAGATTTCCTCGCCCCTTTTGCGCACGGAGCGCTCCATGAGGTTGATGGAGAGATCGCCCACTTCCAGCACCTGTTGCATCTTGCCCGTGCGCTCCAGCACCTTTTCAATGCGCACCAGCAGTTCCAGCACCTCAAAGGGCTTGACGATATAATCCTCCGCGCCGTCGCGTAAGCACCGCACCTTGCTGTCCACGTCGTTCTTGGCGGTGAGATAGATCACGGGAATGTCGGCGTGTTTCATATAGCCCATCAGTTCAAAGCCGTCCATGCCGGGCAGCATGATATCCAGCAGCGCAAGGTCATAGTCCTCATCGTGGGCAACGGCGTTCGCCGCCTCCGCGCCGTCCATATAGGAGGACGCTGCATAGCCTGCGGCGGTCAGGTTCTTCACGATCACTTTATTGATGCTGTCGTCGTCTTCCACGACCAAGATCCGATTCCGCGCCATGACGTGTCCCCCTCCAAATGCGTTCATTCGACAACATTGTACCATCGGGCTTGTAAACAAGTCCGCATCGCGTTGTAAACGTATTGTAATTTATGAGAGGGGCAAAGGTGCGACAGGAATGGTTTCCCAAGCCAATTGCCCGATAACGTACGATAAGATGCGCAAATTGAAATAGAGCATCGAAGAAAAAGCGGACACGGGTGCAGCCGTTTGGCAAAGCAGAGTTACCATACCGCTCCTTTATCAGGAGGCTGTACCCAATGTCCGCCAGTTAAAATTATGCGGTTACATGCCGAAGGCAGCTTTGCGCGTTGTTTTGGATATCCTTGATCGGCTCTGTTCTGGCGGGAAGGCTTGAAGGGCGGCTCGCCACGTATGCAAACACTCCTTTTTTCTATAAAACGCTTGCATCCTTTTATAAGATTGTACCTGGGGCGTTCCGCCATTCCGGAACCGCCCTTTCGCAGCGCAATTTTAACGGTACAACCGTGCTTTGTCCGCGCCGTTTCCCGGCACGGTCGGCAAAACACGTACTCGGCTCATCCCGCCTGGATGGGACGCGCCGTATCGTAGCTTCATCATGCGTTTTCGCATACAAGCACCTGTGCATTCGGCAAAAACGCGCACGCCTGTCTTTTTCCCTTGCAGACGGCGCCTATGCCATAACCACCTTCACGACATACGTCTCGGACAGGGCGGAAACGGGCGCCTGAAAGAGCTCCCGCGCCTTATTGAGCGCGATCTCGTCCGCCTTGGTCAGCAGCGCGGGGTCGCTTAACCGCTCATGCAGCGCCGTGTCCACGGACTGGTCGAGCACATGCTTCTGCTCGGCGGTCAGCTTGATATCGCCCACGGCCAGCAGCGCCTTTTGCGTGTCTTCAAACTCCGTCCTTTCCACATCCACGCCGACATAGCTCAGCCCTGCATGCGGTATGGTCACCGTGATGATGCAGGTGTCCTCGTCAAGCACAATATCCTCCGCACACAGCGCCGCAAGGTCGACGGTATATACGCCCGTGCCAAACGAGCGAATGATTTTCTGCTTGGCGAACAGGGCGATATTGAGCAGGTCCTGCGAAATCTGGCTGGTCACCTCCACATCCTGCTCCATAACAACCAGCTCCTTCCGCTCGCGGGATTCGCCCAGAATGGCGTTGGAAAAATCGACGGCATTGTACCCCATCTTTTCATCCGGCAGCAAGCCCTGGAGCGAATCCGGCAGGCTGATGGCGAAGTTCGGCGTAAGCGCCGTCTGCAAACGCGGCCAAAAGATAAGAATCACCGCGATGATGAGCGCCAGCAGCACCGCAGCACCGGTCAACCTGCGCGTAAGGCGGCCCATGCGGCAGCCATGCCTCCGCCTCCTGTACGGGTATGTCCCCCGCTCCGCATTGCAATCAAAATCGCCGCGCCGTGGTCTGCGCGGCCGTTGCCCACGATGCGGCGGCCTCCGCACCCATCGCCCGGGCGGCTCCCTTTCATCCGCGCCCAGACGACGTCCGCTTGCGGCAAAGGCCTCCCTCTGCGCAGTTTTACCGTCGCGCGCCTGCTGGATCATCCGCTCGATCCGGTCTTTACGCGTGCCCGCCTCGTCTCTCCGTTCAGCTGCCGCCGCCTGTTCCTGCCCGTCCGGGGACGGCGTATGCTCGCTCATATCAGGCATGCTGTTCTCCTCTCCAATGTTCATCGCTGAAACGCCGTGCCGCGCGCATTTCATGCCCGCACGGCTGATTCTCCAATTATATGTAGTATAATCAGATGAATCCACCGCTGTCAAATGCGCTGCTTAAAGACTTCGCCGCGCTTATTTATCGGGAATGGGTTTTACGCATCCTCAATCACGATTTTGATTGGAGAACATGCCCCGCCGTTGCATTTGCTTTCCGAAACGCTGCAGGCGGCCACGCCCAAACGCACATCCATCAACGCTTTCAGAAGCGCCCTGTCCCCCGGCCTTGAGACGGGCTTTTCTACAGAAATACGTCCATCCGCATTAATTTTTGTATACATGAACAGGTTTACGGGATGTATGATCGGTCTTTGCTTTTTCAGGGCGGCATTTATATTGTCCAGACAATTTGGATGCCCGTCTCCGTTTTGATAAAAGAAGTCGTACATTTCCGGTCTGCAGCATGGGTGCAACAGATCGTGCTCTCCCACATCATCCAGCAAAAGCTGAAACATCGGCCGGTAAAGATTGGTGTAAATCAAATCGCCGACCTCCAGTCGCAAGGATTCGTTGCAATCGACCGTGACGCCCGTAGATAAAAATTCATCCGAATTCCCGGCCGCTTCCGCAAAAAAGTCAACGACCTGGCTTCCTTCCAGATCGATAATGGCGATCGTCTGACCTTTCATTGCGGCCACTGCCGCGCCATGACCGGCATGGATCGTATACTCTTGTTTCATAATTGCCTCCAACCTTCTCTTTATTGAGCGCACGGCGCAAACAAACTGAAGCGCATGTTTTTGCCCATGGATGATCATATCACACAAACCATGGCGCCGGCGCCCTTATTGCAATCCGCGTTCCCGCGAGGGAAGTGCGACAATCTGTTTTTCGTAAAATTCTGGTGCGAGGGCGGCCCAATGGCGCAGGTTCGCTGCACCTTCGCACCTATATCATCAGTGTGTCCTCGGGGTCGTAGCCCTGCTTTGCGCCAAAGTGCTCGATTTTCGGCTTGTAGTTATTTCCAAGGTAATATAGCCGCAGGCTATCCTTCTCCGCGTCCATCAGCACGCAAAGCTCGTGCTTAAGCGATTTTGCCTGCGCCGCGTCCAGCAGACATTCAAAAACGCTGTTTTGCACGCGCTGGCCATAATCCATGCAGCGTCTAGCTATCTTTCGCAGGCGTCTTCTTCCGCCGGCGTCCCCGGTATTTACATCATAGGCTATCAGCACCAGCATATTTCCCTACTTCCATAAAAACGGCGGATACTCGTCCAAATCGCCGCGCAGATGGCGCGAAAGCAGCTTGGCCTGAATGTGGGGCAACAGCCCCCATGTCAGCTTTTCTTTTAGATAGGGATGCGTCAGCTGTTCGCGTTTACGCTCCTGCCAGGCTTTTAAGAATTTTTTCCGCCCATCATCCATGAGAAGCACAGCGCCGCTTTCACGTATCTGAAAATCGTCCGGCCGGATGATCCGATTGTTTATCAGCGTAAGCACAAACCTGTCTGCAAAGCAGGGCCGCAATTCCTCCATCATGTCCAGCGCCAGCGATGCGCGGCCGGGTCTATCCCGGTGCATAAAGCCCACATAGCTGTCCAGCCCTGCCGTTTCCAAGGCCCCGGCACAGTCGTTGGCAAGCAATGCATAGGCAAGGGACAGCAGCGCGTTGCACCTGTCGAGCGGCGGGCGGCGGGAACGCGAAGGAAATGCAAACGCCTGCTTGCCGCTCAGTATCAGTTCGTCAAACACGCCGAAATACGTGCTTGCCGCGTCGCCCTCCATGCCCCGCAGACTGTCGAGATCGTCTGTCTTGCGCATTCCTGGCAGGGCGGCCTTGAGCGATTCGGAGACGCTTTCTAGCAACGGCTTGTTCAGCCGCATGCCGTGATCCCGCAGCATGCGCTCTATTACCCAACGGCAATTGCAGGTTTTAGCAAATATCATATTTCGCGCGATGGCGCAGCTTTTCACCTCGTCGTCAGCGACACGGTACTGCGTTCTGCGCAGCAGCACATTGCCGTTGCTGCTGCCCACTGCGCGTGCAAGGAACCGTCCCGTGGGCGTGCAGTAGCTTACGGCGACGCCGCGGTCGGCACAGGCCCCCATGAGCGCGGGGCTTGCGCCGGCGTAGGTAAACATGATGATGCCCTCCAGCGAATGCAGCGGGAAGCGGGCCAGCGTCTCGTCCTTCTTCTGCGCCACCACGTTTTCGCCATCCAGCGTAAGGTACGCTTGTTCGGTGGTGACATACAGGGTGTTCAGCATTTTTCGCATAGGCTCTCCTCAATATACGCTTTCACAGGCTTTGCTCTAAGCGCGCCCGGCATGCATTGCTCTACAAGCGAGCAGGCACGGCAGGCCTTTTGGGGCTTTACCCTTGGGGTATGGCCCCGTCCGTACAGAGCGTGCATCTCGGAAAAAGCATTCTGTACCCCGCTGCGGAGTTCATCCGTGAATAACACCTTCTGTCGGCGTTTTGTTTCGCCGTAAAACAGCGCCCCCTCGGCTATTGCGCAGCAGAGCATCTCCTCAAGGCACATGGCCTGCGCGCATAGCTGCGCACAATCACAATTGCCCGTCTTGGGCTCCCCCCGTTTGTATTCCACAGGATACGGCTCCCACAGACCGTCCCAGCCATGGATGCGCACGCCTTGCTCGCTTTTATGAAACTCCACAACGTCGCACTTGCCGCTAACGCCCAAATTGTTTGAAAATACGCCCATGCCCCGCGTGATGATGAGGTCGCCCCGTTTTTCAGTCAGCGTCTCGTTGTAGGTGCGCGCGTGCATGATGTTGCCCTCCACGGTGCGCACGTTGTCGCACCATATGTTTTCAATATGGATAAGCGCCCATTGCCTGCGGCAAAACAGGAAATGCTGAAGACCTGAAAGCTGCAGGCGATCCTCGCCGCTATCGCGCGCCATTACGCCATACGCAGGCAGCTCACCCCGGCGGGTACCGCCGCCTCGTCCACGGAAACGATATAGTCGCCGTAGTTTCTGGCGACGTCTATCTCCGCCTTGCGCCTTACGCTTACCGTCTCAAACAGCTTGTAGGCGGGCGCTTCCCCCAGCTCTGAGGCGTGCTTGAAAACGATCAGCTCCCGTACCGCCATTTTGCCGCGGGCGGCGGAGTGATCGTGCTCAAACAAGTTCAGCACGGCCTGCCAGAACAGGTTCAGATCCTCCTCGGAAAAGCCGGTTGTCTTGCGGGCAAGATTGGCCGAAACGTACCCCTCGCAGCGGTAGAGGCCGTAGGGTACGATGTACTTGCGGCCCATCTCGGTCTTTTTGTTTGCCGCGTCCGCCTCGGTGGTGATGGCTACGCGGGTGATGGTTACCTCCTGGGGAATCACGGGCTCCACGCTGCGGGCAAAGCCCAGCTGCACCGGCCCCCGTATCTGGCCGCAGTTCAGGGCGGATTTTACAAAGGTTGTCATCACTGCGCCAAAGGTGCGGATATCATAAAAATTTTTACACATGAAATCCCGAATCTTTTCATCCAGCTGATCGTCCTTCTTTTTCGCCTCCTTGACGTTCTTTTCGTCAATGCCCAGATACGCAAGGGCTTCAAGGTCGCTCCGGTTGAGCGGCGCCCTATCCTTTATGTAGATGCGATAGCCCGCCTCGCCCTCGCGCACAGTTTCCACGTAGTTGCGTATTTTGCGCTTCAGGCACACATCCGTAATGATGCCAAGGTTGGTTTCGGGGTCTATACGCGGCATGTTGCCGGCATCGGGGTCGCCGTTGGGATTGCCGTTCTCCACCTCGAAAAGTATCACGAATTCATACCGGTTTTTGATTGCTTCCGCCATATTAATTTCCTCCTTTTTCATTGTCCGTGTCCTTTTTCTTTTCGTACCGCTTTTGATTCTGATGATAATAGCCAAGCTGGAACACGCCCTGCTCCCGCAAATTGTGGTGTGCCGGGTAGTCTTTTGTAATCATGCCGGTCAACGCCCCAAACTGCTTTGCAAAGTGGGTTTTCATGCCCGGATTGTCAATCTTTCGCATGTGCTTTTCCGACAGGCTTATCAACGTGGGAAACACGACGGCGGGTGTGGCACAGGCCGAGGAGAAATATTTATCCTTAATGGTGGTATTGATGCCGGGGGTTGCGTATTCCTGTATGGCCTCCAGCACCGAGAACATGCGCCCCAGTACATAGGGCTGGTATATGGTGTTTTCATTGAGTTCCACGGTCGCCGCCTCCTTGTATTTTTCGTTTGTAGTGTTCCTTTTAAGATACGCTTTGATGATTGCCGCCCTGCCGCGGGAAATGCTGCGCTCCGCGCGTATGCGAAGCTGTGTCTGCTGATACAGCGTGGCGGGATAGCGTCCGCCCGTCAGCACCGCCCTGAGCACGTCTCCCGCCATCTGCGGCAAGGGCTTTTTTTCCCGCGCGCTGGAGTTGACCGTCTCCTGCAACAGGGCCCAAAGGGGGATGTCCTCGAACCTGCTGCGGTTGTCGCTTACGATATACAGGTTTTCATAATGCCTTGCTATATTGCCCGAGAACGCGCCGAAGCTATCCTGCAGAAAAAAGCGCACGGAAAGCCGCGCGGCGTTGGGCGCAAGCGCCAGTATAAAAAACCGGTTGTCGGGGTGCAGCGGCATGCCGTCCCAGTCGGCCGTTCTTCCCTCCGCTATGGTCAGCATGAAGGAACGCAGGTCCCTGTTCGTCATCACGGCGCTTTCGCCGCCCAAAAAAGCCGCCATGGCATCGCTATAAACCGTTTGCGCATCCTCCGCCCAAAACACCACGGTGGAGTCGCCTATCATAACGGTGTGCGCTTTGTCAGCAATCAGCTGATTGAGCGCGGTCGTATAGGCAAAGGCGGCATACTTGCCCACGGGAGCGTTGTAGTTTTGCTCCTTGCCAAAGGAGCAAAAGGCCGGCGCGTTGAAGGAAACCAGAGCCGCCCCGCTGGGCTGCGCGTCCCTTACGCCTTTAATCGCGGGATGCACCGCCGCAGGACGCGCAAGCTCTCCGGTGACGAGACAGCGCGCTTTGTCGCCAGCCTCTCTGCCGTCGTAATGCGCCTGCCACAGCGCCGCGATCTCCGGCTGCTCATGTGCAAACGCGCTGCCAACAAGAAACACCAGATTCGCCCCGCTTTCCAGATCGGCGGCATAGGGCGCAATCCGTGCGTGCCCCCGCGCCCCGTCTATATCCCAGTTTTCAAAAAAAGCGCGGATGGCTTTTGCGATCACGTTATCCGTGTCCCCCAGTACGGCGGCATGCAGTTCCATTGCCTTTTTAAAACACGCTCTTGCGCGCTCCGGCTTGCCTTTGCCGTCAAAGCCCAGCATATAGGCGGCGTTATCGCACAAAAAATTGGCCTCCACTCCCACCGTGCGCTTGGCCGGGAGGGGTATGAGCATCTTGCGGGACGCCATAACAGTCTTTTGGCCGCGCTGCTCCCCGGTTAGAAGGGAGTGCACCGCCAGCAACTCTCCCGCCGGGCTCAGTTCCAGCGCGTAGGATACCCTCGCCACACCCCAGCCCGGCCGGGCAATGCGTCCCTGGGCGGCAAGGGTTTCGTAATAGGATACCAATGCCTGCAATATCATCTGAGCACCTCGCAATCCCTGAGGTCCAGCACGCCTTTTTTTAATTCGGCGCGAAAGAACATGGGTGTGATGTTTTCCGGATCGCTATAATCCATGTCATAGAGCATGAGGCCGAGGTTCTTATCTTCGTCTGGATAGGCCGTGACGATCGGGCCGCCCTCCCACCTTCTGAAATGGGCGGGAAATTCGCGCACGCCGAGGTATGGGGTATGGTAGCATTGCCCGCGTTCCAGCCGTCTCCGCATGATGTTGCAAAATTTGCCCTCATGATCTTCCGGGGCCATTTTTTCCGGCACCAGTTCAAAGTGCGCCTCAATCACGTAGCGCACATCCCGCAGCACCAGCGCCGCCCGCTGCTGGATGTCGTCGGCGGTGCTGATGAACAGCGGCGTGCCGCCCCCCTTCATAACGCCGCGCACATTCTTGACGGAAATTTTGGATTTGACCTCGTTGCGCCGGATGCTGGCGAAGGCGATGGGCTTGAGCACATGAATCCTGTCCACGCACCATTTTAACCCGGAATGAAAATAGATGGCGTCCAGTATCCCCCGGGCGGCGGATGGGGTCGGCACTTCATAGCTTACGCGTTCCACGCGAAGTTCCGGGCGGTTAAAGGCCGCATAGTCCCCCCAGACTTCTACCTGTACGGGCATTCGCATATCCTCCTTCGGTTATTTTGTCAATACCCTGTTTTCCCGATATCCTTTTTAAATATTGGTGCGAACGCACCGTGGATTGAAATGGTTATCCGGTATTTATGAAAACAAAACGGCGAGCCGCTCGTTGCTCCGCCGTTTTGTTTATGCAAACAGCCCCTGGCCTTCAACGACGTCAAGAGACAAGCCTGCGTGGGCATCGTACAGACTCATATCCCGCAAGATGCCGGCGTTTTCCGATACCTGCTCCACAGCGCCGGTATTCACAAGATCACAAAACCTCTGCGCGTTTACTCCTACGGCAAACTGGCCCAGCCTGCGCATAAGGCTGCGGCTGGGGCCGTTGCGCAAAAGCGCTTCGACCGCCTCCGCGCCGCCATGACAGGGAATGTAAACGGTACAATCTGCATTGTCGATGAGCTTAAAGCTTGCGGCAACGCCGGCAAAGGGCAGGGTGTGGCGATCGATCTCCGCGAGTATGTCCTTTTTGTCCAGCCGGTCCTCTCCTCTGAGCACATAATAGAGAAAATCAAAATACGCCTTTACGGTCGTGGGCGAGGCGATGTCTCCGTTCCGCAGGGCGCGCGCAGCGGCATCTATATTCTGCCGCATGCTCTGGGGCGCTTTCTCCGACGTGCTGAAAATGTATACGAAGCTTTCACAGGCGGACCGCTTGCCCTCCCTGTTGCAGCGCCCGGCCGCCTGAATCATGGAATCAAGCCCTGCAAGCGCACGATAAACCACCGGAAAATCCACATCCACCCCCGCCTCCACCAGGCTTGTGGATACCACCCGGCATGGCTCGTCCGCCTTGAGCAGCTCCCGTATGCGTGCAAGGACTGTACGCCGACGGATTGGCGGCATGTTCGTGGAAAGGTGGAAACAGTTTTCTCCGCCGGTCAACGCAAACACGCGCCTGGCCTGGCGCTTGGTGTTCACAATGCACAGCGCCTGCTTTTCCAGCAGCAGCCGGCGGGCGAGCTCCTCATCCGCAAGCGTTCCGGCCAGTTTGAAGCTGACCCGGGTAAACACGGGGTCCGCGGCATACGCTTTGGGGCATAGCTCCCGTATGGGATATTGCGGCAGGAACCTGGCAAACAACGGGTCCAGCGAGGGCTGGGTGGCGGTGCACAGCACGGCGGAGCAGCGGTAGTGCTCCACAAGCTGCGCAATGGCGGATACGCAGGGCGCAAGGGAAGGTGCAGGCAGCATTTGCGCCTCGTCGAATATCACCACGCTGTTTGCCATGTTGTGCAGCTTGCGACAGCGGGAGGGTTTGTTTCCATACAGCGATTCAAAGAACTGTACGGCGGTGGTAAGGATAATGGGCGCGTCCCAGTTTTCCGCCGCCAGATAGCGCCTGTCGGTCTCCTCCCCGTTTTCGGGCGCCGCGTATTCCACGTTGGCATAGTGCGCCACCACGTTGTCCATACCAAAAATTTTCTCAAATACCTGCTGGGTTTGTTCGATTACGCTTACATAGGGTATCACGTAGATAACGCGCGCCATGTCGTTTCGCAGCGCGTGCAGCAGGGCAAAGGCCATGGATGCCACGGTTTTTCCGCCGCCGGTGGGCACTGTGAGCGAAAACAGTCCGCGCTCGCTTTCCCCCGCCGCCATAAGCGCGCGCAGGATGTCGCAGCGCCTTTGATTCAGCGTGGAACCGGCCCGCCACCAGTCTGCGATATAAGCCTCCAGCCCATCCATGAGCTCTTGCAGGCTTTCGCCGCCGCCGCGCTGCACAGTCCCATCCCTCATGAATTTCTCGGTATCCAGATAATCCGCATCCACCAGGGCGGAAAAGAGCATGCGGATATAAAAGAACAGGCTCTGGGCATTCCGCAGAGCCCAGCCGGGTATTTCTGCGCCCGCGACGTCCAGCTCCTTTTTATATGCGCCAAAATCGCCGGCGTCCCTTTTCATCCGGCCCCAAAACGTAGCGTCCTGCGCCTGATCGGCCGCCCTGCTGCCGCCATCCGGCAAACCTCCATGATGCCCGGCTATGCAAAATGCGGCAGCCACATCTCCATACTCCTTGAAGGCGGTCTGCGCCCCCGGGGTGGAGTGATCCACCCGTTCCGGCGAACCCCGTATGCGCCGCTGAAAGCCGGGCAGATATTTGCCCGCGTCATGCAGAAGGCCGCAAAAACAGCCCGACGTTTCCGCACCGAACGCGCCCGCAAACTCCGCCGCACGCTTTGCCGTATCCAAAAGATGCTTGGATAGGGCCTGTTCCCTGCCCGTTTCCACATTTCTGTGAGCCAGATATTTCATTATACCCTCCTGTGGGGTTGAAAAGAGCTGCTGATGGATTTCGATATGGTTTTCCCTATTATGATTATACCGGAATATGACAAATATATCAACCCAAACAAAGGTGATAAGCAAACATTTCAGCGAATGCGCAAAATGGGCGCCCTTGGGGTTGCTCCGTCAATTCCGTAACGGAAGCATACAGACTCCGCCAAAGTATCCGTCAAATCCAACGCACATGCGCGGTAATTTTGACACGTTTCATGTCGCAAGGCCGACAGGCAACGCAATCGTTCCAGCGTGACAAAAAGGCCCTCCGCAGCAGGGCAACAGCATTTACATTTTTTCCGGTTTATTATACGGCCTTTGTCTAATGGCGCGCAAAGATAAAGGAGCGTAAAGGCTCTTGCCCTGCCTCCGCAGAGGAACGCTTCCTTTTATGGGCAAGGACGGCGTGTGCGTCCGCCGCCCATACTTGGTGCATTTTGCTGCCCGGAAACCCGCAGGGCAAGAGGTAAAATGCAGTTGTCCCGTCAAAAAACAGAGTTTTCTGACGGATTCAACGGTCCGCCGGACCGTTTTCTTCACGCGGCTTTGAGCCCCTCCATTCCGTAGCAACGCAAAGCGGAGGCCGGTGAGGCCTCCGCTTTGCGTTGGAGCAGGTAACGGGGCTCGAACCCGTGATCTCAGCTTGGAAGGCTAATGTGTTACCACTACACTATACCTGCATATAAAAACTGGTGCGGGCGAAGAGACTTGAACTCATACGCCTATACGGCACCAGAACCTAAATCTGGCGCGTCTGCCAATTCCGCCACGCCCGCACGCGCCTGATAAAAACCGTTATGGTGACCCGTCGGAGATTCGAACTCCGGACACCCTGATTAAAAGTCAGGTGCTCTACCGGCTGAGCTAACGGGTCAAATGGCTGGGGTGGCAGGGATCGAACCTACGAATGTCAGAGTCAAAGTCTGATGCCTTACCGCTTGGCTACACCCCACCGCGCCGGTTTACCATAAAAAAATGGGGTGAGTAGTGGGATTTGAACCCACGACCTCCTGGGCCACAACCAGGCACTCTAACCAACTGAGCTATACCCACCATATTCTGGCGCGCCTGCAGGGATTCGAACCCGGGACCTACGGCTTAGAAGGCCGTTGCTCTATCCAGCTGAGCTACAGGCGCTCGGCGGCGCGTTCCGAGACAATATTATAAGGTCAGAACACGCTCCTGTCAATTAAAAACGGCAAATTCCTATTAAATTCTATGGTAACGCGCAGGCGGTTGCCGATCTATGCGTTCAGACCGCAGCATTTTTTATATTTCTTGCCGCTGCCGCAGGGGCACGGGTCGTTGCGCCCGGCCGTCTTCTGGCTATGATAAACCTGGTCGTGCTTGTATTGCTGAAAAATTTCGGCGCGCCGCACGGCGGGGAGCACATCGTCCCAGGCCGCAAGCTCATACAGCCACGGCGCCCTGGCCTTATGCATGTTGTAATAGAGCTTTTCAAAGTCGATCGTGATAGCAAGCCTGGAGCTCGCATTGAGCTTATCGAGCTTAAGCTCCCCGGTCAGGCTGGTGTTCACACCGTCGAGAAACCCAGTAAACTCCATATCCTCCATGCCAAAACGCTCCGCCAGCCCGTGCAGCGTGCCGGTAAGACGGTTCTCCTTATCAGTAAGAATACGCTTGTATACCTCTGTTTCCTTGTCGAAGTATGCGCTCCAGAACGCGTCGGACTCCTTCTGCGTGCGCTCCTGCCGCGCCAGCTCCTCCCAATCCTGATACAGTGCCATGTTGCTCTTTACCTCCCGTTATTTTTCAGCGTTTGCCGGATATCCATATTCCACATCAGCAACGCGTCCTCGCCGGTGTCGCTGTAATAGCGCGGACGAAGCCCGTTTTGCTGGAAGTCAAGCCCTTCATAGAGGCTTTGCGCGCTAAGATTGCTTCTGCGTACCTCAAGCGTCATCATCGACGCATCCAACTGGCGCGCACACTCCATCATGGTCAGCATCAGCCGCTTTGCATAGCCCTTGCGGCGGTATTCGGGCAGTATGGCTACGTTTGTAATGTGCGCCTCGTCAAAAAGCACCCACATGCCCGCATGGCCAATGATCTTTCCATCCCGCACAACCACGCGGTAGCGCGCCACATCGTTGCGAAGCTCCCCAAAGAGCGTCATCTTTGACCATGGGGAACGGAAGCAGGCGCGTTCAATATCATGTACCGCGGGCACATCCGGCCGCGCCATCGGACGAATCTCAATACACATTCCGGCCCGCCTCCTGCCGCAGCTTCCACATGCGCTCCGCCTGCGAAGGCCGCAGGTACAGCGGCGCGGCGGCAGCCGCGGCGGTATCGCGCAGCAGGTACGCCTCCCCGCCGATATCCCCCGCCGCCGGGATCAGCGGCGCCCGCCCGCCGGCTTCAAAATCCGTAACCACGGCCATATTTTCCGGCAGCGCGTCAAGATAGGGCCTGGCCACGACCGCCTCGGGCGGCGCAAGCTCTGTTCCACCGCCATACTGCGCGGCATAGCCGTTCCCATTGCCCGCGTCCAGCAGAATGCAAACGCGCTCCGATATCTCCGCGTTTGCCCGGTAAACCGCGCGCAGCGAGCTTACCGGAACGACCCGTTTGCCCTGTGCGGCGGCCATTGCGTTGATTGCCGAAACCCCGATGCGAACGCCCGTAAATGAGCCGGGTCCGACATCCACGGCAAACAGTCCGACATCCGACAGCGGCGTGCCCGCCTCCAGCAGCAGGCGCTCGATGAGCGGAAACACCGTTTCGGCATGGCGCTTATCCGTGCCGGCGGCCAGCGCGCATACGCAGCGCCCTTCCCGCACCAGCGCGGCGGTCGCAATGGCGCCGGAGGTACTCACTGCAAGGATCGGCACAGCCCGTTCACCATCCTTTCAAAGCGCACCCCGTCCGCCTGAATCCGCACACGCCTTGGCATGTCCCCGCATCCCACGATGGTCACGTTGATGCGCTCCTTGGGCAGAACATCCTCCACCAACTCCGCCCATTCAAGCAAAATGAGCGCCTTTTGGCAAAGATACTCGTCAAAGCCGACGTCCAGCAGCGCTTCCCCGTCGGCAAGGCGGTATGCGTCAAAATGATACAGCGGCGGGGCAGAGTCGTATTCGTGTACGATGTTAAACGTGGGGCTGGTCACGCCGCCGGCCTTGAGCGCGCGCGCCACGCCGCGCACAAACGCCGTCTTGCCCGCGCCAAGTCCGCCGTACAGCGCAACAAGGCATGGCGCTTCCAGCATTTTTGCAAAGCGTTCCCCCAGTTGCTCCGTATCCTGTTGCGTCTTGCAGGTAAAAGCAATCAATCGTATATCCCCTGTTTTAGCAGTTCCCTTGCAAAGTCGCCATAGCGGTCCTCATAGACGGCAGCGCGCACATCCTCCATAAGCCGCAGCGTAAAACGCAGGTTGTGCATGGTAATTAACTGCGCGGCAAGTATTTCCTTTTCTTTGACAAGATGGCGGATATATGCGCGCGTAAAACCATTTTTGCATGCATAGCAGTCGCAGCCTGTCTCGATGGGTGTGTGGTCGTGCTCAAACTTCTGGTTGCGCAGCATGCGCCTGCCCGTGCGGGTCAACGCAAGGCCGTTTCTGGCAATGCGGGTTTGCAGCACGCAGTCGAACATGTCTACGCCGCGCAGAACGCCCTCAAGCAGGCAGTCCGGGCTGCCTACACCCATCAGATACCGCGGCTTGTTGACCGGCATATAGGGCATCAAATCCTCAAGCGAGGCGTACATCACCGGCTTTGGTTCGCCGACCGACAGACCGCCGATGCCGTACCCTGCAAAGTCCATTGCTGCAAGCGTTTTTGCGCTTTCAATGCGCAAGTCCGTGTAAACGCCGCCCTGCACGATGCCAAACAGCGCCTGATCCGCGCGCGTATGCGCACTTTTACAGCGCTCCGCCCAACGGTGCGTGCGCAACATGGCCGCATATGCATAGGCATGGTCGCACGGATACGGCGCGCATTCATCAAAACACATCGCAATATCCGCGCCAAGGCTCTGCTCAATCTCCATGACGAGTTCAGGCGTAAAAAAATGCCGGCTGCCGTCGATGTGGGAACGGAACGCAACGCCATCCTCGGCAATGTCGTTGATACCCGCCAGGCTGAACACCTGGAATCCGCCGCTGTCGGTCAGAATCGGCCTGTCCCAGCGCATAAACGCGTGCAAACCGCCCGCCTCCCCGACCAGCCGGTGGCCGGGGCGCAGGTACAGATGATAGGTGTTGGACAGGATGATATTTGCGTTCACATCCAGCAGGTCGCGCGGCGTCATGGCCTTGACCGTCGCCTGCGTTCCGACCGGCATGAAGCAGGGCGTTTCAATATCGCCATGCGGCGTATGCAGCATGCCGAGCCGCGCGCCCGATTGCCTGCAGGTTTTAATCAGTTCAAACGTAAATGGTTGCTGCATGGTTCCTCTCAACCGCATATTTTGCGTTCATTTCCGGCGTTCCGGCAACGTCTTCCTCCGTGCGCCGCGCCGGGCCGCCTGCCGCTGCGGACGCGCGTCCCTTCCGCAAAAGCACCTTGGACCGGCATGCGCCTAGAGGATCAACATCGCGTCGCCAAAGCTGAAAAAGCGATAGCGCCGCCCGATTGCATGCGCATAGGCGCGCAACGCCTCCTCGCGCCCCATCAGCGCGGAAACAAGCATCAGCAGCGTGGATTCCGGCAGATGGAAATTTGTAATCAACGCGTCTATGGCCCTGAACCGGTATCCGGGTGTGATATAAATCCCGGTCCAGCCGGAGCCGGGATGCGCCGTTCCATCCCCGCCGGTCACGCTCTCAAGCGTGCGGCAGGAGGTCGTGCCCACCGCAATCACGCGCCCGCCCCGGCTTCGCGCGGCGTGGATGCGGTCGACCGTCTCCTGCGTGACCTCATAATACTCCTCATGCATCGCATGGTCCTCGATGTTCTCTTCCGAAACGGGCCGGAACGTGCCCAGGCCCACATGCAGCAGTACGTCCACAATATCCGTTCCGCTTTTTTGGATGCGCTCAAGCAACTCCCCGGTAAAGTGCAGCCCCGCCGTGGGCGCGGCGGCCGATCCGCGCTGGCGCGCATAGACGGTCTGATAACGCGCCTGATCGTCCAGCCGCTCGGTGATATATGGAGGCAGCGGCATTTGTCCGGCGCGGTCGAGCACCTCCTCGAACACGCCGTCATAGCCGAGCGCCACCACCCGTCCGCCATCCGCGGCGGTTTCGCCGACAACGGTTACGGCCAGCTCGCCATTGATCACATACCGCTGTCCGGCGCGCGCGCGCCTTGCCGGGCGGCAAAGGCATTCCCAGCGCCGTTCATCCAGCCGCTTGAGCAGCAGGAACTCCATGTTTCCACCCGTATCCGCACGCTTGCCAAACAGGCGTGCCGGAATTACGCGCGTGGTGTTGCGCACCAGCACGTCGTTGGGCCGAAGATATTCGGTAATGTCGGCAAAACGCCGGTCCGCCAACGCGCCCGTCGCCCGGTCGTATACCAGAAGGCGCGAGGACGCGCGGTCCGCAGCCGGCGTCTGCGCAATCAGTTCCTGCGGCAGATCATAGTAAAAATCCTTCGTATGCAAACGGCAGTACCCTTTTCGCTTATTCCGTTGGTATTATAGCGAATCGCGCCCGCTTATGCAACCTCCGGTGTTTTGCAGTGCACCCCGTCCACGGGCATCTGCCGCAAAGTCCACAGTTCTCCAAAGACGGCAAATCCCCCGCGGAAACGGTTGCCGCTTGGGAGCTGTCCCATGTTAAGAACCGGATCGTGCCGAACGTTACTTGTTCTGCCGGTTCGCCTTCTTGGCCTCGGAGTTGCTGACAACCAGCGCGCCCGCGGCGTCGCCCACGACGTTGATTGTGGTGCGGCCCATATCGAACAGACGTTCGATACCCATGATGATGGCAATGCCCTCAATCGGGATTCCGACGCTGGTAAGCACCATCGTCAGCATAATCATGCCTGCGCCGGAGGTTCCGGCCGTTCCAATGGAGGCCAGCGTTGCGGTCAGGATGATGGTCAGCATCTGGCCAATCGTGAGGTCGATGCCGTAGCAGCAGGCGATAAAGATCGAGCAGACGCCCATATAGATGGCCGTGCCGTCCATATTGACGGTCGCACCCAGCGGAAGCGTGAAGCTGCTGACCGTCGGGTTTGCTCCAAGCTCGTCGGTGCACTCCTTGGTGATCGGCAGCGTCGCAATCGAGGAGGTGGAGGAGAACGCAAACGCCATCGCGGGCGCAATGCCCTTAAAGAACTTGATGGGGCCTACTCCGCCCAGCGTCTTGACCGCAACAGAGTAGACGATGACGGCGTGCACAATGTAACCGAGGTAGGCCACAAGCAACACGAGCGCAAGGCTGCCCAGTATCTGTGGGCCCTGATTGGCAATCACCCATGCCATCATGCAGAACACGCCGATCGGAGCGACTTTCATGATCATCAGCATGATCTTCATGAATACTTCGTTGGCGCTGGAAATCCACTTGCCGAACGTCTCGGCCATAATGATGCCAAAGCCTAAAAACAGTGCGATGACGATGATCTGCAGCATGGTCGCGCTGACCAGCGGACCCCAGAAGCTGCTCGGGAAGATGTTCACAATGGTATCCATCACGTTTGCGGATTTGGCTTCATACTCCAGACCGGCCGTGTCCAATACCGGGAACGCGCCCTTGAAAATATTGGCGAAAATGAGACCGATGACAATTGCGACCGCCGTTGTGCACAAATAGTACACAATGATTTTCCAGCCGATGGAGCCGACCTTTTTGATGTCCTTGAGCGAAATGATGCCGTCCACGATGGACAGGATTACGATCGGCACAACAATGAACTTGAGCAGGTTGATAAAGATCGTGCCGAATGGTTTGAGATAATTGGTCGTGAATTCGGCAAATCCCGGCGCCTAGATGCCGATCAGGCCCACCAGAATACCGGCCACCATTGCGATACCGATCCAGCCGGCCAAAGAGAGTTTTTTCTTCTGCTTTTCCATGATATGCTCCTTCCAGATAATTCCCAAGACGGGTGTATAAAAATATTAACAGAAATAACACATTTATGTAAAGATATTATCAATTTTTTTATATATTATTTATTTTTACGAATAACAACAAAGAGCCGATGTTGTATCCACCGGCTCACATCAACTGTTGATATGTCTTTACGCCTCAACATGCAACGTTTCCGTATCCGCCATTGCCTTTTCAATCATGGGCGCAAAGTCCACCATCCGCTCGCTCGCCCGCAAAGTCTCTAGCTTCGGCCTGGTCACCGGGTGCTGCGGGACAAACACCGTGCAGCAATCCTCGTACGGCAAAATCGACGTTTCAAACGAGCCGATGGCCTTGGCGCGCGCAACGATCTCCTCCTTATCAAACCCGATCAGCGGACGAAACACCGGCAGCGCAACCGCGTCCTCGGTTACGGTCAGGCTTTCGATGGTTTGGCTTGCGACCTGACCGATCGCCTCGCCGGTCACCAGTGCCTGCGCGCCCGTCTGCAGCGCAAACCGTTCGGCAATCTGCATCATAAGCCTGCGCATGAGTATGGTCGTTTCACTCTGCGGACACTTTTCATAGATGGCAAGCTGAATCTCCGTGAACGGGACGAGATGCAGCATGATATCGCCCGCATACCCCGCGACAATGCGTGTGAGTTCCACAACCTTATCGCGCGCTTTGGGACTGGTATACGGGTAGCTGTAAAAATGTACGGCCGAAAGCCGCACGCCGCGCTTGGCGATCATGTACCCCGCCACGGGACTGTCGATGCCGCCGGAAATCAGCAGCATGGCGTGGCCGTTGCAGCCCACCGGCATTCCGCCGGGCCCCATCAACTCCCGGACGTATACGAACGCCTGGTTCTGCCGTATTTCCACGCCCACCTTCCATACGGGCGCGTGCACGTCGACCCGCAGCTGTGGATACGCCTCAAGCAATTCGCCGCCCAGCGTGCGGCAAATCTCTTCAGAGCGCATGAAAAAACGCTTGTCCGCCCGGCGCGCGATTACCTTGAAGCTCCCGTTTTCCTCCTGCCCGGCAGCTTCGCCGACCAGCCGGAATGCGGCCTCGCGAATCTCCGTCCACTCCTTGCCCACCGCAAGCGCGGGACTGACCGAATGGATGCCGAATACCCTTGTCAGCTTATCCGCGGCGCGCTCCACCTGTCCGTCGGATACGCCGAAAACGAATACGCGCCCCTGCTCGCGCACCACGCGGACCGTATCCGGGGCAAGCGCGCGCTCGATGCGCTTCATCAGGCTGCTTTCAAAATACGGGCGGTTCAGCCCTTTTAAATGAATCTCCGCATAACGGACCAACAGAACCGATTCCATAAGCACACCTCCTTTTCACATGCAATCTATTGACATATAAACGCCGCGCATATCGGACGGCACGTTCACCGCCATCAATTTTTCATCTTGCCGCGCATCGCGCGCTATCTTTTGCGATAGCGGCGCAAAAACGCGGTCAGCTCCGCAATATGCTGCGCTACGATATCCATTTCCTCCGCCGTATTGAAGGGGCAGAAGCTGAACCGGATTGCGCCGTCCTGGCGCGCGTTTGTTACGCCGATGGCGCTGAGCACGCGGTTTTTCCCTTTTTTGCGCGCCGAGCAGGCCGAGCCCATCGCCACGCACACCTGCCGCTCGGAAAGCGCGTTGAGCAGCGTTTCGCCGCGCACCCCGACAAACGACATGTTGAGAATATGCCCCGCCCCGCGGTCCAGCGGCGGGCCGTTGACAAACACGTCCTCGATGGTCAGCAAATTTTTAGCCAGCCGCTCCTTGCACGCGCGCATTCTGTTCATCCACTCCGCATGATGCTTCCGATACTGCGTCAGCGCCGCGTCCATGCCGACAACCCCGGGTACATTGATCGTACCGCTGCGCACGCCGCGCTCCTGTCCGCCGCCGATCAGACCGCCGCCGAAGCGCGCGCCGTTTTTTATGTACAGCGCGCCGACACCCTTTGGCGCGTGGAATTTATGCGCGCTGACGCTGTACAGATCGCACGGCACGCCGGCAAACGGCAGCTTGCAAAAAGCCTGTACGCCGTCGACGTGGAACAGCGCGTTTTGCGCGCCGCGGCGGATCAGCGCGCCCGCGGCGGCAATATCGGTAATCGCGCCCGTTTCGTTGTTAACGTGCATCAGCGACACCAGCGCCGTGTTCTGCGTCAGCGCATCGGCCAGCGCTCTCAAATCCGACGCGCCCGTTTCATCCGTCCCAATGTATACGGTCTCGATATCCTCGCGGTTCTCAAGCGCACGAAACACATTGTATACAGACGGATGCTCCGTCATGCAGGTGATGATGCGCTTCTTCCCGCGCACCGGCGCAATCGCGCCGAAAATGGCGGTGTTGTTCGACTCCGTGCCGCCGGATGTATAATACACCTCGTCCGCGCCGTGTCCAAGCGCGTCGGCAAGCCGTGCGCGGCAGGCGTTCACCGTCCGCTCGGCAGCTACCGCCGGAGCATACGCCGCGGAGGGGTTATAGTAGCTTTCCGTCATGGCGGCATATGCTGCGTCCGCCGCCTCGGGCAGTACGCACGTTGTCGCGCTATTATCCAAATAGATCATAGTCCTGTCACTCCATTGTAGCCGAATACCTTATACTATGCATTCCGCCCACACATGGTCATTGCCTGCGCCGCCCGCGCTTTCACCATAAAAGCACACGGGCAGGGGTGGAGCAAAAGTGCGTTTCCCGTACCGCATCCCATAAGCGCCGCCTGGAAAAATGGCGGCGGAACGGCCGCACATAGGGCCGCCGCGCCGGTTTGTCCCCCCTACTTCCCCACGCAGAAGCGCTCAAAAATGCGGTCTATTACACATGCGTCCACATCCGTACCCGTGATGCCGCCCAGGTGGTGCAGCGCGCTTCGAATATCCGTCGCCTGGCAGTCCAGTTCCGCTGTCAGGCTCGCCTGCCGCAGCGCTTCCCGCGCCTGCTCGAGCAACCGCAGGTGCCGCTCGTTGGTGATGCAGCCGCAATTCATGTGCTCCGGCGCGGCAAGGGCCAGAATGCGCGCCTTGAACGCATCGAGCCCCTCTCCCGTCGCCGCGGAAACGCGCAGCGCGTCCCCGGGCAGCGCCGCCTGCCGCCCGTCTGCATCGTCCGCGCACGGCAGGTCGCATTTGTTCAGCAAAACCACGCGCAGCGCGCCATCGGTTTCTGCAAGCAGGCGGCGGTCTTCCTCTTCAAGGGACACGCTGCCGTCAAGCACCAGGCAATGCACGTCGCATGTGCGCATCACCGTGCGCGCGCGGTCCACGCCAATGCGTTCCGCCTCGTCGGCGGCTTCCCGCAGGCCGGCCGTGTCGAGCAGTCGCACCGGCACGCCGGAAAAGGATACGCGTTCCTCCAGCACGTCGCGCGTCGTGCCTGCCGCAGACGTTACAATAGCGCGGTCCTCGCCCAAAAGCGCGTTCATCAGCGAAGATTTCCCAACGTTCGGCCTGCCGAGAAACGCCACGCGCACCCCGTCGCGCAGCACACGCCCCCGCCTGCCTTCCCAAAGCAGCGCTTCGATCCGTGCAGAGGCCGCTTCAAGCGCCTGCGGCACGTCCGCATACGCATCGTCCTCAGCTTCGTCCGGATAGTCGATCGCCGCGTCGATCCCGCTGAGCGCATCCATCAAAAGCCGCTCCACCGCCTCCACCTCGCGGCTGACGCCGCCATGCAATTGCAGTATGGCGGCCTTCCGGCTCTGCTCCGCCTCCGCGGTGATGAGGTCCATCACCGCTTCCGCCTGGGATAAATCCATCTTATTGTTTAAAAACGCCCGCTTGGTAAACTCGCCGCCCTCCGCAGGACGAAATCCGAGCGTCCCCAGCATGCCGAGCAGGCGCTGGACGGTCTGCATACCGCCGTGGCAGTTGATTTCAAACATGTCCTCGCCCGTATAGGTGCGCGGTGCGGGGAGATAGACGGCCATGCAGTCGTCAACGACCTCTCCGTGGTCGAGGGCGCGCGTAAACAGCAGCTTTTGCGGCGATTTTGTTACATTGCGGTCAAATAGCTCCGCAGCCCTGCATGCTTCCGGGCCGGACACACGCAGCACCGCAATCGCCCCCCCAATGGCCGACGACGGCGCGTATATGGTATCGTTTTCCAAGAATCCGCCTCCCTTACCAGCCATGCGAAAACATGGACGGGGATGCGTCCCGTCCATGCTACTCGCCAGAGTGAACCATCACGCGTCGGGCGCGTATACCAAACGGCATATGCTTCCGACAGCGCCTGGCTACCGGTCCGGCAGGATGACCACGTGACGATTTGGTTCCTCGCCCTCGCTGCGCGTTGTAACGCCGTTAAAGCCCTGCAGGGCGCTATGCAACACCCGGCGTTCATAGGGATTCATGGGTTCCATTGCAACCGGCCTGCCCGTCTGACGCGCACGAACGGCATTTTTGCGGGCAAGGCGGCAAAGCGTCTCCTCCCGCCGCAAACGGTAGCCCTCCGTGTCCAGCGTGACGCGCAGATAGCCGTCCTCCCTGCGGTTCTTGTTGGCGTAAAGCGAAACGATATATTGCAGCGCGTCGAGCGTCTCGCCGCGGCGGCCAATGAGGAGGCCCATTGTGTTTGCATCAATGCACAGGCGCAGGCCGTTGTCCGTTTCCGCGGCAAGCACTTTGGCCGCAACGCCCATCTTTTCCAGCAGCCCGCTTAAAAACACCGCGCACGGCGTATTGGCCGCAAGCTCCTCGCTGTAATCGTACATCATTGCAGACGCGCCGTTTTCATAGGAATCGCCGCTCCGGTCAGCCCGGCGGCCGCCGTCCCTGTGCCCTCCGTCCCGGCGGTCGCGGTGATCGCGGCGGGGGCGGCCGTCACGCCTGGTGGCGGCATTGGCCTCCTCCCTGCGAAACACCTGTTCCATCTCCATCACCAGCGGCACCTCACGCTCGGTCAGCCGCACGACGGCCTCCTTGGCGCCAAGGCCGAACAGGCCCTTGCTTTCCATTTGCAGCGTTTCAATCTCCACTTCGTCGATCGTCACGCCCATCTCGGTCATACCGTGAAAGATGGCCTCGTCCACAGTACGGCCGGAAAACTCCATGCTTCTCATTTTTTCGAACCTTCTTTCTTAATGCCGCCCGCCTTGGCCTCCGTGCCCGGCAGTATGCCGTTTGGATGCTCCCTGGCCAGCGCCTTGTTGATGAAGAATGTTGAAATGACGGAGATAATGCTGCTCAGCGACCAGTACAGCGCGAAGCTGGCGTTATACGTCATGCAGAACCATACCGACATCAGTGGGAACAGATACATCATCAGCTTGCCCGAGCCGGCCGTTGCGTCATTCTTCGGCTGATTGCGCTGCATGATCCAGCTTGACAGGAACATTGTGCCGCCGGCAAGCAGCGGAAGGATGAACCAGCCGTTGTTGAAGCCGCCGTACAGGTCGACGCACGGCTGCACAATGGCGTTATAGCTCGCCGTGACCGAATCGGTCACCTCGGCCAGGGCATACGCGCCGCCGTTGTTGACAAAGAAGCCAAGGTCGACAAACCTTTGCAGCGCAAGCGGGTTCTCCTCAAAATACAACAGCTTCGGCAGCGTTTCGTTGGCCTTGCCGAAGAATTCGCTCGCCGACTGGATGACCGGCGCAAGGCCGCTGTCCGGCTGCCACAGATTGTTGACCCAGAGGAACCTGAACTTTTCAAACATCTCAAGTCCGGCCTGCTCGTTCTGTTCAAGCGTGATGATAAGCTTGACCATCATTTCGTTGCCCCACTGCCGGAACGCCGCGATAAAGATGAAAAACAGCGGCATGGTGATGAGCATGGGCAGGCAGCCCCCCATCATGCTGACGTTGTTTTCCTTCATGAATTTACGCTGCTCGATGTTCAGCTTCTGCGGATCGTGCTCGTATTTTTTTCGCAGTTTTTCCAGCTGCGGCTGCACGGCCTGCATCTTCATTGAGGATTTGCGCGATTTGATGTCGCCGACCAGCGACAGACCGCGAACAATAAGCGTAGAGATTAGGATGGTAAAAAAGATGCTCTCGTTGGTCAGCGTTTCATAAAGCCAGCGCATGCCAAGAAAAGCCCACTGTGTTAAAAAGAAATCTCCTTGCAAGGATTTCCCTCCTCCCGAGTTGTATAAAACCTGTTTAAAACTACTTAACGGGGTCGTACCCGCCTTTGGAAAACGGATTGCACCGCAGGACGCGCCGGACGGCAAGTCCAAGCCCCTTACACGCGCCGTATTTTTCAATGGCCTCGAGCGCGTATTGCGAACACGTGGGCGTAAAACGGCAGCAGGGCCGAAGCCCCGGAGAAATGTAGTTCCGATAACCGTGAATCAACCACAGCAACGCCCGCTTCACGCCGGTCCCTCCCGCAGCAGCAGGCCGGCGCGGCTTAATAACGCGCGCATGCTTGTACATAGTTCTTCAAACGGCGCGTCAATGACCGCTTCCCGTGCAATAAAGATCACGTTATGTCCGCCGGAAATGGACGGGATCAGCGGCGTTACCGCCTCGCGCATGCGCCGCTTCACGCGGTTACGGCACACGCTGTTGCCAATTTTCTTGCTGACAGAAAAGCCGACTTTGACGCTTCCCGTACGATTGCCCGCAAAAACCAGCGCACAAAACCGGTTGGCCTGCGACTTTCCAACCCGGTAGGTATATCGGAATTCCTTTTTTCGTTTTAAGGAATCGGCTCGCTTCACCCTTGCCCGTTCGCCCCCGATGGGACGCGCGCGCCCCGTTTGAAAAAAGCTTGCGGCAAGCAAATGCCCGCCGCAAGCGCTTGTGTGTTGGGTACAATCGATTGCAGAAGTTTATGCGCTCAGAACCTTACGGCCCTTTGCGCGTCTCCTTTTTAGCACGTTGCGACCGTCCGCCGTCTTCATGCGCTTACGAAAACCGTGCACTTTGCTGCGCTGCCGTTTCTTGGGCTGATAGGTACGTACCATCCCATTTCACCTCACTTACGTAAATTCAAAATGTGCAGGCTGCCCTGCCATGTTTATATTACCGCATGGGCGATTACCCGCACGTTAATAGCCTTAGCTATTATAGTGGAACGCGCAAACATCTGTCAAGCAATTTGGCATAAAAACAGGACTTTTGCCGCGTCCAAGCCGAATTGCCGCGCTACTTCAGCTTGGCAAATATCATGCGCCCCGCCGAGGTTTGCAGCGCGCTGGTTACAATCAGCTCCGCGGTTTCGCCAATCCGCCTGCGCCCGCCCTCGACAATGACCATCGTGCCGTCCTCGAGATACCCCACGCCCTGCCCCGACTCCTTGCCTTCTCTGACAATGGCAAGCGCAAGCTCCTCGCCCGGCAGCAACACCGGCCGCAGCGCGCCCGCAAGGTCGTTGATATTGAGCACCGCCGTGTTCTGCACTGCCGCGACCTTGTTCAGATTGTAATCGTTGGTCACCAGCACGCCGTCAAGATCCAGCGCCAGCCGCAGCAGCTTGAGATCCACCTCGTCGGCGTCGTCATAGTCGCGCTCTTCAATTTCGACCGGCTGGGTCAACTCCTGCTGCATGGACTGGATGATATCGAGCCCGCGTCTGCCACGATTCCGCTTCATCGCATCCGCGCTGTCGGCAATGTGACGCAGTTCTTTGAGCACAAAAGAGGGCACAATCAGCGTTCCTTCAATAAACCCCGTTTTGCATACGTCAAAAATACGCCCGTCTATGATAACGCTGGTGTCGAGCACCTTGGGACGCACGGCGCCGTCCTTGCCCGCCCCCCTGCGCAGCCCGTTGATGAATTCCCGGCGCCGCGTCACGCCGATGCAGCCGCCATAATAGCCGCACAGCAGATACAGCGCCAGCGTAATGATTTCCGACAGCACCGGCACGTCAATCATCCTGACAATCAGGCCGAGTAAGAAAGCAAGCAACAGACCGAGCATGATGCCGATTACGCCAAAAAGAATGTCCAGCGCGGGCATTTCGGTCAGCCGATTCTCAAATTTCTGGAAACAGGCCTCCGTCGCATCGATCAGCTTGGGCGAGATAATATAAAAAATAAGTCCGGATGAAAAGCCCACAAGCACGTAGATGCCGATCAAAACGCCTGTATTGGTCGTGTACCGCATGACATATTCATAGCCCGGGAATTTGACGTTGTATAAAATCAGCGCGACGATCCCGCAGCCAATGCCAAGCCCGACCAAAGCAATTACGAATCTCCATACCTTTCGCATGCAATGATTGGCGTATTCTGTTTATCCCCCGACTAGGGGTAGAAATTCGCTTTCCTCCTTTCCGCTTGACGCCGCCAGCTCCGCAACCAGAACCTGTCTGGCGGTTAGAAACATCTTCCGTTCACCGGTCGACAGTCCTTTCTCCTGATCGCGGCGGATGAGGCATTTGACCACGTCCGCTACGGCAAAGATATCGCCCGCGCGCAGCTTGTCCAGATTGTCGCGATACCGCTGGTTCCAGTTGTCACTTTCCTCGGAGCAGTTTTCCTCACGCAGAAAGCTGACCACGCGGTCACAGCTGACCGCATCCACGAGCGGCCGAAGTCCCACCGTTTCGGCGGACGCAACCGGCACCATCGCGGTCATTCTGCCCATGACGAAACGGAGCATATAGTACTGCGTGGTTTCTCCGAGTACGGATTGTTCCTCTATGGATTCCACCACGCCAACGCCGTGCATGGGATAACAGACCAGTTCGCCAATCTGAAACACCGTCGTTCCGCCCTTTCTAAACAAAATGAATATTGCCGTGCCGCCCCATACCGCATCCATCATGCTCCACGCGGCAACAGCAAATTTTCACTATGTACATTATAACGGAACCGAATCGACCATGTCAATAAAATTTATTATCTTACCATAAGCATTATTGTGTGTCAATACATATTTTTTTGTCGACTGGAATGGGCTTTTGCCGCTTCAAAAAACCGACGCATAGCAGCGCGCAAAGCACGGCGCGATTGCGCCATAAAGCCGGGCGTCCGCGGGGGACTCGCATCACCCGGCTTTGTCTGAAACCATTTTTCTTATTCCAGAAAATCCTTCAGCCGCTTGCTGCGGCTTGGATGGCGCAGCTTACGCAAAGCTTTTGCCTCAATCTGCCGGATACGCTCCCGTGTAACGTTGAATTCCTTGCCGACCTCCTCAAGCGTACGCGCCTTGCCGTCGTCAAGGCCATAGCGCAGCCGCAGCACCTTGGCTTCGCGCGGCGTGAGCGAATTGAGCACGTCCATCAACTGCTCCTTGAGCAGCGTGACCGCCACGGCTTCCGCCGGCGCGGGCGCTTCGTCGTCCGGAATAAAGTCGCCGAGGTGACTATCATCCTCCTCGCCGATGGGCGTCTCCAATGAAACGGGCTCCTGCGCAATCTTGATGATCTCGCGCACCTTTTCCTCCGATATGCCCATCTCT
This sequence comes from uncultured Oscillospiraceae bacterium, assembly GCA_964447605.1. GTDB lineage: Bacteria > Bacillota > Clostridia > Christensenellales > CAG-138 > CAYUTA01. Next base: position 53,392 of record CAYUTA010000001.1, on the reverse strand, counting down.
TTGGCGATTTCATCCGGCCTCGGGTCGCGGCCATACTCCTGCACAAGCTGCCGGTTGACGCGGATAAGCTTGTTGATCGTCTCAACCATATGCACCGGGATGCGAATGGTGCGCGCCTGGTCGGCAATCGCGCGCGTAATGGCCTGCCGGATCCACCACGTGGCATAGGTGGAGAATTTATAGCCCTTGCGGTAATCAAATTTCTCAACGGCTTTGATCAGGCCGAGGTTCCCCTCCTGAATCAAGTCCAGAAACAGCATGCCGCGCCCGACGTAACGCTTTGCAATGGATACGACAAGCCGCAGGTTCGCCTCGGCCAGCTGATGCTTGGCCTCGTCGTCGCCCTCGGCCATACGCTGTGCAATCTCGACCTCCTGCTGCGCCGTCAAAAGCGGCACCTTGCCGATCTCCTTGAGGTACATGCGCACCGGGTCGTCGATATTGACGCCTTCCGTAGTCGCAAGAACCGTCTCGATCTCGGCGATTTCCTCGTTGATATCCTCGGGGACCTCAATCTCTTCAACCACATCGATATTCATTTCCTCGAGGTGGTCGTAAATCTTTTCAACCTGCTCCTGATCGAGCTCGAGCTCCTCAAGCGCGTCCATGATCTCTTTATAGGTAAGCATGCCCTTTTGCTTGCCCTGTTCGAGCAGTTCATTGATTTTTCCGGCCTTACCCTCCTTGGGCGCAAGCTTATGCTCGGCCTGCTGCTCCGGCGCGCTCCGCTCCGCCGTGTCCATACGGACGGCGGTTTCCTCCGGCTTTGCTTCCGGTTTCGGCTGCTTCTGTCTGGCCGCTTGCTTTTCTTCCAACGTCCCCGCTCCTTTCGTTACGCGCCGCGCAACTCCCGATTGAGATTTTGTATTTGTGTCAGGCATGCCGTTTTCTCCTCCTTTGACATTTGCGGATCGGAAAGCGACTGCGTCAGCTCCTGAATCCTCTGGTTGATATCGTACCGGCGTATGCGCCGGATGCAGTCCGTAACCGCCTGCACGGGCTCGGACAGTTCAGCGTCCTCGCGCAGCACCGCGCCGGCAAGCGCCGCGTCTTTTGCGTCCATCCCGGCCATGATGGCCGCGACGTTGGGCTCGCTTTCCACCGCATATGCCGCAATGATGCCGTTGGCCAGCGCACGATACGCTTTTTCTGCCATCAGCGCCACTGCATCCTGCAATACGGCCGTCTCGGCGGCCTCTCTGCTCGCAAGCATTGCGCCTAACAGCGCCGTCTCCGCGCGGAAGCGTTCTTTTTGCGCGGAAGTCCCTGCATTTTGGTTATTTTTCCATACCGGAGGACTCCTATGCAGCGGATGCTGCGATAACGGCTTACTTTGTCCGCCCTGCGCCTTGAGCGCCTCAATCGGATAGCCCGTTTTCCCCGCAAGCCGGCGGTAACACCGTTCCTGCTCAAGCGGCTGCAGCGAGCCGATCAGCCGGCAGGCCTGCATGGCGTACTGTTCCCGCTCGTTTTCATTTTCAAGCGCATAGCCGCCGGCCATGCGCTCAAGCTTAAACGCGTTCAGCGTCAGCGCTCCGTCCTTGAGCGTGTCAAACGCATCCTTGCCCTCCGCATGGATGAATTCATCCGGGTCCTTGCCCTCCGGGAACACGATCACCCGCACGTTCAGGCCCTCGCCGCCAAGGATATCCAGCCCGCGAATGGTCGCGTTCTGCCCTGCCGCATCGCCGTCGTAAGCGATGTACACCGTTTCGGCATACCGCTTGAGCAAACGCGCCTGCTGGAGCGTCAGCGCCGTGCCAAGGCTCGCCACCACATTGGAAACGCCAGCCTCATACAGGCCGATTACATCCGTATAGCCCTCCACAATCACCAGGTCCGCCAGGCGCGCGCCCTTTTGCAGATTCAGGCCGTACAGGTTGTCGCGCTTATTGTAAATAAGCGTGTCGCCGGTGTTGATGTACTTGGGCTTGCTGCCGTCAAGCACGCGCGCGCCGAATCCCAGCACCCTGCCGTTGGTTCCCACGATCGGAAAGATCACACGGTTGCGATACGCGTCATATACGCGGCCGCTTTGCGCATTTTTCGTAAGCAGGCCCGCGTCAAGCAGCTCCTGTTGCGAAAAACCCTTCCCCGTCAGATAGGTATCGAGCGCGCCCCATGCGTCCGGCGCATAGCCGAGCCCAAACCGCTTGACCGCGTCGCCCGTCAGCTTTCTTCCTTTCAGATACGCCCGCGCGGGCGCGCCTTCCTCGCCAAGCAACGTTTCCATATAGAACCGCGCGGCAAGCCTGCACGCTTCGTACAGCCGCTCCCGCTTTGCGCGGTCCTGCCGCACGCGTGAATCGTCTGCCTCCTCGGGCAGCGGCATGCCTGCGCGGTCCGCCAGAAAACGCACCGTCTCCGGGAAGGTAAGCCGCTCCATCTGCATGATAAACTGCACCACCGTGCCGCCCGCATGGCAGCCGAAACAGTAAAATACCTGCTTGTCCGGCGAAACGGAAAAGGATGCGGTCTTCTCCCCGTGCAATGGGCAAAGTCCCCATAGCCTGCGGCCCTTTGGCTTGAGCTCCACATAGGATGAGATCACGGAGACAATATCGTTCTTGGCGACCAGCTCATTGAGGAAGCTTTCTGAAAATGCCATCCGCACGTCCTTTCATCCAACGTTTATCCACACGCCCCGCGCGGCAGTGTCGCAGGATTTCCTCCACGCAATTTGAGACTAGAGGTATATTCGACACAACTCGTCAATTTCCTGCTTCAATCCACGACTTGGGTACGAACAGCCGCTCGTATTCACGCACGGCGTAGTTATCCGTCATGCACGCGATATAGTCCGCCACCACGCGCTCGCGGCCGTCAGGCAGGTTGAGCAAAAAATCCTCCGGCAGCTCGTCGATGTGCGCATAATAATGCTTGAACAGTTCCTCCACAACCCGCTTGGCCTTGCTCTCCTCGCTTTTGGCAACGGGGTTTTTATAGACGTTTGCAAACATAAAATCGCGCAGGCGGTCAAACATCTCATAAACGCGCGCGGACATCGACACGGCCGGTCTGCCGTAGCTTTGCTCCACCACGTCGATAATCATGTTGTTAATGCGCTGCCCGTGGCTGCCGCCGAGCACCTCCACGCATTCCCTGGGCAGATCGCTTTCACGCAGCACGCCCGCGCGGATTGCATCGTCGATGTCGTGGTTGATATAGGCGATGCGGTCGGCAAAGGATACCACGCGTCCCTCGAGCGTGCAGGCGTTGCCGTTTTTTTTATGGTTTATAATACCGTCGCGCACCTCGTAGGTCAGATTGAGGCCAGCGCCGTCGTTTTCAAGCTTCTCCACCACACGCAGGCTTTGGACGTTATGCTCAAAGCCGCCCGGGGTCAGCCGGTTGAGCACATCCTCGCCCGAATGCCCAAAGGGCGTATGGCCGAGATCATGCCCCATCGCAATGGCCTCGGTCAGGTCCTCGTTGAGCCGCAGCGCGCGCGCGATGGTGCGCGCAATCTGCGAAACCTCCAGCGTGTGCGTCAGGCGCGTGCGGTAATGATCACCCTGCGGCGAAAGGAACACCTGCGTTTTATGCTTAAGGCGGCGGAAGGATTTGCAGTGAATGATCCGGTCGCGGTCGCGTGTGAACGCGGTGCGGATGGCACATGGTTCGACGGGTGTTTCGCGCCCGCGTGAGTTCTGCGCCAGCATGGCGTGCGGCGAAAGCGTTTCGGCCTGCAGCTTTTCGTAGTAGGTACGCGCGGTTACCTCTTTCCACATAGTTTTCTCCATGCGTTTCCCTCCTCCGTGCGCGCAGCCAAAATTATACTAATTTTAATATACACCGTAACAACGAATAATCCTTTTTTTCGACCCATACAGGATGTGCAAAGAATCTCCGGCGCCGCATCCCTTTCCATTGCAGAACCCAACGCCGCCGTTGCCCATCAACGCCCGCGCATATGGTTGCCCTGCTTTTCCCGCATAGGAATCCATGGCCGCAGACGCCGCTCCGCCATGAAGGCCATGTGGAGCGGCGCATCAATCGTATCGTTATAAAAATCTCCAGAAAGTTCAAACGGGCGCCCAGAAATCACCTGTATGGATCGTTGCGCGGCCTGTTATAATGATTGCATGAAACGAAAGGGATCGCGCGTTGCGCTGGCAACCCTGCTGTTATGCGCAATGCTCTGCTTTATGAACATGGCAACAAAACGCTTCCTTGCCGTCAGCCGCTATACCATCGCGAGCGCAAAGCTCACCTCGCCGGTACGTATCTGCGTCGTTACCGACCTGCATAACAGCCGCTTCGGCCCGCGGCAACAGGGGCTGTATGAGGCGGCCGCTGCAGAATCCCCCGATCTGATTGTGCTGGTCGGCGATATTTTCGACGTGCACGAAAATGAACGGAACGCGCACGACGCGCTCCGCGTGCTGGCGGCCAATTTCCCCTGCTATTATGTCACGGGCAACCACGAGCGCTTCAGCCGGCGCGAACAACAGATAAAGGAGGCCGTGCGGTCCTATGGCATAACGGTTCTCCAGGGCGCGGCGGCGGCGGTTTCGGTCAACGGACAGACCGTCCTGCTATGCGGGCTCGACGACCTGCGCGGCGGAAGCGCGGCCATGCTGGAGCAGCTGGAAACGCTCTCCGGCCAGCTTGGCCACAAGACGTATTCCGTGCTGCTGTGCCACCGCCCCGAGCGGGTTGCAACCATCCTGCCCTATGGATTTGACCTGATGCTCTCCGGTCATACGCATGGCGGGCAATGGCGCGTTCCGTTTGCGGAAAACGGGCTGTTCGCGCCCGGTCAGGGCTGGTTTCCACAGTATGCCGGCGGGTGTTTCAGCTTTGGCGGTCAAGCGCTGATCGTCAGCCGCGGTCTTTCCCAAAAGCCCTATCTGCTGCCCCGTTTCGGCAATCCGCCGGAACTGGTTGCCGTTACGCTCTCGCCCGAATAAGGCGGTCAGGAGGCGTCGCGCTTCCAAGTATCCCTGTGTTGCACAACCTCATGCGGGGCGTCGAAAACACATGTTTTTAACGCCCTGCACCATAGCCAATCACAGCCGACGGACGGTCTATTCGTAATAGGAAGCGATTTGCTCCGCCGGCTTGCGCGATTTTTTGCGCAGTTCGCCCGCCGCCGCGTAACCCACGCACAGCACCAGCCGCACGCGCCTGTCTGCAGGCAGGGAGAAAAGCTCCCGGATTTTCTTTTCGTTGAGCCAGCCAAGGATGCAGGTCGAAAGCCCCTGCTCGACCGCGGCGCAGCACAGCTGGGAGACAGACAGGCCGATGTCAATGGGCGCAAAATCCTGGCTTTTAAACACCTTTGCCGCCTTTGCCGTCAGGTTTGCAGGCTCCTCCACCACAACGATAAACGCCGGGCAGCCATCGGCAAATTTGTTCATGCCCATGCCCTGCACGCACGGCCGCAGCCTTTTGCACAGTTCCGGGTTGGTTACCACCAAATAGCGCCAGGGCTGGCTGTTGCAGGCCGAAGGCGCCAACCGTGCAGCCTCGATGCACCGCTCGAGTTTTTCGCGCTCTACGGGCCGGTCGCCGTAGCTGCGGCAGCTTTCCCGCCGTTCAATCAGATCAAAATAATCGTTCATGTTCCACCTCTCCTTGCAGAATTCATGCGGCGCCGCATTCACGGACAGGCGCATGCCTGTTCCCTTGCGCGGGCCGTCGCCCTGCGCTGGGATGGAAACGCGCGTCCATCAGGCCGTAGCCATACTTTACCCCGATATAAAATGAAATTCAAGTTTGTTCAACACGGATTTTTTCTTCGGTATCCCGCCGCAGCTGCTCCCGCAGGGCCTTCAAAAACGGAAACTGCGCGGCCTGTTCCTCGCCATAGGTGAGGTTCAACTCGTACTCAAGCGGAATCCATGTGCCGATATCGCTTTCGTTATGCTGGATAACGGCTTCGAGCTTATCGATCGCCTTATACAGCCGCGCCTCATCCGTCTGCTGCGCGTCCATTTCGGCAAACAGCGTTGCAAGCCTTTGGCATTGTGACTGCGGAAGCGTGGCAAGCAGGGCTTCAACGGCGCGTTCCTCCGTCCGCTCGTTGGCGGCGGTCTTGTCAAACGCTGGGATGTCGCCGGTGACCGCCTCGCCAAAGTCATGAATGAGGCACATGCGCATGACCTTATCCATGTCCATCTGTGGGAATTCGTCGGCAATCAGCAGCGCCATCACCGCAAGCCTCCAGGAATGCGCGGCGACGGTCTCCGTCACCCCGCCCGCGGTCACGCTGTGGCGGCCGTTTGTTTTAAGCGCTTCTATACGCGAAAGAAAGTCGATCAGCTCCCTTGGCCGCATCCGCTTATCCCCCCCAAACGCCCAGATGCTCGAGCAAAATATCAACGCCGATGAACACCAGTATCACGCCGCCGACAAGCGTGGCTTTCGTTCGGTATTTTGCGCCAAAACGGCAGCCGATGGCTACACCGGCAAATGAGAGCACGAACGTCGTGACGCCGATTATGGCAATGGACGGCAGAATCTGAACGGAGAGAAACGCAAACGAAATGCCGACCGCAAGCGCGTCGACGCTGGTTGCCAGCGCAAGCAGCGTCAGCTCCCGGATGCCGAACGCGTCCGTGCAGCATTCCTCCTCGCCGCCGCGCAGCGCTTCAAAGATCATCTTTCCACCGATGATCCCCAGCAGACAAAATACGATCCAATGATCAATGTTGGTGATTAGGTACTCAAACTGCCTACCAAGCAGCCAGCCGGCCAGCGGCATCAGCGCCTGAAAGCCGCCGAAAAATACGCCCACCAGAAGGGCCCGCCTTTTATCGAGCGTACGCATGCTCAGGCCCTTGCACATTGCCACCGCGAACGCATCCATCGAAAGCCCGACCCCGGTCAAAAACAACTCAATCCAGCCCATTGCGCTCCTGTTCTTTCCGGCTTGGCAGAAACGGCCGGACGCATGATTCTTTCACAATTGTTTAATATTATATTAGAAAAGGCGTCGCTTTACAAGTCGGACGCGGCATGATAGAGTAATTGTATTGTGAATCTGCCGAGGCCCGGCAAAGGAGGCTTGCATGGAAACGGAAAAACGAAGGGCTTTTATCATCCATTTTTTATATCTTGCAATCGTGCTCGCTATTGCGATCTACCTGTGCCGCTATGCGCTCCCGGCTCTGCTTCCGTTTGTCGTTGCATTGCTCGTGGCGCTGCTGCTTAAGCCCGTTATCCGCTTTTTGCATGAAAAATGTCATGTGCACAAGGGGATTGCCAGCACGGTCGTCGTGCTGCTGTTCTATGCGCTCATCGGCTTTCTGCTTACCATTTTGTGCGTCAAGCTGGTTTCCGCGGCAAAGGCGTTTTTCATCGGCCTGCCGGCGACCTACGCCAACTCCATCCAGCCCTGGTTGATGGAAACGTTTGATTCCCTGCAGGCTTTTGCAAGCCGGCTGGACCCGCAGGCTGCGGCTGCTTACGACGTGATTGCCGCAAACCTTACCCAGACGCTTGGCGAGACCGTCTCCATGCTGAGCAAGACCGTAGTCGGCGGCGTCACCTCGTTTACCTTCCGCACGCCCGGCTTTTTGCTCAATGTGCTGATTGCCATCATCGCCACCGTGTTCATTGCCGTGGACTGGTCGCTGCTGGGCAGCTTCATTTCAAAGCAGCTCTCGTCCAAGATGCGTTTGCTGGTCGATAACATCCGCACGCACCTTGGCCGTACGCTCGGCCGATATATCCGTTCATACGCGCTGATTCTGCTCATCACGTTTGCCGAGCTTACCGTCGGCTTGTCCATTATCGGTGTCGAAAACCAGTTTGCCATCGCCGCCGCCATCGCCATGTTCGATATCCTGCCGGTTGTCGGCAGCGGAACGGTGCTCATTCCCTGGGCCGTCATTTCCTTGATTCAGGGCGATTATCTGCGCGCGCTCGGGCTCGGCATCCTATACGTTGTGATCGTCATTGTCCGCAACATTATCGAGCCGAAGATCGTGGGCGAACACGTCGGCCTGCACCCAATCGTCACGTTGTCAAGCATGGTCGTCGGCACCTATCTTTTCGGGCCAATCGGCCTGCTCGGTCTCCCGGTGACGCTTGCTCTGATTAAAAGCCTGAACGACGAGGGTGTAATTCACCTCTATGACAACAGCGTTCCGCTCACCGGCAAGGGCAAAAGCAGGCCGCCGCATAACCGGCAGGTCGACGGCGGCGACGGACCGCTTGAAGCGGAGCGTAGTCAGGACGACCCGACTGACGGCGAAGCCGCGCGGCAGACCCGCGAACCTGCCGATGCGAATAATGGAGATTGAGCCGACCATGTATACCAACATTCCCATCATTGACAGCCACGTACATTACGCCTGGCCCATCATGGCGGACAATTTGTCCGGCGTGCTTGAAAAAGCCGGGATCGACGCAGTCTGCCTGGCCGCGCTGCCGGGACAGGCCCGCCTCGATCCCACGCTCGATATCCTGGTTTACAAGCACCGCCATCCTGAAACCGTGTTTGCGCTCGGCTGTCTGGACTGCACGGCATACGAGGCGCGCACCGATGTCGGCGCATATTTTGTAAAGCATGTAAAGCGCATCCTCAACATGGGTTGCGACGGCATCAAGCTGCTCGAGGGCAAGCCGACCATGCGCCGCGCCTTCTCCATCCCCGATTTTGACCAGGACGTCTGGGAAGCGTTCTGGGCCTTTTGCGAAGAAACGCAGGTGCCTTTGCTCTGGCATGTCAACGATCCTGAAACGTTCTGGGACCCGGCGCGCGTCCCCGCGTTTGCCGCCGCGAGCGGCTGGGGCTATGGACCTGAAGATGTGGATAATGAGGCGCAGTACCGCGAGGTCCGCAATGTTCTGGAGCGCCATCCGCAGCTCAACGTGACCTTTGCGCACATGTTCTTCATGAGCGCGCAGCTGCCGCGGCTGACGGAATGGATGGAGCAATTCCCGCATATGCGCGTGGATCTGACGCCCGGCATTGAGCTATACGAAAACCTTTCAGCAACGCCGGAGGAAGCGCGCGCGTTCTTTGACCAATTTGGCGACCGCATTCTGTATGGAACGGATATCGGCGGGCGCGCCGTGCTCAACGGTACGCAAATGAAGCTGAACGAAAACGAGAGCCTGCTCCGCGTACAGCATACGCGCACGTTTCTCACGGAACGGGTTTCCGTGGGCGTCCGCGCCGACGGCGACTTCCTGATTCATTCCGAACCCTTCGTGCTGCACGGACTCGGCCTGCCGCAGGAGGCGCTGCAAAGCATTTTCCACGACAACTTCCTTGCATTCATCGGTTGCGAACGTCCCTATCCGGTGAATACGGAGCTGGCGCTTAAAGAATGCGCACGGCTGAAACGCATCCTGCGCGAAGATGCGCGGCAGCTCGGCGTCCAGCCGGATCTGCGCGCAGTGGAAGCGGCAAAACGATATTTTGAAAAAGTAAAGGCGGATCAGAAATGACCAAAGTTATCGCCCACCGCGGCTTTTCAAGCAAATTTCCGGAAAACAGCATGCTCGCATTTGAACAGGCGGTCGCGCTTGGCGCCGACGGCGTGGAATTCGACGTGCAACTGTCCGCCGACGGCGTTCCCGTGATCTTCCACGACGAAAGCCTGCAGCGCATCACCGGCGACAATCTGCTCGTCAAGGATCTGACGCTGCGGGAGCTGAAAACCCTGGAGATTTCCTATAAATTCTACGGTCAGTGCCCGGCGCAGCGGATTCCGACGCTCGAGGAGTACTTCACCCTGGTACAGGGGCTGGATTTTCTGAGCATCCTTGAGTTAAAAACCGCGATTTTTGAATATCCGGATATCGAGCAGAAGGTCGTGACGCTCATCGACGCATTCCGCCTCAACAATCAGGTGATTCTTTCGTCGTTCAACCATTATTCGCTGCTGCGCTGTAAGCGGCTTGCGCCCGACCTGCCCTATGGAATCCTTTATGAATGCCGTATTGCCGAACCGCAAAACTACGCCGCCTCGCTCGGGATGCAGTATCTGCACCCGGATTACCGATTTCTCAGCAACGAGGAGCTGAAGAAGTATGAGGCCGTCGGTATCAAAACAAATCCCTGGACGGTCGACGAGCCGGAGGATATCCGCTATCTGCTTGGACAAAAGAACGTCTTTGCCATCATAACCAACAAGCCCGACTTGGCTATGGCCTTGCGAAGCGGCAAATGACGGCCTGCGCGGCCCGAAGGCCGTCGATGGCTGCGCTCACGATGCCGCCGGCATACCCCGCCCCCTCGCCGACCGGATAAACGCCCCGGTGCGACGTGGACTGGAGCGTTTCATCGCGCAGGATGCGCAGCGGCGCGCTTGTGCGGGTTTCCGCAGCCGTCAGCACGGCGTCGTCCATGTCGAACCCGCGCAGCCTGCGCGCAAAGGCCAGTATGCCGTCGCATACGCCCTGTGCGACAAAATCCGGCAGGCACCGCCAAAGATCATACGCAAGCACGCCCGGCCGGTAGGACGGCGCAACCGCGCCAAAGCCCGCCGGCTTTCCTTTCCTCAAAAAATCCCCCACGCGCATGGCCGGCGCGATGAATCCGCCGCCGCCCGCGGCAAATGCAGCGCGCTCCATTTCCTCCTGGAACCGCATGCCGTCGAGGGGATGCGCACCCATATCCCCGTCGTGCACCTGCACAACAATCGCCGCGTTCGCATTCTCCTTACCGCGCGCATAATCGCTCATCCCATTGACAACCACCTGCCCGCCGTCCGACGCGCCGGCAATCACGCTGCCGCCGGGACACATGCAAAACGTATATACGCCGCGCGCGCCGCTTTTGCCCGTGAGCGCATAGCTTGCCGCGCCAAGCCGGGGGTTGCCCGCCAACGCGCCAAACTGCGCCGCATCGATGAGGCTTTGCGGATGCTCGATACGCACGCCGACGGCAAAGGGCTTTTTCTGCATGGCAACGCCCGCTTCAAACAACATACGGCAGGTATCGCGCGCGCCCTGCCCGACCGCCAGCACCAGCGCGCCGCATGCAACGCGCCGCACACCCTGCGCATCCGTCAGGACAACGCCGCCGATTGCGCCGTTTTTCATAAATATACCGTCCAGCCGCGTGGAAAAAGCGATTTCGCCGCCAAGCCGCGCAATCTCCCTGCGCAGGCCGGACACCACCGTGCGCAACCTGTCCGTGCCAATATGCGGCTTTGCATCGACGCAGATTTCGTCCGGCGCGCCAAAGCGCGCCAAGATGCCCAGCACATACCCCTGCCGCGCGTCCTTGCTGCGGCTGGTCAGTTTGCCGTCGGAAAACGTACCGGCGCCCCCTTCGCCGAACATGACGTTGGACTCACGGTTCAGCGCGCCGCCGCGCCAGAATTGCAAAACGCTCTGCACCCGCTTTTCCACCGGCTCGCCGCGCTCGACAACCAGCGGCGCGTACCCGCACCGCGCCAGTTCATACGCGCAGAACAACCCCGCCGGGCCAAGTCCGGCAACAACAATTCGCCCGGGCAGCGCTGCGACGCCCGGCACGGGCTCCTGCGCTTCTGGCGGCGTATAAAGGCCGATGCGCGCATCGCCGCGTGAAAGGAGCCTGCGCTGCGTCGCACCGTCCGTTTCAACCAGCGCATGCAGTAAAAAATGGATGTCATCCTTCCTGCGCGCATCCAAAGCGCGCCGCACGACGCGGACAGACTGCAACGCGTGCGCATCAACGCCGCATTGCTTTGCAATGCGGCGTCGCAGTTCCTGCTCGTCCTCCGTAGCCGGCAGATGAATGTCCGTAATCAGCAGAGACATACTTACGATCTTGTGATGGTTACGGTAACCGTTGCGACGGAAAGCGTTTCCTCAAGCTCCACCGTGGTCGCCTCATCCCGCACAAACGCCTGCAGCGGCTGCGTATACGTGCCCGGCTCAAGACCCGTTACATCTACACTGATCTCAATATCGCCGCGCTTGATGACGCTTACAATGCTCGTACGCCCCTTAATGGTCAGATCAACCGTTTCGATATCCAGGCGCGCCATACAGTTTGCATGCAGGCCGATCACCGTGATGGGCAGACTCTCGAAGGTCTGCGAGTCCGCCTTCTCCCGTACCTCAATGAGCACGCTCACCGGATCGGTGTCCAGCAGGCGCACGGCCTCCGGTACGATGATCTCGGATTCCACCGTCTGCGACACGCTCATTCCGTTGACCGGAATCGGCTCGAGGAGAACGCTCTCTATAGACGAAATCACCGATTGATCTCCAACAATGCGCACGGAGGAAGGCGTCGCTACAGCGCTGGCCAACTCATGGTTTGCGGCAAGGTTATCCACGCCCACCAGCGAACCGATTGCATCAATGGGCACGTTGCGCATCGGGTAAATCGGCAATCGGACCGTGGAGGTCGGGACGGTTCCAACCACGATATCCGAGGACACCACCCCGCCGTCGCGATCGTAAAATATGACGTCGAACGTGCTGTAGATCGTGGAGGAACGATCCGTCAAATCCACAATGCACTCTGCGCGCGCGACCTTGGCAATATCCGTCTTGGGTCCGGTGATATCCAGCCTGGTCGTTGTCGTCAGCGCGTCCATGTCCGCCCAGCACCCCTCCGACAATTCCCCGATAAAGCTGGTCGTAACCGGCACGGTCTGCGTAACAAGCGAATCGATCTCCACGGTAACCGAAGCGGGCGTTACCTGCTGCACCGCGCCCAACGACGAACTGACGGTCGCGGTGATGGGCAGTTCGTATTCACGCGGCTCGCTGATGTTGCGCAGACTGATCGTTGCGTTGACCGTCCGTGGTGAAAGGCTCTCATAGTTGGTGATCTGCGCGCGCACAGCAACAGACACGTTGGTCAGAATTCCCGCGCGGTCTCCGCGCACGCAAAGGCCCTGTGCATGCAGTTCCGCCTCGCCGTCAAAGCTGGTGGCCACGTCGGCAACCACCTTGGTTCGCACCGGCCGCTGGTCTGTGAGCACATAGCCCCAGAGCAGCATTGCAAACAACAGGGCAATCACTTTGATTGCGACATTTTTCGTAAAAAAGTTTTTAATTGAGGCCAGCGCCGCCGTCTTTCTTTTCTCACGACTTGTCATGCTGTTCCTCCGTTCTGACATGCCGGCTCAAAAATGACGGCGTGACGCTCTTGTTTAAGAACAGACTTTCCAGAATATCCTGCAGCGCCTTTGCATCGATGTAACGAACCAGCTTGCCGTCACGCGCAATCGAGATGGCCCCCGTCTCCTCTGAAACAACAATGGTCACGCTGTCCGAAACGGTCGAAACGCCAAGCGCCGCCCGGTGACGCGTACCCAGCTCGCGCGACACGGAGAGATCGTCCGAAAGCGGCAAAAAGCAACCCGCAGCCAGCAGCGTATTGCCGCGCACAATCACCGCGCCGTCGTGCAGCGGCGTATTCGGTTCAAAAATATTCTCCAGCAGAGCGCCCGAAAGCAGGCCGTCGATACGCGTTCCCGTGCTGATGATATCGCCAAGGCCGGTCTTTTGCTCAACCACGACCAGCGCGCCCACGCGGCGGCGCGACATCGAAAGGATCGCGCTGTGAACGTCCCGCATCAACTCCGTGCTGGCAATGTTCGACGCATCGAGCCAGGCCCTGCTCAGCTTTTTGCCGCTGCGGCCCAGCCGCTCAAGCACCCGGCGGATTTCCGGCTGGAACAGGATGAACAAAACGATGATGATCGAACCCGAGGTCAGGACGGAATCCAGCAGCCAGCTGAGCGTGTTGAGCGAAAGCAGCGTGCTGACCACCGAACATAAAAACAGCAGGCCTACGCCCTTAAGAACCTCGTAAGCGCGCGTCTCCTTTGTCCAGATAATCAGCTTATACAGTAAAACGGCAATGATGAAGATATCCAATAGGTCGAGGAACGAAAACTGTCTGAATCCGCTGGATATCGCTTTGATAATCTCGTCGTAAGACAAAGACAAAAATCCGTTCCTCCCTTCACCTGATATTATAAAGATTACAATCCGCGTCAGTCAACAAGGTGCCGTTTGATGTCCGCTTCGTACTCCTCGATGCGCTCTTGCAGCTTGTGCCCGGTGAGCCTGCCGGTTTTTTCGTACTCGGCCATAATGAGCTCGGCAAGCGCCTTCTGCTTGGCCTTCCCCTCATCGTCGAGCACCGGCTCCTCAATGGGCAGTCCGTCAAGTTTGCGAACGATCGTAGGCATGAGCGCATCCTCCTCCATGTTTTTATATTATAGCACAGCAGTATACCGGCCCCGCAATGGGAATTTTGAAATTTTTGTGGATTTTTAACAAGAATTTGCGGTCTTATACCTGAAAACAACCCACATCTTGTATCTCGGCCGTGTCCAAACCGACCGCTACAGCCGGTACAACCGCGCGTCTGCCGTGCGCGCAAGCAAACGCCAGATCAGTGCGGCAATGGCCGCGGCAACGGCTGAAGTCAGCGGCAACACCCACATGGCGTTCGTAATGATCAGTACCGCAGCGGGCGCCGCGACCACAAGCATGCCTGCAAATACCTGGATCATCACCGCCGCGCTCTGCTTTACAACCTCGGTTTCCGATTTCCAGTCCAGCTTGGGCAGCTTCAGGTTCAGCCACAATCCGGCTACGCCCGCGAACAACGCAAAGCATAGCGGCGTAAAAAACAGCCGGAAATACTCGGCCGCGCCGGCATTCAGGCCGGTTCCGAGCAGGACGGCGCACACGAGCAGGACGGGCGCCGCCGGCGTAAGGCTCACCAGCAGCTTCGCCAGCAGCCAGTCGCGCGCAGGCACCGGAAGGGATTTCACAATCCAAAGCCGTTTTCCCTCAATGGAGACGGCGCTGGCCGTGGTGGCGCCCATAACGGTCAGCCCGCTCAGCATCAGCGGCAGCGCCCTGCGCACGCCGGAAAACGCCGGCGCATGGAGCGCCTGCATGACCGCCTCCGGACGAAATACGCCGATGAACAGCGCGGCAAGAAACAGCAGCACATAGCTGAACATCGTATTGGTCAGATACAGCGTTGAGCCGGCATACCGCCGCCACTCCATGCCATACAGCGCGCGCACGCGTCCGCTGCGCCGCATTTGGCCAACATGGTAGGCCCGGCCGCGCGGCACGGCGGAAAGGCGCGAGTTCAGCCGTACGAAGCCCTTGCCAAGCAGCCATGCAAACAGCAGCATCGCAGCAACGCAGGAGCCGATCAGCAATAGCGCGCCGGTAAAGCCGCCGGGCGCGCCGGTTGCTGCCGACATCAGCCATTGCGCGGGCGGATAGGACCCCACCGCCCGCTGAAGCTCCGCTGCATGCTCCACAATCGCGGCCAAACCGCTGTTAAGCCGCATGGACCCCACCATAATCGCCAGCAAAAAAACCATCTGAAACGCGGCGCTGAAGACGCTGCTTTTTTTCATGCCCGCCGTCAGGAGCGTTACCAGCGTGCCGACGGCCGCTCCGGCGAGCGTCGGCAATGCCGGTACAAACAGCATAAGCGCAAAATACAGCGGATAGAACCACCATGCGGCGGAAGCGTATATGCCATAGATCACGCCCGCGGGCAACAGCAGCAAAGCCGCATATACAAGATTGTACGCATACATGGAGGTGACTCGGCTGGCCGCCACCGCGGAAACAGGCGCCGGCCAGCTCATCACCGTATCATAATCGCCGAATCCAAACAACACGCCCTTGGTTTCAAACACGGAAAAAATAAGGATCAGAAGCGATGCGGCCGCCGTCATCAGGCCGAGCAGCGCCGGCAGCTGCCCCACCTGCCTGAGCGCGCCCGCCAGCAGAATGCTGTACAATACGGAGATATAGCCAAGTGAGAACACCATGGCAATCAGCGCCCACAGGCTCTTGCGCACCCGCTTCTTCTCCTCGGCGCTGCGCGTGCGCAGAAGCTGATTGACGCCAAACAACGAGGAAAGCTGTAGTTTCGACAGAATCCAATACTCACGCATGCTCGGTCAACTCCAAAAACAACTCTTCAAGCGAGCTGTCGCCCTTGACGGCGTCCATTTCGCCCGCGGCGGCCAGCTTGCCGCGCTGGATGATGGCGACCTTATTGCATAGCTTTTCGGCCACCTCCAGCACATGTGTGGAAAAGAAGATGGCGGAGCCTTCCCGGCAGAGCTCATGCATGCACTGCTTGAGCGTATGCGCCGCCTTCGGATCAAGGCCGACAAACGGTTCGTCGAGCAGCAAAAGCTTCGGCGCGTGAATGAGCGCGGAGATGATGGCGATCTTCTGCTTCATGCCGTGGGAACAGCCGCCGATCAGGTCGCCTAAACGGGACGTCATTTCCAGCGCGTCTGCATAGCGCGCAATGCGCTCCTCGCGCTCCGCCGCGCCCACGCCGTAGATATCCGCCACGAAATTGAGGTATTGCACGCCCGTCAAATGATCGTACAGATCCGGATTGTCCGGAATGTACGCCATATCGCGCTTGCACGCAACGGGTTCCTCCATGATGGAGCGGCCGTTGATCGTAATGCGGCCCGAGTCAAACGCCAGAATGCCCGCCACCGCACGCAGGGTCGTGGTTTTTCCCGCGCCGTTATGGCCGATGAAGCCGCAGATATCCCCCGCCTCCACGCTTAGCGAGAGGTCGTCGATGGCGCGCAGGTCGCCATAGGTTTTTGTCAGATGTGCAATGCAGAGCATACTTGCGTCTCCCCCAATCCAAATTCTATACAACCATCATTTGCATGCATGATGGCATAATTCCGGCATAATTTTGCTGGAATGTCCCATCGTTTTCGGCTGCCGCCCGGAGGCGGCGGAAAAACGGGGATTCCAATCCTGCGGAGCACATAATCGTCGCGCAGCGGCTATCCAGGCTGCTCTGTCAAAAAAATCCTTGGGCGGGTTCGGCGGGCCGCTGCCCTCCGGAGGCTTGTTCCGGCTCCGCCTGATTTGCCGACGGAACGGATCGCCCGGGTTGGGGCGGTTTCCCTGTGCTTCTTGCCGAACGGTAGCCCGCGGGACTTCCGGCAAAAACGGTTACCTAGTCAAAAAACAATGTTTTTTGACGGCCTGCCAGCCATGCAGTGGATATTATAGCACATTGACATGGCGTTGTACACAGCATAGAATATGGGTAAATCCGGGATTCTATTAACGATATCGACTGTCATCAGGAGGTAAATATCCATATGCGGAACGGTTTTTTAAAGGTGGCGGTCGCCACGCCGGATATCGTGGTTGCGGACTGCGGAAAGAGCGCGGATTCCATCATCCGGCTCATCCGCCGCACGGAGGGCGACGGCGCGAAACTGCTGCTGCTGCCGGAACTGTGCATAGGCGGCTATACCGCGGGCGATCTGATGCTGCACGAAACGCTTACTGAAGCGGCGGAGCGCGCGCTTTATCGCATCCTCGAACAGACGCGGCAAAGCGACATGCTCGTGCTCGTGGGCCTGCCGCTCGTTGTGGGCAACCTGCTGTATAACTGCGCGGCGGTCGTGCAGTCCGGCTCCGTTTTGGGCATCGTGCCCAAAACGCACCTCGGCAACTATGGAGAATTCTATGAAAAGCGCGTGTTCGCGCCCGCGCCGGACTACAATACCACCTGCACGCTCTGCGGCGCAACCGTTCCCTTCGGCAACAAGCTGCTGTTTTGCTGCCGTGAGATGAAGGAATTCATCCTCGGCGTGGAAATTTGCGAGGATCTCTGGACGGCTATGCCGCCGAGCGCGTTGCTGGCCGATTGCGGCGCAACGGTGCTTTGCAACCTCAGTGCCAGCGACGAGGCCGTGGCCAAAGCGGACTACCGCCGCATGCTGGTGCAGTCGCAAAGCTCCCGTACCACGGGCGCATACCTGTTCTCCAGCGCCGGCGACGGCGAAAGCACCACCGACGTGGTCTTTTCCGGCCATGATATGGTCTATGAAAACGGCGTAAAGATCGCTGAATCCCCGCCCTTTGGCCCCGGCTATGCGGTCACGGAGATCGACCTGTCGTTCCTGCTGCACGAGCGGCGGCGGTTCGCGCGGCGGCTGTTCGACGACCGCGAAATTACGCGAATCTCATTTTCCCTGCACATGGTCGAAACCAGTCTCACGCGCGTTTACTGGAAAACGCCCTTTGTGCCCGCAGACCCCGCCGAATGCGCCAAGCGCTGCGAAGAAGTTCTCGCCATTCAGGCGCACGGGCTGAAAAAGCGCATTGAGCACACCAGCGTAAAAAAACTCGTCATCGGCGTTTCCGGCGGTGTGGACTCCACGCTTGCGCTCATCGTCGCGCGCGACGCGCTCGCCCTGCTCGGCCGCCCGGCGGCGGATATCCTTGCGGTCACGATGCCGTGCTTCGGCACGTCCAGACGTACGCGCGGCAATGCGAAACTGCTTTGCGAGGCGCTCGGCATTCCGCTCAGCACGATCGATATCTCCGACAGTGTCCAGCGGCACCTGGCGGACATCGGCCATGACGGGACAACCCCGGATACGGCATTTGAAAACGCGCAGGCGCGCGAGCGCACGCAGGTGCTTATGGATTTATCCAATCTGCACGAAGGATTCGTCGTCGGCACAGGCGATCTCAGCGAGCTTGCGCTTGGCTTTGCCACCTACAACGGCGACCACATGTCCATGTATGGCGTGAATGCGGACGTGCCAAAAACGCTCATCCGCTCCATCCTGCGCCATGTCGCCGAAACCAGCGGCGATCCGGCGCTGCGCGACGTGCTCGTCGACATTGTGGATACGCCCGTCAGCCCGGAGCTTCTGCCCGGCGGGGACGGCGATATTGCGCAGATTACCGAGCGGATCGTCGGCCCCTACGAACTGCATGATTTCTTCCTTTACCATCTGCTGCGCCGCGGCGAGCCGCGCCAAAAGACGCTGCGCATTGCCGAATACGCATTCGGCGGCCAATACGACGGGGAGACCATCGCGCGCTGGTATGATGTGTTCATCCGCCGCTTCTTTGCCCAGCAGTATAAGCGCAACTGCCTGCCTGACGGGCCGCGCATCGGCAACGTAGCGCTCTCGCCCCGGGGTGACTGGCGCATGCCCAGCGACGCAAGCGTGCGCGAGTTCCGGTAGAAGCTTGTGTCGGCCTGCCGTCGGAAGATTGACGGCGCACCCCGCCGTGCCGTTTTGCGGGAGCTCCGTCCCCGCGCTCCCGCTCAAGGGCGACAACCCTTGCGCATCCCATATGGACGCGGGAGGCCTTGCTATGTCAGATTAAATAGCCCCGCCGGTGTCTGATATAACAAACCGGATACTAAGCGAGCAGTTCAGTGCTTCTGCAATTATTGTAAGCTCACGCTCCGTAACGTTGTCGCGGCGCATCTTGTTGTGCAGATTTTGCGGAAACCATCCGCAACGCCTTGCGAGCTCGGACTCTGAAATGTTTCCTCGTTTTACAAGTATTATTCTTATACGTTCCCTGTTTGTCATACTTATCCCGCTTAACCCAATTATTTTATGCTGAAAAATTTAAAAATCAATTTAGTTTTTAGCCTCTTACTTGACTTTTTTAACCAATCAGTTTAAATCATGGATATGAAACAGCAAACAACCGATTCTATGGAAGGAAGTACGGAAATGGGATACGAAACGGCAAACGCCGCGTACAATGTTTCTATATGATACAAAACAATACGATGGAGAATCGGGAGAGGAAGAACACCAAATGAAAAAATCCTGGAAGCGTTTGCAAATAACAATCTGATATCAGGGCCTCGGTTTTTCAAAAAAGAATCCGAATACGGGCGCGCAATGAAAAGGTTGACCGATGCGGAGGAAACGCTGCCGGCTCAACTTGGCGTGCAGGGGCGGTGTCTGCTTCATGAGTTGACCGCCGCACAGGACTGGATTATCCGTTGGAAACGGAGCGGTTTATCGATGGCTATCGGCTGGGCGCTCTGATGACGATGGAGGTGTTTGCCGGGCGCGGTATCGTCGGCGGGGCAGGCGGGTGATAGGCAAGGCCGTCCAGACAAAACGCACGGATGAAATAAAATAATTGACGGTAAAATAATGCTTGATTTAATGGCGGTAATTAATTATAATAATTCTGTTGGCAAGGAAAGGAGGGGCGAATGCCAAACAAACGGCGAGGGCGACCAGCCGCTGCGAATCCCAAAAATTTGCGGGTGGATGTACGGCTTACCGCAGAGGAGATGGAATTGCTCGACAACTACTGCCATCAAAAGGGGATATCGCGGCCGCAGGGGTTGCGCGACGGTATCAAAGCCCTCCATGCAAAATGAAAGAAAGTGGTGCGCGTTGGCAAACGTAATACACCACTTTCCCTGCACGGTTGCCAAACAGACAAACCGCATAAATATTATACCCTATGCAATTTCGTCTGGCAAGGCATTGTGTAAAGCGATGCGAAAGGACAAACACAAATGAAAAAAATCTTGGAAGCGTTTGCAAATGACAATCTGATATCAGGGCCTCGGTTTTTCAAAAAAGAATCCGAATACGGGCGCGCAATGAAAAGATTGACCGATGCGGAGGAAACGTTGATTGCGCATCTTGACGAGGAGGAACGGGCTCTTCTGCATGAGTTGACTGATGCGGAGGGGGAAATGGCCTGCATGTCGGGATCAGACCGATTCATCTATGGCTATCGGCTGGGCGTTCTGATGACGATGGAGGTGTTCGTCGGGCGCGATACCCTCATCGCCGAATAGCAGGCGGGGCGCTTCTTTCCGCGCTGCCGCCAGGTTTCCAAAGGGTCCCCCCCCTTTGGCGGAGGTTTGGGGGCGGAGCCTCCCGGTTATTAAGTTGGTCCTGCTTTTTCTCATTCCGGAATTGACAGAGCCATCCCGTTGTAACGCTTTTTTACAAATCGCTTCCATCCGCAAACCGGATGGAAGCGATTTTTTGTAATCCTCGCATGATGGCTACCGCCAAATCAGTTTGGTTTTCCCGTTTTATCGGCAGCAGCCTTGCGGTTCCTCTTTGCATCGTTACAATGTTTTAGTTGAGTTCCGTGATGCCGTCGATACGCATTGCAAAGTAAGGCGCGCTGCGCAGCGTGGACTCGTGGAAGATGCCGTTCTCGATGGCTTCGCCGCTGTCGCCAACAAAGTCGCCGTCGGTGTCAAACGGCGGGAAGCTGGTCGGGTTTTCGCCCTTGACGGTGAACTTCGAGCAGTCGAAGATCTCCAATGAGCCGTCCTTGAGCGCGGCGATGACTTCATCAACCTTCGCCTGCGTGCCCTCGGCGCAGCTTTCGCCGAGCGCGGAGATCATGACCGCATCGTCGGCATAGCCAAGCGCGAGGTCAAGGGGCAGCTTTTCGCCGGCGACGAACTTCTGCATCAGCGGGGTATACAGTGCGCCCCAGTTGTTCTGCGCGCTGGTCAGAGCGGCGGTCTTGGCAACGGAGAGCATATCGATGTTGTAGCCGATGCTGTAGGCGACCTTGCCGGAATCCAGAGCGGCCTGCACCGCGGACGGAGCGCCCGTGGAGTCGGCATGCTGACCGATGATTACGCAGCCCTTGGAGATGAGCGCGTTGGCGGCTTCCGCTTCAGCGGTGGGATCATACCAGGAGTTGGTATACTGCACATCCATGTGCGCTTCCGGTACGATGGACTGGATGCCGAGGAAGAAGGCGGTATATCCGCTGACCACTTCGGCATACGGAAACGCGCCGACATAACCGACATACGCATCCTTGACGGTGCCCGCATCCAGGAGCTCCTTGAGCTTCATGCCGGCGACCACGCCGGAGACATAGCGGCTCTGGAACGTGTAGGGGAACATGTTGGAGACATTGTCAAGGCCTTCATTGGCGGCGGTGTCGCCGGTGCAGGCAACAAAGTGCACCTCAGGAACCTCGCGGGCAGCCTGCATCATATAGGATTGATGGCCATAGCTATCCGAGAAGATCAGGGCGCAGCCCTGCTCGACAAGGTCCATCGCGGTATCGTAGCAGACCTCGGTCTCGGGGATGTTGTACTTGAAAGTGATCTGCTCGGCCTTGAGGCCAAGGGCGGCCTGCGCGGCCTGTACGCCCTCGATGTGCGCAAGGTCGTAGCCGGAGTTCTCGTCATGGACGAGGATAACGCCGATCTTGACATCGGAAGCCGGTTCGGGAGCTTCTTCCTCAGCGGGCTTCGCGCCTTCAACCGCTTCTGCAACAGCCTGCTGCGCCTGGTCGACGGCTGTGTTTGCAGCGTCTACCTGCTCGGGCGTACAACCGAAAACAGCCAGCGCCATCATGAGCACCATGACGATTGCCAATGCTTTTTTCATTCCTGTGTTTCCTCCTGTTTTGTTTTTTTATTGCAACGCCGCTCGGGCGAAACAACCTGTGCAGGAACAGTCCGCGGAGAAGGAGCAAACGGGGCGAACTGTTCAAATCCGTTCAGTGAATCCGTCCAGAGGCCTCGAGCGCGCGGAGATCCGGCTCGCACTTAAACGGCTCGCCCGCCGCGAGCATGGCGTTCTTCACGTCCTTTAAGCCGCTGCCGGTAGAAACGGCCGTTACGGTTTCATCCGCACGGATCACGCCGGAGGCAACGGCGGCCTTGACACCGGCGGTCGCGGTTACGCCCGCAGGCTCCCCGAACACGCCCTCGGCGCGGCCCAGCAGGCGCATCGCGTCGAGAATGTCCTCGTCTGAAACGGCGATCCATGCGCCGTGGCTGTCGCTTACGGCGCGCTGCGCCTTGATAGGATTGCGCGGTACGCCCACGGCAATGCTGTCGGCAAGCGTATTTTCCTGCGCGGGCTGCAACGGACGCCCCGCGCGCGCCGCATCCACAAACGGGCAGCAGCCGGTGGACTGCACGCCGAGAATTTTCGGAATTCGCTCGATCATGCCGAGTTGGAGCAGATCGTAAAAGCCGTTATATACGCCGCCGATGGTGCATCCGTCGCCAACCGATACGGCGACCCAGTCCGTGGGCTGCCAGTCAAGCTGTTCCGCGATTTCAAGCGCAACGGTTTTCTTGCCCTCGGTCATAACGGGATTGATGCCCGCGTTGCGGTTGTAAAAGCCCCATTTGTTGATTGCCTCGCGGCTCAGTTCAAACGTCTGACGGTAATCGCCCTTTACGGAGATCACGTTCGCGCCAAAGATCAAAAGCTGCGCAACCTTGCCCATCGGCGCGCGCTCCGGCACAAAGATCACCGTTTTAAGCCCCATGCGCGCCGCATTGCCTGCGCAGGAACTGGCCGCATTCCCGGTGGACGAGCACGCGATGGTATCGTAGCCAAGCTCCATGGCCTTGGCCACCGCCACGCCGGACGCACGATCCTTCAGCGACCCGGTGGGGTTCAGGCCGTCGTCCTTGATATGCAGCTTTTTTACGCCAAGCTGATCCCCCAAACGCAGGGATTCGTACAGCGGCGTCCAGCCGATACGCAAAAAGCGATCCAGCCCATTCCCCTCGAGCGGCATAAGCGCGCGGTAGCGCCACATGCTGTTGTTACAATCGGCCGCAAGCGACGCACGCGAAAAGCTCTTTTTAATTTCCCTATAGTCATAAACGATGTCTAAAATGCCTTGTTCCCCGCAGGCCGGGCAGGTCATAAGCTCCTGGCCAAACGGGTATTCCCTGCCGCAAACCGTACAACGGTAACCTTGGATACGTTTCATATTATATTACACGCTCCAACATGACAATATTTATGAATGATTAATCCTATCATACCGCAATAAAACTAAAAAGTACAGAAAAAAATACGCATGCAAAACAATATTTTTTTGACCAAATAGTTTTTTAGTTTTTAAGCCGTCACATCTTGCATACCGAAAGATTGAATTGTATAATAGACCATAATATGTAACTTTATCTTTCTCAACCGTAAACGCATCTCCAATATTTGAATTCTATTTTTGAAAGGAGAATGAATTTGTATGCTGCTCATCGGAAACGGCAGGCTCATCACCCGCGATTGTGACAAGTATTATGAAAACGGCGCGGTAGTAACCGAGGGGAATCTCATCAGGGAGGTCGGCACGACCGCTAAGATGCAGGAAAAATACCCGGACGCAACGTTGATCGACGCACGCGGCGGCGTGATTATGCCGGGCCTCATCAACGCGCATAACCACATCTACAGCGCCTTTGCGCGCGGACTCTCCATCAAGGGTTACAGTCCGAAAAATTTCAACGATATTCTCGAGGGCATGTGGTGGAAGATCGACCGCAAGCTGACACATGAAAATAACCGGCTTTCCGCCTACGCCGTCTATATCGACAGCATCAAAAACGGCGTTACAACCGTGTTTGACCATCACGCCAGCTACTGCGACATTCCCGGCAGTTTAGACGATATTGCAGACGCCGCAAAGGCGCTTGGCGTGCGCACCAACCTGTGCTACGAGGTCAGCGACCGCGACGGCGGGGAAAAGATGATGGAGGCCGTGCTTGAAAACGAGCGCATGATAAAGCTTGCCGAGGCCGATGGCAGCGACATGCTCAAGGCCATGATGGGGCTGCACGCCGCGTTTACCCTCAGCGATCAAACGCTGGAAATCTGCCGCGCGCACACCCCTTCCTCCACGGGTTTTCACGTGCACACGGCCGAGGGGCCCGGCGATTTGCAGGATTCGCTCAAAAAATACGGCAAGCGCATCGTCAACCGCCTGTATGACTGCGGCATTCTCGGGAAAAAGAGCATTGCCGTGCACTGTGTGCACATTAACAAAGCTGAAATGGAGCTGATCAGGGATACGGATACAATGGTTGTGCACAACCCCGAATCCAACATGGGCAATGCCGTCGGCTGCGGCCCGGTCATCCAGATGTTTGCGGAAGGCCTGCTGCTGGGGCTCGGTACGGACGGCTACACCAACGATATGCTCGAAAGCTATAAGGTTGGCAACCTCATTCACAAACACCATCTGTGTGACCCGACTGTCGCCTGGGGCGAGATTCCCGCCATGCTGTTTGAAAACAACGCCAGGATCGCGGCGCGCTTTTACGGCAAACCGCTCGGCGTGCTCAAGCCCGGCGCGTATGCCGACGTCATCGTCACCGACTATGATCCGCTTACGCCGATGGACGCAGGCAACTGCAACGGCCATATCCTCTTTGGCATGAACGGCCGCAGCGTGGTTACCACCGTCTGCAACGGCAACGTGCTGATGCTCGATCGCAAGCTGCTCGCCGTCGACGAGGCCGCCGTCATGGCAGAGTGCCGCGAGAGCGCGCAAAAGCTTTGGACATCCATCAACGGTTAAGGAGGAAAGACCATGTCCGACAGAATGACCCCCATCCCATTTGCTTCCCTGATGAACTGGGCGCTTACCGAAAAGAAGCGATCCGGCGCCATATTCGGCGTACGCCGTCCCTTTGCCGCCAAGGACGGCAAACTGCTCGATTTGTTTCACGAGCATCTCGAAACGCCGTTTGGCCCCGCCGCCGGCCCGCACACGCAGCTTGCGCAGAACCTCATCGCCGCGTACTATGCCGGCAGCCGGTTCTTTGAGTTAAAAACCGTTCAGACGCTTGACGGCGAGGACCTGCCGGTAGCCAAGCCCTGTATTCTAGCGGAGGACGAAGGCTATAATGTGGAATGGTCTACGGAACTGCGCGTACCCGAAGCGTTTGAAGAGTATGTCAAGGCATGGTTCGCCATCAAGCTGCTCAGCTGGGAGTTCGATCTTGGCCGGCCGGACGGCTTCATGTTCAACATGTCCGTAGGCTATCATTTCGAGGGCATCACCAGCAAGAAGATCGACGATTTTATCGAGGGTCTGAAGGACGCTTCCCATACCCCCATCTGGGAGGAATGCCGCCGGTGGGCAAGGGAGCATCTCGGCCTGTTCACGAAGGTAGACGCCAAGTACATCGACGGCATCAGCCCCAACGTCTGCACCTCCATCACGCTTTCCACGCTGCACGGCTGCCCGCCGCAGGAGATTGAACGCATCGCTTCCTATTTAATTCAGGAAAAAAAGCTCAACACGTTCGTCAAGTGCAACCCGACGCTGCTGGGCTATGCGTTTGCACGTAAAACCCTCGATGCAATGGGCTACGACTACATTTCGTTCACCGACTTTCATTTTAAGGATGATTTGCAGTACCGCGACGCTGTGCCGATGTTCAAGCGCCTGCTCTCGCTTGCGGAGGAAAACGGCCTTGCCTTCGGCCTCAAGCTGACCAATACGTTCCCCGTCCAGATCAAGCGCAACGAGCTGCCCGGCGAGGAGATGTATATGTCCGGCCGTTCGCTCTTCCCGCTGACGATGGAGCTTGCGCACCGCATCAGCAAGACGTTCGACGGCAAAATGCGCATCTCGTTTTCCGGCGGCGCGGACAGCTATAATATTGCCGCGCTGTTCAACGCGGGTATCTGGCCCGTCACGCTGGCGACCACGCTGTTAAAGCCCGGAGGCTACCAACGCCTGACGCAGATTGCAGAAAAGCTCTATTCGGAAGAATACCTGCCGTTTACCGGCGTGTCGGTCGGCCGTATCGAGCGCCTGGCACTCCGGGCGCGGACCGACGAGCGCAACGTAAAGGCCATCAAGCCGTTGCCTGTGCGCAAAATGGAGAAAAAGGTTCCTCTTACCAGCTGTTTTGTCGCCCCGTGTGAAAACGGCTGCCCCATTGCGCAGGACATTCCCGAATATATCAAGCTCGTTGGCCAAGGCAAGTATGCCGAGGCGCTGCGGCTGATCGTCGAAAAGAACCCGCTGCCGTTTACCACCGGCAAGATTTGCGCGCACCGCTGCATGGACCGCTGCACCCGCAACTTCTATGACAGCAGCGTGCATATACGCGACGCAAAGCTGCTTGCCGCCCGCCGCGGTTATGAGGGCCTGATGGAAACGCTCAAGCCCGCGGCAAAAACCGGTGGGAAGGCGGCCGTCATCGGCGGCGGCCCGGCGGGCATGGCGTCGGCGTTTTTCCTCGCGCGGCAGGGCGTTGACGTGACGCTGTTTGAGAAGCGCGAAAAGCTCGGCGGCATCGTGCGCTATGTCATCCCCGGGTTCCGCATTGCGGACTTCGGCATTGACCGCGACGTTTCCATCATGGAGCGCATGGGCGTGACCGTTAAAACCAACACCGCCGCTCCATCGGTTGCCGAGTTAAAGAAGCAGGGCTTTGAAAGCGTTGTATTCGCCATCGGCGCATGGAAGCACGGCGCGCTCAGGCTCGAGCAGGGCGAGAGCGTCCATGTTTTGGAGTTTCTCGAGCAATATAAGCAGAACGGGAATCTGGAGCTTGGTAAAAACGTCGTCGTGGTCGGCGGCGGCAACACCGCCATGGACGCCGCGCGCGCGGCCAGGCGCGTCAAGGGCGTGGAGCATGTTTATCTGGTTTACCGCCGTACGGCGCGCTACATGCCCGCCGACGAGGAGGAGTTGCGGCTGGCGCTTGCAGACGGCGTGGAATTCATGGAACTGCTGGCGCCTTACTCGCTTGAAAACGGCGAGTTGATCTGCAAACAATGCGTGCTCGGCGAGGCCGACGCAAGCGGCCGCCGTTCGCCGGTTGAGACGGAGACCGTCGTCCGCGTTCCCTGTACAACGCTCATCAGCGCCATTGGCGAAAAGGTGGACGCAGAGCAGTTCGCCGCAAACGGCCTCGCGGTAAGCGAACGTGGACGCGCGGTTGTAGCCCCCGATACCCTTGAAACCAGCCAAAAGGGCGTGTATGTCGTCGGCGATGCCAACCGCGGCCCCGCAACGGTGGTGGAGGCCATAGCAGACGCGCGGCGCGTTGCGGACGCCGTCGCAGGCAAGTACAATTATGAGATCCCGGCCGAGGCCAGACAATGCGCCGAAGGCTGTTTGGAGCGCCAGGGAATTCTGCACGGGTATGACGACGCGGGCAAGGAGGTCGACCGCTGTCTTGGCTGTTCCACCATCTGCGAATGCTGCGTGCAGGTCTGCCCCAACCGCGCAAACGTCGCCATCCGTGTGCCGGGCGTGGAAATGCCGCAGATTATCCACGTTGACAAAATGTGCAACGAGTGCGGCAACTGCCTGGTATTCTGCCCGTATGACAGCGCGCCTTATAAGGAAAAGTTCACGCTGTTTGCAACCGAAGCCGAATTCGACGGCAGCGGGAACAAGGGTTTCCTCCCGCTCGGCGGCAGAAAATTCAAAATCAGATTGGATCAGGTGGAAACCGTTACGCTCGATCAGGGCGTAATCGACCCGGATATTGCGCACTTGATCGACACGGTTATGCGCGACTATAGCTATCTCGTATAATATCGAAATCCGCTGGCAATTGACCGTGGGAAACCGGCTGACGCCCGCTTTTTCCGCGGTCAAGCAGCGTCTATACCGAAAGGCAGGATACTATGACAACGTTTTGTGTAAACGGGCAACCCGTCACGCTCGCGCAGAATCAAAGGCTGATCTATTATCTCCGCGACATCCTGCGCCTTACCAGCGTCAAAAACGGCTGTGCGGAGGGTGCATGCGGCACCTGCATGGTGCTTCTCGACGGCAGGCCCGTCAAGGCATGCGTACAGCAGACAGACCGTCTGGAGGGCAAGTCCGTCGTGACCGTCGAGGGTTTTTCACCGCGTGAACGCGATGTGTACGCATATGCGTTTGCCAGAGCGGGCGCTGTACAGTGCGGGTTCTGCATTCCCGGTATGGTTATCAGCGCAAAGGGGCTTTTGGACGCAAATCCCAGTCCGAGCCGGACGCAGGTAAAGGAAGCCATCAAAAACAACATCTGCCGCTGCACCGGTTACAAAAAAATCGAGGATGCGATTCTGCTTGCCGCAAAGCTGCTGCGGGAGAACGCGCCTGTGCCGCGCGGCGAGATTGCCGGCGCGGTAGGCGACGCGTTGCCGCGGGTGGACGCGCCCGGCAAAACACTGGGTACGGCCGCGTACGCAGACGATGTTTATCTCGACGGCATGCTGTACGCCTCGGCGGTGCGCAGCGCATACCCGCGCGCGCGCGTGCTGGCCATCGACACGGGGGACGCGGAGGCCGTCCCGGGCGTCGTCGCCGTCCTTACCGCCAAGGATGTGCCGGGCGACAAGCTGATTGGTCATCTTGTGAAGGACTATCCGGTCATGATCGACGTTGGCGAGACCACGCATTTCCTCGGCGACGCAATCGCGCTGGTGGTGGCCAGCAATCGCGAAAGCCTTGCGCTTGGCAAATCGCTGGTGCGGGTTGATTACGAAGAACTCCCCCCCATCCTCTCGCCGCGGGAATCGATGGCCGACGGCGCGGCCGCCGTGCACGATGGGCGCGGCAATCTGCTTTCTGAACAGCGCGTTCAGCGCGGCAATGCCGAGGAGGCCATTCGCCGCTCCAAATACGTTGTGACCAACCGCTACAGCGTGCCGTTTACAGAGCATGCGTTCCTTGAGCCGGAATGCGCCGTCGCTTACCCCGAAGGCGACGGCATACATATCCTCAGCGGCGACCAGGGTATCTATCAGACGCAGCACGAATGCGCCGACATGCTGGGCCTGCCGCACGAGAGGGTACGCGTGTCGGCCATGATGGTCGGCGGCGGATTCGGCGGCAAGGAGGACATGAGCGTGCAGCATCATGCGGCGCTTGCAGCTTACCTGCTCCGGCGGCCGGTCAAGGTCGCGCTGTCCCGGCAGGAGAGCATCCTCGTGCATCCAAAGCGTCATCCGATGGAGATGGTGTTCACGACCGCGTGCGACGAACACGGCTACCTGACCGGCATGACGGCGGAGTTGATCGCCGATACGGGCGCATACGCTTCGCTCGGCGGACCGGTTTTGCAGCGCGCGTGCACGCACGCCGCCGGGCCGTACAATTATCAAAACGTGGATATTCTTGGCAGGGCCTACTATACGAACAATCCTCCGGCCGGCGCGTTCCGCGGCTTTGGCGTGACCCAGAGCTGCTTTGCCACCGAGTGTAACCTGAATCAGCTGGCGGAACTGGTGGGCATTACTCCGTTTGAAATGCGCTGTATCAACGCCATCCGCCCCGGGCAGGTGCTGCCAAACGGGCAGATCGCCGACGAGAGCACCGCGCTGGTGGAGACGCTCGACGCGGTGCGCCCCCTTATGGAGCGCAATCCGGATGCGGGCATTGCCTGCGCGATGAAAAACAGCGGCCTCGGCGTGGGTGTGCCGGACATTGGCCGCTGCCGGATCGAGGTTAAAGACGGCAGGGCGCACCTGCATTCCTCCGCCGCATGCATCGGGCAGGGCATGGGCACCGTGCAGGTGCAGTATGTCCGCGAGGTGACCGGACTGCCGCTTGAGCAAATTTCCTATTGCACGCCGGATACCGCGCTTGCGCCGAATTCCGGCAATACGACCGCATCGCGGCAGACGCTGTTCACCGGAGAGGCGACCGTCCGGGCTGCAAAAGCGCTCAAAGAAGCGCTCGACGCGGCGGGCGGTAGGCTCGAGACGCTCAATGGGAAGAGCTTCTATGGCGAATACGAGGGCATAACCGATAAAATCGGTTCCGACTGCGAGTTCCCTGTTTCGCACATCGCGTACGGCTACGCCACGCACGTTGTGGAGCTGGACGGCGAGGGCCGGGTTGCCCGTGTGACCGCTGTGCACGACGTTGGGCAGGCGGTCAATCCCATCGCGCTCGAGGGACAGATCGAGGGCGGCGTGGTTATGAGCCTCGGCTATGCGCTGACGGAGGACTTCCCGCTGGAGAACGGCAGGCCGACCAGAAGGTTCGGCACGCTTGGGCTGTTCAAGGCCAACCAGACGCCGGAGGTCATTGCGGTCACGGTTGGCAAAGCCATAAAAGACGGGCTTGCGTGCGGAGCAAAGGGCGTGGGCGAAATCTGCTCCATCCCCACCGCGCCCGCCGTGCAGTTGGCCTACTACAACCGGGATAAAAGGTTCCGCACCAGCCTGCCGCTGGAGCATACGGCATACAGCAGAAAATAGCGAGGTGCACGCTCTATGAAGTTTAAAAATCCCCTGCTGGTCGTTTCCGATATGGATCGATCCATATCGTTCTATCGGGAAACGCTTGGGTTGCGCGTGGTCATGGATTTCGGCGCAAACGTTACGCTGACCGGCGGCGTCTGCCTGCAAACCGCCGATAGCTGGCGGGATTTTATCCAGGCGCCGGCCGGCAGCATCACATTCGGCGGCAAAAACGCCGAGATTTATTTTGAAGAGGATGATTTTGACGCGTTCATTGAAAAGCTGAGTCGCATGGAGCATATCCGGTATGTCCATACGGTGGTTGAGCACAGTTGGGGGCAACGGGCAGTCCGGTTTTACGACCCCGATCTGCACATCATCGAGGTCGGCGAAAACATGAAGGCCGTGTGCAGGCGTTTTTTGGACGATGGAATGTCGGTTGAGGCCGCGGCAAAAAGGATGGATGTGCCGATCAGGTTTGTAAACGCCTGCAGGCGGTAGGATAGCGCGCGCCCCGGCGCGCCAGGCAGTAAAAGGAAAGGTATGCTTCGAGTTGCCACGTCAACCCGCGCACGTTGGAACCGCAGGAAGAACCAGACAAACGGTCATTTTCGGCGGCATGTGCGGTAAAAACGACGCTTTTCATGCAGCAAGGCGACAGGCGATGCAATCGTCCGGGGACGAAGCGGCATGCAAATGTCCTGTAACAGCGCGTGCCGCCGGCAAACCGCGGTTTGCCGGCGGCTTAAGGCTTAACGTTTACGCCATCTTTGCCTTGATGTCCGCCAGCCGGTTGAGCGCCGCGAGCAGCGTTTCGTCACGCTTGGCAAAATGCACCCGCACGATGTCGTTGACATCCTCCATAAAAAACGATGTGCCGGGCACGCAGGCCACGCCGACCTTTCTTGCCATCTCCTCGCAGAAAGCCGCGTCGGTCTGGCCGGGCTTGAGGTACCTTCCGATATTTGCCAGCACGAAATATGCGCCCTGCGGGTCGGTGTACTCAATGCCGAGATCCGTCAGGCCGGAGGTGAACAGCTGTTTCATGTGCGCATAGTGCGCGCCGAATTCCTCATAATAGCTGTCCGGCATCTCAAGCCCCGCGATGGCCGCCTCCATCAGGACCGACGGCGCGCCCACGGTATTGAAGTCATGAAACTGCTTGATGCGGTCCATGATGGGCTTGGGCGCAATGGCATACCCAAGCCTCCAGCCCGTAATGGAATAGGTCTTTGAAAGCGAGCTGCACGAAACCGTGCGTTCCCACATGCCCGGCAGGCTGTTCATGTAGATATGTCTGTGCGGCGCGTAGACGATGTGCTCGTAAACCTCGTCCATGATAACGTATAGATCATACCGAATTGCCAGCCCGGCGATTGTCCTGAGCTCCTCCTTTGTAAACACCTTGCCGCTCGGATTCGACGGATTGCAGATCAGGATGGCCTTTGCGCCCCGCCTGCATGCGTCCTCAAGCACGTTGGCGTCAAAGTGGAACGCGGGCGGCGCCAGCGGCACAAAGACCGGCTCGCAGTCCGCCATGATGGCCTGCGCGCGGTAGTTTTCAAAGTAGGGCGAAAACATGATGATCTTATCGCCCGGATTGGTCATGGCAAAGATGGTATCCACCATTGCCTCGGTTGAGCCGATGGTTACGACCATTTCCGTGTTCGGGTCGAGGCTGCGTCCCATAAAGCGGCCGCACTTGCGCGCCAACGCCTCGCGGAAGTTGGGCGCGCCCATCGTAATCGGGTATTGATGCGGGCCGGTCTGGCTGACCGCTGCCAGTCGGTCGGTCAGCGCCTTGGGCGGGTCAAAGTCCGGAAAGCCCTGCGCCAGATTGATCGCGCCGCAGTCAATGGCGATACGGGTCATGCGGCGGATGACAGAATCGGTGAATTGTTCACATTTACGGCTGAAATTTTGCATAAATATTGCCTCTGCTTTCTTTTTATCGAATGCCCAGTTCTTCGCCGGACACGGCGCTTAACCCATTTTTCTCCAGGATACGGATAAGCTTTTGCTCGTCGGATACGCGGAAGACCATATAGGCCTTGTCCTCGCCGCGGCCGATCAGGGAATACATGTATTCAATGTTCACCTGTTCCCGCGCCAGCAGCGACGAGACTTTCGCCAGACCGCCGGGCTCATCCGGCACGGCAACGACCGTTACGCTCGTTGCGCTGACGATACAGTTGTCGCGGACAAGGATATCCCGGGCCAGGCGCACATCGCTGACCAGCATCCGCAACACGCCAAAGTCCGCAGTGTCCGCAACGGACAGCGCGCGCAGATCAATACCGCCCCTGGCAAGCGCATCCGTTACGGAAGCGATCTTGCCGGGTTCATTTTGCAAAAACACAGACAGTTGCTCTACCATATTGCGGCCTCCTTCAGTCCAGCAGGTTTCGTTTGTCAATTACGCGCACCGCCTTGCCGGTGGAACGCTCGATGGTGTTCGGCTCAAGCAGCTTGACCTTCGCGGCAATGCCCAACAGGGACTTGAGCGCTTCCTCCAGCTCCTTCTCCTTGCGGGTAAGGCCCCGGATGGTGTCGGAGAAAACCGCGTTATTGATTTCCACCTGGACCTCGATGCTGTCGAAATTGTTGGCGCGATCCACGACAATCCGGTAATTTGCCGTGAGCCCCTGCTCAAGCAGCGCGGCTTCGATCTGCGACGGAAACACGTTGACCCCGCGGATGATCAGCATATCGTCCGTGCGGCCGCGCGGCTTGGACATCTTGACGAGCGTACGTCCGCAGGCGCATCTTTTCCGGGAAATGACGCCGATGTCGCGCGTGCGGTAGCGCAGAATTGGAAACGCCTCCTTGGTGATGCAGGAAAAGACCAGCTCACCCTGCGCCCCCTCCGGAAGCGCCTCCCCGGTGTCCGGATCGATGACCTCGACAATGAAGTGATCCTCATTGACGTGCATGCCGGTCTGCTCTTCGCATTCAAAAGCCACGCCCGGGCCGACGATCTCCGTCAGACCGTAGATATCGTATGCCTTGAGGCCGAGCACATCCTCAATCTGGCGGCGCATCCCGTTGGTCCACGGTTCCGCGCCGAAAATACCCGCCTTGAGGGAAATATCTTTCTTTGTAAAGCCGTTTGCAAACAGCACCTCGGCAATGTGCAGCGCGTAGGAGGGCGTGCAGCAGAGAATTGTCGATCCAAAGTCCTTCAGGATGGTCACCTGACGCAATGTGTTCCCGCTGGAAACGGGGACCGTGGTTGCGCCGAGCCGCATCGCGCCGCCATCCGCGCCGAGCCCGCCGGTAAACAGTCCGTAGCCATAGGAAACGTGCACCACATCGTTTTCATCACAGCCCGCGGCGGTCAGGGCGCGCGCACAGCAGTCGGCCCAGATATCCATATCCTTTTGCGTATATCCGGCCACAATCTGCTTGCCCGTGGTTCCGCTGGAGGCGTGCAGGCGCACCACGTCTTTCATCGGTACGGCAAACAGGCCGTATGGATAGGTGTCCCGAAGGTCCTGCTTATAGGAAAACGGCAGCTTGTGCAGGTCGGCGATTGTGCGGACGCCGGAGGGCGAAAGGTTTGCAGATTCCATCTTTCTCCGGTAAAACGGCACATTTTCATAAATCCGCTTCACCGTAGCCGCAAGACGCTCATTCTGCAGCGCGAGAATCTGTTCACGGGGAGCCGTTTCAATTTCCGACTGATAATACTTTGGCATCGCGCATCACGCTCCCTTCACCTGCCCCGCGTCCCGGCCAAGCAGGAACGCTTTGCGGTTCAGCTCCAAATATTTTTCGGGTACGCTGCCCTCGATGGCGGTAAGCCAATCCTCTAGGGCAAAGTCAAAGTATCGCGACAGCCGTCCCATCAACACAAGATTGACCGCCTTGGCAGACCCCGCCTGCCCGGCCGGCGTCAGCGCGTCGAACGCGTCCACATCCATGCCGGCAGCAGCGATTTTTTCCGCCAGATTGTCCGGGTATACCGCCGCGCCCGTGATGACGGGCATGGGGTTGATCCGTTGGGTATTGGTGATGATCCTGCCGCCCTTTTTCAAATATTCCGTCCAACGCGCCGCCTCCAGCAGCTCAAAGGCGATGATAAAATCCGCCTCGCCCCTGTCGATAACCGGCGAATACACCCTGTCGCCAAAGCGAACATAGGTCACCACAGAGCCGCCGCGCTGGCTCATGCCGTGCACCTCGGAGACCTTGATATCATAGCCCTTGCCAAGCAGCATGCGGCCGAGCAGCTTGCTGGCCAGCAGTGAACCCTGCCCCCCGACGCCAACGATCATGATGTTTTTCGTTTCCATGCTCACACCTCCTTTTCCGCCAAGAGCGCACCGAATTTGCACAGCTGCCCGCATACGCCGCAGCCGGTGCAAAGCGTTTTGTCGACCACGGCCTTTCCGCCGGCCATGCTGATGGCCGGACAGCCGATCTTCATGCACATGCCGCAGCTCTTACACCGCTCCGCCTGCACGGACAGCGGCGCTTTGGGCTTAACGTACTTGAGCAGCGCGCAGGGGCGGCGGGAAATCATGACCGAGGGTTCGTCCGCCGCCAGCTCCTCGCGAACGGCCGCGTCACACTGCGCGAGATCGTAGGGATCGATCACGCGCACACGGCGGATGCCGATGGCCCTGCACAGCGCCTCCAAATCCACCTTGGCGGCCGGATCGCCTTTCAGATTATATCCTGTAGTCGGGTTTTGCTGGTGCCCGGTCATGCCGGTGATGGAGTTATCCAGGATGATGACGGTGCTGTTGGAATCGTTGTAAGCGATGTTCACCAGGCCCGTCATGCCGGAATGCATGAAGGTGGAATCGCCGATGACGGCAACCGTTTTGCCCGCTTCACCGCCGCCGGCCTTATTAAAGCCGTGCAGGCCGGAAATCGAAGCGCCCATACAAATTACCGCGTCGATTGCGCCAAGGGGCGCGACCGCGCCCAGCGTATAGCAGCCGATGTCGCCAATCACGGTCAGCTTCTGTTTGGCAAGCGTGTAAAACAGCCCGCGGTGCGGGCACCCTGCGCACATGACCGGCGGGCGCGGCGGGATGTCCTCGTTCAGCCTGGCCCCGCCTTCCCTGGGGCTGCCGAGCTTTTCGGCGACAATATTTTGTGAAAGCTCGCCGAGCGGCGCAAACAGCTCCTTGCCGGCAACGTCAAGCCCCAGACTCCTGCAGTGCGCCTCGATAAATCCATCCAACTCCTCCACAACGACGACCCTTTGCACGGACGCGGCAAAGTCCCTTATGAGCTTCTGCGGCAACGGGTATGCCATGCCAAGCTTCAGCACCGGATAACGGTCGCCGCAGGCCTCCTTAACATACTGATAGCTCGTGCTCGAGGTAATCAGGCCAAGGCTATCGTCGCCGCCGTGCTCCCGGCGGTTTAAACCGGAGGTTTCGGCATAGCCGGCCAGCGCGAGCAGGCGCTTTTCAACGATGGGATGGCGGCGTCTGGCATTGCCCGGCATCATAATGTATTTTTGCGGATTCTTTTTGTAAGGCTTCCCGGCCGGCTCGGACCGCTCAGCGGTATCCACCACGCTTTGCGAATGGGAAACGCGCGTGCACATCTTCACAAGAACCGGCGTGTCGAACTGTTCAGAAATCGTATACGCCAGCTTTACAAACGCAAGCGCCTCGGCGGAATCGGCAGGCTCGAGCATCGGCAGCTTTGCGGCCATCGCATAATGCCGGGAATCCTGCTCATTTTGCGAGCTGTGCATGCCCGCGTCGTCCGCAACGCCGATGACCATGCCCGCATTGACGCCGGTGTAGGAAATGGTAAACAGCGGGTCTGCGGCAACGTTGAGTCCAACGTGCTTCATGCCGCAAAAGCTGCGGCTCCCCGCAAGCGACGCGCCGAACGCCGCCTCCATCGCGACCTTTTCGTTTGGCGCCCATTCCGCATAGATCTCCGGGTACTTTGCAGCGTACTCCGTAATCTCCGTGCTGGGTGTGCCAGGATAGCTCGAAACCATTGTACAGCCCGCCTCATACAGACCGCGTGCAAACGCTTCGTTGCCAAGCATCAGTGTCTTCATGGCGTTTCCTCCTTAAAAATAAACGGGGAACCCCGCAAACAGGCGCATTACTCCTCTATGGCGTTACCAATCGAGTCCGTCACGGCGACCGTTACCGTTTTTCCGTAACAGTCAAAAACCTTCTCAACGTGGCTTTGCTCCGGCCCCTTGGTAAACAAGCTCACCAGCGGCACAAGCACAAGCCCCGCAAGCATGACAAACGCGCCGCAGTTGATTGGCGATTGCAGCCAGGCCGGGAACCGCGCGCGAAAAAACATATTGGCAAGCATCACGCCTACGCCGAAAATAAAGCTGACCCATACGGCGGGCACGGTGATGCGCCTAAAGTACAGCCCGTATAGGTACGGCCCTAGGAACGCACCGGCCATCGCGCCCCAGGAAAGGCCCATCAACTGTGCAATAAACGCCACATTGTGCTTATACTGCACAATGGCGATGGCAGCCGAAAGAGTAATAAACACCACAATCAGCGCACGAATCGACCTGATCGTTCGTTTTTCGTCCATTTTAGCACAGGGCCGCCGCACAATCAAATCCAATGTCAGCGTGGAGCTTGCCGTTAATACCAGCGACGACATGGTGGACATGGACGCCGCCAGCACGAGTATGACGACCAGCCCCGTCAAAACGGGGGAAAACGGCTCGAACATCTTTGGAATGATCGCATCGTAACCCTGTGTGGACACATCCACTTTTCCGGCCAACAGCCTGCCAAAGCCGCCGAGAAAATAGCATCCGCCCGCGACGATAAGCGCAAAAATGGTGGATATCACGGTTCCCTTTACGATGGCCGCCTCGTTTTTGATGGCATAGAACTTCTGCGTCATCTGCGGCAGGCTCCAGGTGCCGAGCGAGGTCAGGATCACCACGCATAGCAGGTTGAACGGCTCCGGGCCGAAGAAAGACGTAAAAATGCCCGGTGCGGCCGACACGGCGGAGTCGGATACCTGTGCGAGCGAGAGCATGGCCTCGCCCATGCCGCCAAACTGCCTGAGCACCGCCGCAATGATGGCTACGATGCCGCCAAGCATGATAATGCCCTGAATAAAGTCGTTGATGACCGTTGCCATATAGCCGCCCGCCACCACATAGAGCGCGGTCAGCACCGTCATGATGATGATACAGACGGTATAGTCAATGTGGAACGCCATTGCAAACAGCCGGGACAACCCGTTGTACAGCGACGCTGCATACGGAATCAAAAAGGCAAAGATAATCAGCGCCGCCCCCGTTCTTAATCCTGGACTGTTGTAGCGCTTGCAGAAAAAATCCGGCATGGTCTTGCTTTGCAGGTGTTGGGTCATTATGCGCGTACGGCGGCCCAGAATCGCCCATGCCATATACGAACCGATAATGGCGTTGCCGAGGCCGATCCATGTGGAGGAGATGCCGTATTTCCATCCGAACTGGCCCGAGTATCCCACCAGAATGACGGCGGAAAAATACGATGTGCCATAAGCAAAGGCGGTAAACCATGCGCCAACCGAACGGCCGCCGAGCACAAACCCATCCACATCCTTGGAATGTTTTCGGCAATAGAAGCCGATTGCCGTCATCAACCCAAAAAACAACGCCAGCATCATGAGCTTAATTCCCATATCCGTCATATGGAGCACACCTCCGTTTCCTGATACCTGACTGATTATGTTCACCGAAGCGCGCGCAGCCGGCCCGGTTTAACCGGCCGTACGCAGACGCAGCGTCCGCGCCAGTATTCGATCCGCGCCCTATGCGGTCGTCTGCGCTTCGACCAGTCTGGTGCGGCCATAGCGCGCGCGCAGCACGGGCTTTTCGATCTTGCCCGTCGGATTGCGCGGCACCTCGGCGAATATAATTCTGCGCGGACGCTTATATCGCGGCAGTTCCTTGCAGAAGAGATCGATCTCCTCCTGCGTGCAGCTTTGCCCCTCCTTACACTCGATGACGGCCGCGGCGATCTCGCCCAGCCTTACATCCGGCAGGCCGATGACGGCCACGTCCTTGATTTTGTCGTACCTGCGCAGAAAGTCCTCGATCTGCACCGGGTAAAGGTTCTCGCCGCCGGAGATGATCACGTCCTTCTTGCGATCGACCAGATAGAGAAAGCCGTCCGCATCCATACGCGCCATGTCCCCCGTACATAACCAGCCGTCCCTGAGCACCTCCGCCGTCGCCTCGGGATTTTTGTAATAGCAGCGCATGACGCCGGGCCCCTGCACAAGCAGCTCGCCCACCTGCCCCTGTTCGACATCTTGACCGCTTTCGTCCACGATGCGCGTTTTCCAGAGGTATCCCGGTTTGCCGATTGCCCCTACTTTATCGATGTTTTCCACACCCAGGTGCACGCAGCCCGGGCCGGCGGATTCGCTGAGCCCATAGTTGGTGTCATACGCATGGTTGGGAAACACCTTTTTCCAGCGGTGGATCAGGCTCGGCGGCACGGGCTGCGCGCCGATGTGCATCAGCCGCCATTGCTCGAGGTAGTAGTGGCTCAAATCCAGCTTGCCGGACTCGATGGCATCGAGCAGGTCCTGCGCCCAAGGTACCAGCAGCCACACGATGGTACACTTCTCCTCCGTAATGGCCCGGCAGATCCATTCCGGCTTCACGCCACGCAGCAGCACGGCGCGGCTTCCGGCAAGCAAGCTGCCGAACCAGTGCATTTTTGCGCCTGTATGATACAGCGGTGGAATGCACAAAAACACATCCGCGCGGGTTTGCCCATGATGCTTCTGCTCGGTCAGGCATGCGCTCATCAGCGCGCGGTGGTTATGCAGAATCGCCTTTGGAAACCCCGTTGTGCCGGAGGAAAAGTAGATGGCCGCGTGGTCCTCCGGCTCCAGCCGCACAGGCGGCGCTTCCCAGGAGCAGTAT
The DNA here is from genome assembly GCA_964447605.1 of uncultured Oscillospiraceae bacterium. GTDB lineage: Bacteria > Bacillota > Clostridia > Christensenellales > CAG-138 > CAYUTA01. Next base: position 13,831 of record CAYUTA010000001.1, on the reverse strand, counting down.
GCGCTCAGCTCGCCGCAGGACTCGGAAAAATCCGGCCTTTCCTTTCCGATGAAAAAGAACGTACGGATGTTTCCAAGCGCTTCCACAATGGGCTCTAACCGGCTGATGAACGTCTGCCCGAACACCAGCACCTCCACATCCGCAAGCGTGAGGCAGTATTCAATTTCCTCGCTGGAATAGCGGAAATTCAGCGGTACGGCAATACATCCGGCCTTCAGAATTCCAAAGTAGATCGGCAGCCATTCCAGACAGTTCATCAGCAAAACGCCAACCTTCGCGCCCCTCTTGATTCCACGGCTAAGCAGCAGGTTGCCAAACCGGTTGGCGCGCTTATCAAAATCAGCCCACGTCAGTTCCCGGCGATAAGGCGCGTCTGAAAAGGTGCTTTCAATCAGGCTGTAATCGCGCCAGGTAACGGCGCGGTCGCGCTCCTCCGAGGGGTTGATCTCTACAAGGCTCACCTCGTCGCCGTACAGGCGCGCGTTTTTTTCCAGGATTTCCGTAATGACCATCTTCATTTCTCCTCATCGCTTATCGTAGGACACGGGCAATAAAAAAGTCCTCTGCAACTTTTGCAGAGGACGGGTTATTCCCGTGGTACCACCTCAATTTACCGTAAAAACGGCCTCATCGGATACTGACATATCCCGACGCTGTAACGGGCGCTCCCGTCGTTGCCTACTCCAAGTTCAGCAAGCCGCTCAGAAAGGTATTCAACATTTGTTACCCCGTTGCCTTGCACCGGCCGGCAACTCTCTTAGGGGACATACAAACGCCTACTTGGTTTCCTCGTCGCATTTTATATTATTTGATACTTTAACAACTTTCACGAGAAATGTCAACCCGCAATTTTTGAGGACCGGCATCTCTGCGCCCCCAATCAAACGCTTCGTCCGTTCACCACATCCCGCCTGTGTGTGGCCGCCTGTGCAAACGCTTTTATTCTGTTTTCAGCCGCAGCCAGTAGGTGCTTCCGCTTTTTTCGCGCACGATCACGCCGCGCACGGCCATATCGCGCACCGTGTGTCCAACGTCCAGATAACGATCCATGGAGAAATGATCCCCAATCTGCGACTGTTTGATCGGCTGTTGCGCAAGCAGTTCAATGATTCGCTGCTCAATATCCTGAAAAGACTTTGGCACGGTACGACTCCTCCGAATGTTAACTGATTCCGTTGTCGATGGACTGTTTTTATTATTATACCCCATTTGGCAAAAAATGTTAATACACAAACTGTGTGACCGCCGTATTTTGACAGCCGTCATATCCTCATGGTCGTATCAGCATATCGACAGGCAGCGCGTGTATTCACATCCGTGGGATTTCAGGTTGGCTTTCCGGCGTCGATCAGCCTATGATATCAACGGCCCCAAAAAGTGAGGCGATTGTATTGTGGAATAAAAAAATGAGGCGTCCGACCGACAATCCAAAGGATATTTTGCTAAAAGTGAGACTTGACCAGGAAGCTTCCGAAAAGTTGAATGATTGTGTTCGCGTTCCGGCGGTATCAAAAACAGAAGTCATGCGGCGTGATGTCCACAAGATACACGACGGTCTCAAGAAAAAATGAAGGAAGCGGCGCACCCTCACCAAGGCAAACGCCGCTCCCCACACCGACAATTACCTAAAGGCAATGCAGCGTAAATACTATAGCATGCGCTGCAAATCCTTTCAAGCAATATTAAAACAACGCAGAAAGGATGATGAAATGTCAGGCATATCAGAAGAATTTGCATATGGAAACAGATCCCCGGAGATTCGGTTTTTCAAAAGGGATTCCGAGTATGGCAGAGCCGTTGAACTGCTGTCACGCATTGCACAAAAATTGCCGGACAGGCTTGGAGCAGAGGATCAAGACCTGTTTGTAAGGTATATCGACGCACAGGACGAAATCGACCGGCTTGCCGCAGTTCACAATCTCGTCCATGGCTGCAGGTTGCGGCTGCTTATGACAGCGGAAGCGATTATGGGAATGGATGAGTTGTATAGCGGCGGGGAAGCGCTGTAAGCCAAACCAGCTGTAATGCTCGTATAAAGACAGCAACCGCACTTGCAGAAAATGCCGCGTCAATCCTGTCAGGAAAGGCCATGCCACAGCGCTACCCCGTCAAAAAACGAAGTGTTGGACGGCCCAAGACCATCCGCTGCTTTGCGGATGGTCTTGAAGCGCAGCTTACAATTTGTGCTAACCGGGAACGCGCTTTATATGCGCGCCGCCAGATTGTACGCGGCGCGCGTTGCCTCAAGCACGCGTCCTGCGGCAAAGCTGTCGCCGATGTTGTAGAGTTCCGGCGCGACATGTTCCGCCTGAGCGGAGAAGAACGGGCCGTCGTCGGGCTTGCCGCCCATTGCCAGCACGATCAGGTCTGCGTCGAGAATCTCGTCTTTTGTTTCCGCGCCGATCTTTTTTGCCAGCGGATTCTCAATATTCTCCGGTAAAATCGGCTGCCAGGTATTATAAGGATCAGGCGCGCCCGCGCTGACATTGCGTTTGATCTTTACCTTGCCGTCCTCAAAGCCCACCACCTTGGCGCAGTTGAGCAGCTTCACGCCCGCGCGCTTCATATAATAGATCAGATGTCCGCGGTTTGCCGTACAGGCGCCGTACATAAAGTGCGGCAGCATCTCCACGACGGTGACCTCGCGGCCCTTTTCATAGCTGAGCCAGTAAGCCGCTTCGCAGCCGACCACGCCGCCGCCCACGACCACAATCTTCTTTGCGTCGCCAAGCAGCTTGTCGTCAACGAGCAGATCGGTTGCCTGCACAGTCTTGCACTGGTCGATACCGGGGATTGGCGGCACGGCGTTCTTTGTTCCGACTGCGAATACGACCGCGTCATACTTCTGCTCGCTGAGCCATTCGTTTGTCGCCTCGGTCTTGACCTTCAACGTGAAGTTCTTCAGCGGCTGCGCGGCCTTGACCTCGCGTTTGAGATATTCGAGGTAGTTCTCAAAGTCGTACTTGATCTTCGGGATGCTGCCGGGCAGGACCTTGCCGCCAATCGTGCTTTCCTTTTCAATGAGGTCCACGTCATGCCCACGCTTTGCGGCGGAAAGCGCAAAGCTGATGCCCGCCGGGCCCGCGCCGACTACGCCGATCTTCTTGGGCTTTTCAGCAGGCGGAAGCACTGCGGGGAGCACGTCTTCAAACCCGGTACGCGGGTTGACGGCGCATTGCGGATGACCGCCCTCGACGAATTCGTTGATACAGCCCTCCTGGCAGCCGATGCAGGGGCGGATTTGATCGATCTGTCCCGCATAGACCTTGTTGGGCCATTCAGGATCGGCCAGCAGCGGGCGGCCGAGCATAATCATGTCGCACTGTCCGTCGCGCAGCGCCTGCTCGGCAAGGTCCGGATAGCCGAGCTTGCCGACGGCCACAACCGGCACCTCGATGCCGGCGTTGCTTTTGAGTTCCTTTTCGGCAAAGTGCTTTTTGACAATTTCGGATATCTCCAGAAAGCATCCCGACGGCATGCCGGCCGGCGGGTGCGGCAGCCACCAGTTATCGTAGCAGCCGAGGTCCACGTCAAACAGGTCCACGCCCGCTTTCACAAGGTTTTCCATATAATCCAGCGTATCGGCAATCAGGCGGCCGTTGGTAAACTTCTTGAGGGACTTGATGTTTTTCATGTCCTCTCCATAGGTCTCGTTCAGCGCCAGCGACAGGTCGATGCGGTACATGATGGGGTAATCCGGTCCCGTGCGCTTACGGATTTCCTTGACGATATCGAGGCCAAAGCGCTGCCAGTCGGCATACTTGCCCATCTTGCGGCGGTTGAACGCCGGATTGGTCAGCTGCTCGAGCAGGTATCCCTCATGGCCGTGCAGATACACGCCGTCCAGCGCGCAGGCCTTTGCGTCGGCGGCGGCCTGACCGGCGTTTTTGATAATCTTCTTCAGGCCCGCGCCGCTAAGGCGCATACAGGGAATTTCGGAAATATAAAAATTGGGATTAAACGAGGCGGACTTGGGGAATTTCAGCTGCGTAATCAGGCACTGCGGATTGCCTACGCGGCCAAGACCGGGGGTCAGCTGTACAAAAATTTTACTGCCGTAATTATGCACGCCGTGCGCGAGATCGCGCCAGCCCGACATAACGGTGCGGCTCCTGTCGATGCGCGGAAAATAGGAGAGCTTGCCAAGCTCGGTGACCGTGCTGTCCACGCCGTGGCTGATGGGAACCAGGCCGGTCGTAATCAGCCCCGTTCCGCCCTTTGCACGCGCATAGAAATACTCAAGCATCTTGTCGTTGGGCCGGCCCGTCTCCTCACACATGTCGATGTTTCCCATCGGCGCCATGACGATGCGGTTTTTGATCGTCGTGCGATTGACCTGAATGGGCGAGAAGATAGCGGTATACGGATACAGCGCGTTTGTGAAGCGGGCCGTTCCGCCGGCCTTATTCTCACATTCCCCCTGCACCCAATTGCCATAGCTGTCCACCAGTTGCTGAATTTTGGGATCTGTTTTCATGCGACTTCCTCCTAAATATTCTGAAATGATTGGATTATGACGGCGGTCACTCCGCCTTGATGGTATCGTACCAGCCGAGCACCTCGGCGAGATTCCCCTCCGACACGCAGCTCCTGCCAACGGTAGCCATTTGATACAACGCCTCCTGATCGGGCGTACGCGCGGTCAGCTTTTCCAAATCGCCCCTGATTTTTTTACGCATGACGTTCATCATGGGCCTGTAGACGCCTTGGAGCTTATTGATATCAAATCCGCCCTGCAGGTAGAACGCCGGCGTATCGGTCAAACCATAACGCTTCTTGATCTCCGTGATCTGATCCTGCTCTTTGGACGCCATCCCGATTACGCAGAGCGCCCTCACATTATATTTTGAGTTGACTTTTTGAAAGCCCCGCACGTTTCCGGCCATGAGCCAACCCATGTAAACAACGTCCTTTCCACGAACCGCGGACGGAATGCTGTTTTGAATGTTATGTGCGGACAGCCCGGTTTTTTCTGCGAACAGCTCGGCGTACTCCCTGGTAAAGCCCGAGTTGGATGTGTAGAGAATTGCGGCAATCATTGCAGCATGCCCCCTCCCTTGCCCGTCGCCGCGACCCGGCGGAAATGAAACACATCCGCCGCGCCCGGTCGGCCGCAACGCCGATATATCCGGCGCCTATTGAGCCAACGCTGTTAAAAAACAGCCGGTCCATGAACCCGAATCCGTCGTTCCGCACGCCAAACCCCAAGCGGCTCCTGCATAAGGGCAGTCGTTCAATCCCATCATATCACAGCCACGGCGCTCTGCCCACTCCCGAAATAAATTTTCCGTTGCCCACGGCATAACGGAAAGCGGTTGCTTTATCAAACCACGTTTGGTTTCATATCCGCCGCCCCGCCCGGCAGACGCCCGGCGATGAACGGCTACCGCAGGGATCTTGCATTTTTAAAGTGCAGCTCGCGCATTCCCTCAACCTCGTCGCAGACAGGCTTGAGCGAGCAGCTGTGGCAGTCCGTTGGAATTCCCTCCAGAAAGTGGTTGAGTGCGCCGGTGATATCGTCCGCCTTTTTCGCGCATTCGGCCAGCGCGGAAAAGTCCGCGCCCGGGTCGGTCACAAAAACCAGACGGACGGCCAGCACGTTCGGATTTTCCCGGTACTTTTGAATAAAGCCGCTGCCAACGCTGGAAAACCCGATGCCCGCGTCCAAGGCCTGTCTGCCAACGCGCACCTGCTCGCGGCGGCTCTGTGCGGAAGCGCGCGTCATGTATCCCCGGGGAAACACGTGGTATTTGGTAAAGTCAATATCGCGGATGGCCCTGTACAGCGCATCGTCTTGCGCGCCGAGTTCGCCCACGCGCACAAAGGCAAGCCGCGCATAGGCGTTATCCGACCGAATGTCCTGCAGATCGGGTCCAAACAGCACAACCTCGTCGCGTGCGACCAACGCGCTGTCGTCCGTTACAAACAGCCCGCCCACCGCCGCATGGCCGCTTCCGCCGAGTTCATAGGCGGCGTCGCGCAAAAGCACCAGTTCGTTCTCGCCGGTGTCCGGCCAGACGCAACCGGAATCAAAAGCCCATCTCCGACCCGGCAGCCCGGAAAGCAGGGCCTCCGTCTTCTGCATCAAATGGTCGTACAGCTTCATTAAAACTTGATATCCGTTTGCTTGCTATCGTGCATTTTGTTGAGCAGTTTATAAAGAACGCCAACCAGCTTCATGTCCAGATTGAACTGGAAAATAACATAGGTCAGCACGAACAGTCCGCCCAACACCATCAGAACAATCCAATACCATGCCATACTTCTACTCCTTAGCCAGGCCCTTCTGGCGGGCGAACTCGGCGGCTCCCAGCGCGCCCATCAGCTGCGGATCCGTCTTGAGTTCCACAACCTTGAGCTTTAACACATGCTCGATGGCCTGCTTCAGCCCCTCATTCTTCGCGCAGCCTCCCGTCAGCGTGATCCTGTCGACCGCGCCCGCTTTCTTCGCCATCACGAAGCACCTCTTCGCCACCGACATCTGAATCCCCGCCGCGATCTCATCCATCGGCTTTCCTTCCCCCACCAGCGTGATGACCTCGCTCTCTGCAAACACCGTGCATTGCGCCGTGATCGGAATGACGTTCTTTGCCGTCAGCGACAGTTTGCTAAACTCCGGCAGCGTCAGTTCGAACGCGTTGGCCATCGCCTCATAAAACCGCCCTGTCCCCGCCGCGCATTTGTCGTTCATGGCGAAGTTTTTCACCGTTCCATCCGTGTCGATGCTGATTCCTTTCACGTCCTGCCCGCCGATGTCGATGATCGCCTTCACCTCTGGGTTCGTCACATGCACCCCCATCGCGTGGCAAGAGATTTCGCTGATGTTCTCGTCTGCAAACGGCACCTTATTACGCCCATAGCCCGTGCCGATCAGGTACGCCAAGTCCTTTACCTCAGCGATTCCCCCCATTTTGGCGATGGTTTCCTCCAGCGCCAGTTTGGCCGATATCTCCGAGTTGATCTTGCTGCGGATCGTCGTATCCGCCACCATCTCTCCGCTCTCGTCGAGTATCACACACTTGGTGTACGTCGACCCTACGTCACAGCCGCCATAATAGCGTTTCATAGCCATCTATATCCTCCAAAATTTGTTTCTATATTCGTCAAACCGCCGTCTCACCAAGTATTGTCGTCCTCGAACTCGACAAGCGACGGATCGAGCGGCTCCTCGCGCAGGACGTTTATCATATAATTGTTGACCTTGGTGCGCATGTCGCGGCGTGAGACGGTCCGGGGGTCCATCAGGTCATGCTCGATCCAGATGAAGTGGATGCCGCGCTCGCGCGCCTGCTCGTCAAACATCCCCTGCAGGCCGACAACGGTCTTGCAGGCCACATGCTGGTACATAAACACCATATCCGCATGAAACTCCTCCACCACGCGCCAGAGCTCGTCAAGGATGTGCGGGTAACCGCCGTTGGTGTGCTTGCGCATGGTCATGCGTTCATACAGCTTGGCCAGATCGCGGTAGGCTTCCTCCGGGTCGTTTTCGCTCAGCGGCACGGTATAGTTCATGGCTTCCATATCGATGAGCACGTTGATGCCCCAGCAGTTTTCCGCCCAGGAGGAAAAGTTGGCGTAATAATGCGCCGGGCAACTCCATACGATCGCACGGTGGCGCATTTCGCGCGAACAGAGCGTCCGCTTTTCATATGCCTTATGCACGAGCTTATCGAGCTTTTGATAGGTTTTGAGCCAAACCTCGCTCAGACCGCCCTCCATCTGATAAGCAAACTCGCGAAACAGGCTCAGATTCGGTCCGGTGACCTGCGGATAGGGCGTTTTATTGATCTCCCACTTGGCCAACTCCATTTCCGTTTCCTGATTGAAGCGCTTCACGCACGTAAAGTACGCGTCCCAATCGAACGTTTCGCCCGTCTGCTCCTCGATGAAACGAATGCATTCCCTGATATCGCGCGCACCCATCTCCACGGTTTCCTCGCAGTCATAGCGCACCGGGAGCGACAGCGGGAACGTGGGCACGCCGAAGCGGCGGTCTTGATAGGAGGTGGTCATCGTGCTGCCGTCGCAGGGCATGGTGCTGGCAATGAAGCAGCAACCCAGTTTGGGATATGCGTCCACAACAGCCGCGCCGGCCTCGCAAGCGGGCACGGGACACACATCGGCAGGCAGACCGTAGCTTTCGACCGCGTCGATGTAATGCAGGCAGCTCAGCTGATCGATTTCCGAAACGAGGAACACTGGCATGAGCTGATACGGAAGGCCGATCAGGTTGGGAAACCCGGCCATGAGCTGAATCATGGTCATTTCATCAAACAACACGATCTTTTTTGAATGTTCAGGGTCCGCGCCAAGGCGCTGGTCGTACTTGAACAGCATGGCGATGAGGTCCTCGCTGGATTTGATCAGACGGCCCATCGCAATATGGGACATTTTCAACTGAATCCCACGCAGCCCCTGCGTGTTCCTGTCGATAAACGCCGGCGTGGAAAGGTATGACGCCATCCAGCGGTAAGTGAATATCCCCTTTGTAATTTTCAACGGCGCTTTCATGACGAACGCAATCATGTCGCCCCAGGTGCGCAGCCACCAGAGATAGTCGACAAACGTATCCTTTACCCCGCGCCATTCACGGCGGGCGTACGCCATTTTGCCGTTGTACAGCTTACCAAGCGCACGGTCGCCGTAATTGAACCAATTAAGCTTTTTATCAAGCTTTTTAACTTCAACGCTTCTTGCTTCGGCCATCGATTATCTCGCCCCCCTCGCCTTCTGAATGTTTTTAATCTCCAGACTTTCGACAAACGCCTGCATGCGCGTACGAAGCTGGCCGGAGGAGCGCGCCATATACGGCCGGTCGATCGACAGCACGGGATTGCCATACTCCTCGGCCTGCACATGGCTTGCCAGCGCGCGTTCAAAGCCCCAAAAGTCGCAGAATTTGATTTGCTCGTAGATGATGCCGTCGGCCTTGAACTCCCGGGCGAGACGATCTACGGTCTCGCGGCGCTGCAGCACTTTCTCCCGGCTCATGTAGCGCGGACATTCGGATACCGTGAGATAGTGGCGGCAGACCTGCGTAAGCGCATCCTCCCCGTCATGAAGCGGAATTACTTCACGGCCCGGCCATGCGCCAAAGCAGAAACGGTCGAACACGACCAGCGCGCCCGCGTCCTCAATGAGCCTGATCAGATCCAGGTCGTCGATCTCGCTGCCAACCACGCCCACGCGCACACGGAACGCCTTTTTCGCGTTCGGCTCCCGCGTTTTGAGCTCTTCGAGCGTCTCTCGCAGCTTATTTAAAATGAGGTGCTTGGGACAGCAGTAGGAAACCAGGCAAAGCACCAGGTATTCGTAACCTGTAATGACGGGATTGTCCGCCTTGCGCAGATCGCCAATTTCGGTAAGGATGGCGCAAACCGCATTATGCCCGGCGACCGCGCCACGGATCGCCGCGTCGGACGTATCCACGCCGTAAACCCCGGCTAACCGGTCCAGCAGGCGCAGGCGCATCTGCTGCGCATAGTGCTTGACCGTGTAGTCCTGAACCTTATAGGGCATATCCGTATAGGTGACAAAAAACTTTTCATTTGGGATCAGCTTTTGCAACTCCACGTTTTCCGCACAACGGTTCATCTCCGCGCAGGCGTCCACAGCCGCCCACACGTCCAGGAAATTATAGCCGCCCTCGATGGCGCGCTCCAGCAGCGCGCGGCAATATTCACACGTATAGTTGGACATGTAATAGGTCGCGATGTCCATCGAACCCGTGTTGGGCGCGCGTAAGCGTACGGAGAAACAGTTGTCCACATTCAAAAGCACCTCGGGCATGTGGAAGCATGTATAGCCAATGGCAAGTTTGCCCTCCGCTTTGGCCTGCCGCACAAGCTCATTGTTTGCGTTTTCGAGGAGCTTTTCAAAGTAGATCAGATGCCTGAGATCTTTCAAATGCCACACCTCTCTCGTTGGTTTTGTTACCCCGCGGGGCTTTATTGCATCAGAACGCCGAGTTTCGCCAGCGCCTGCGCCACGCCGTCAAGCAGCTTTGCATTTGCAGGGAGTTCAAAAATACTGTTGCCGCGGATATCGTTTTGCGCATGGTCCTCATCCGGGCCGATAACGGCCAGCAACTCCATGCCGCCAAAGTCCGCCGGAGCAACCCGCTCCGGCGCGAGCGCGCGGTTGACGACTACCCCGCAGGCGTCGTACATGACCAGGCCGTCCGCAACCGCTTTGATGGTATGGGTTACCTGGACGCCCTTTTTGCTTTGATCGGTCACAAATAGCAGATGCGTCACGCGCTCCATGACCCGCCGGTTGACCTGCTCAATGCCGGCCTCGCCGTCGACAACGACATAGTCGAAATCCCCCGCCAACATGCTGATGACTTCCTTTAAATAAGCGTTAACGGTACAGTAGCATCCGGCCGCCTCCGGCCGCCCGATTGCAAGAAATGCAAATCCCTGCCGTTCAACCATTGTGTCAAAGATACGGAACCGCGCCTCGTTGAGCAGTTCAACGGCCGCTTTGGGGGAACCGTTTTTTGCACTGTCGACAACGGCCCTGCGAATATCGTCGAGCGTGCTTTTCACTTCAACGCCCAGCGCGGTGGAAAGACCCATCGCCGGGTCTGCGTCAATGGCAAGAATCCGCGCGCCGCGCCGCCGCTCGGCAAGCAACCGCGTAATTGCCGCTCCGATGGAGGTTTTTCCAACGCCGCCTTTACCCGTAATGGCAAGGATGATGGTTTCCGGCTGATCCATAAAACGGTCTTCTTTCCATCTATGTGTGTCGACATGTATATAGATATTGGTTTATTGAATAAATATTATCATTAATATCCGATTTCCGCAAGAAAAAAACTGAAATTTACAGATAGGATCCGGGAAATATATTATTTGAACGCCGGTCCGATCCTTTCGGCCGGTTTCCATAGCTTTTTGACCACGCCGCTTTGTTGGTTGCGGCAACCCGGCCTGTCAAAAGAGTGGCGCAACCGGGTTGGCCCGCCGATTCCGCAACGAAACGATCAGGGCCGGCGAACGGCGCAGCCGTTCGGGATTGCATCCGCATGCAAAAATCCCACCGCAGCGCTTCCCGCCGGCAAACCGCAGGTTGTCGGCAACCTGCGGCGGACAGCGCAATCTGCGCCGCCCGCCTGCCGTTCCTGCAATTGAAGACGCACTTATTTTGCGTCGATCACGGCCATGTGGGAAATCAGGTCGCAGACCTTATTGGAATACCCCCACTCATTGTCATACCAGGCGATCAGCTTGACAAAGTTGTCGTTGAGGCTGATGCCCGCGTCCGCATCGAAGATCGAGGTGCGCGGATCGGTGTAAAAGTCGGAGGAAACGACCTTATCCTCGGTGTAGCCGATGATGCCGGCCCACTCGGGGGATTCGGAGGCCTTCTTCATGACGGCCTTGATCTGCTCGTAACCGGCGCCCTTCTCAAGCCGACAGGTGAGGTCGACCATCGATACATCCGGTGTGGGAACGCGTACGGACATGCCGGTCAGCTTGCCGTTGAGCGACGGGATAACCTTGCCGACCGCCTTGGCCGCGCCGGTGGAGCTGGGGATAATGTTATGCGCCGCCGCACGGCCGCCGCGCCAGTCCTTCTTGGACGGACCGTCGACAGTCTTCTGCGTTGCGGTAATGGAATGCACGGTGGTCATCAGACCTTCGATGATGCCGAAGTTGTCATGGATGACCTTGGCCAGCGGCGCAAGGCAGTTAGTGGTGCACGAAGCGTTGGAGACCACGTTCATATCGCTGGTATAGTTATTCTGGTTCACGCCCATGACGAACATCGGGGCGTTTGCGGAAGGAGCGGAAATGACGACCTTCTTGGCGCCGCCGGCAAAGTGCGCAGAAGCCTTCTCGGTCGTGGTGAACACACCGGTGGATTCAACGATATATTCTGCGCCGCACTCTTTCCACGGGATTTCCTCAGGCTTCATGCAGGCATAGACTGCAATTTCCTTGCCGTTGACCACAAGCTTGTCGCCCTTGACGGAGACTTCGCCTTCAAACACGCCGTGCACGGTGTCGTACTTGAGCATATAGACCATGTAATCCAGATCGATGAACGGGTCGTTGATGCCGACGACGTCGATTTCCGGCTTCTGCACGGACGCGCGGAAAACAAGACGTCCAATGCGGCCAAAGCCATTGATCCCTACTTTCGTTACCATAGTAATTGATCTCCTTTTTATGTGATACTGATTAAATCCACAATATATTACAACAAAGGCCATATGCTTGCAAGAAGAAATTTTGTCAAGCCTGCTATAATAAATTCTGTCCGCAAACGGCGGGGGCTACTCCTCCAGATTGATCCGCTCGGCCACGATGTACAGCGGCCTTGCCTTCACCTCGTCGTTGATGCGGCCAAGGTACATGCCCTGCAAGCCCATAAAGCAAAGCGTCACGCCCTGCACGGCCAGCATGCCGTCCACAGCCCAGAGCCAACCGGGCACGCCAACCGTGCAGGCGAACACAATCAGCATAATCAGGCCCAGCCCGGAAAGCACGCATAAGCCCGCACCGACCGCGCCCGGCATGGTCAGCGGCTTGTCCGAAAAGCCCGTGATGCCGTCCATGGCAAGACGCAGCATCTTTTTCAGCGTATACTTGGTCTTGCCCGCGGCGCGCTCGTGACGCTCGTACTCGATGGGAACGGCCTCGTAGCCCATCCATGCGGACATCCCGCGCAAAAAGCGGTTGTGCTCACGCATGGTCAAAAAACAGTCCGCCACGTTGCGGCCAATCAGCCGGAAGTCGCCCGTGTCCAGCGGAATGGGATATGCGCTCATCCAGTCGAGCAGGCGGTAGTAAGCCGCGGCGGTCAGTTTTTTAAACAGAGACTCGCCCTCGCGCCTGAGCCGTTTGCCATAGACGATGTCCGCGCCGTCCTCCCACATCTTTACCATCTTTGGAATCAGCTCCGGCGGATCCTGCAAATCCACGTCGATGATGATCAGCGCGTCGCCCTTTGCCGCGTCCATGCCGCAGGTAACCGCAAGCTGATGGCCAAAGTTGCGCGAAAAGGAGAGCGCCTTAACATATGCGTGCTCCTCTGCAATCCCGCGCAAAATCTTCATTGTGCCGTCCCGGCTGCCGTCGTTGACATAAATGATCTCATAGTCATAGCCGGTTTCCCGCATTGCCGCATCCATTCTGTCAAAGGACCCGCGCAGTACTTCTTCTTCAAAATAAACCGGAACGACCAGTGATAACAAGCCTTTTTGCATGGCGAAAGCCTCCATAAAATTTTCATTCATTGAATTTGCCGCAAGGTAAAGCCCGGATTCAAAGTTTCCACAGGTATTATAGCGCAAACGCGCCGCACAATGCAATTTTTCGTTGCAATTACCGCCAATTACGATATAATACGTGATGAAATGCACGAAAAGGAGACAAGAATATGCCTATCGTAACCAGCACAAAGATGTTTGCCGACGCTTATCAGGGCGGGTATGCCATCGGCGCGTTCAACGTGAACAACATGGAAATCATCCAGGGAATCACCGAGGCGGCCAGGGACCTGCAGGCTCCGCTGATTCTGCAGGTCAGCTCCGGTGCGCGCAAGTATGCCAACCATACATATTTGATGAAGCTGATCGAAGCCGCCTGCATCGAAACGGATTTGCCCATCTGCGTACATCTCGATCACGGCGACACGTTTGAGCTGTGCAAGAGCTGCATCGACGGCGGCTTCTCCTCCGTTATGATCGACGGCTCGCATCATTCCTATGAGGACAACGTCAAACTGACCCGTCGGGTCGTGGAGTATGCGCATGATCACGGCGTGGTGGTCGAGGGCGAGCTCGGCCGTCTCGAAGGCGTGGAGGACGACGTCAAGG